>DASZJB010000001.1:0-25345 GCA_035948615.1 Candidatus Dormiibacterota bacterium
CGTCAACCGCATTGGCGCCGGTGACCATGCCACGCAAGGCTCGAAAGCGCTGACGGCGCTGACCGAGATGCTCGTCACCGCAGCTCCGGCACGTTTCCGAGCCAGCGCAGCGCGCCTCTTCGACGAGCCACTCCCGGCACCCCGCCTGGTCCGGCCCATCGCGCAGACGATTCGCGTGGCGGCGGGGTCATGAGCATCGTGGCCGAAGAGCTCCTGGAGCCGATCTCCGCCGAGTTGGTGGAGTTCGAGCGGCGTCTCGACGCCGAGATCGCCGCCGACCTCGGGCCGATGGCCAGTGCGATGTCCCACATCGTGAAGGCGGGAGGCAAGCGCCTCCGACCGGCGCTGGTCATCCTGGCCGCCCGCCTCGGCAACGCCGACTCGAACGACGTCTACAACCTGGCGATGGGCATCGAGTTCATCCACACGGCGACCCTGGTGCACGACGACCTGATCGACAAGGCGCCCACGCGGCGCGGGATCACGACGATTCACGAGGCGCTCGGACCGGACCCCGCGGTGATCATCGGCGACTACTACTTTGCGAAAGGCGCGTACCTGCTCGCGGAGATCGGCATGCCCGCGGTCGACTCCGCGATCAGCCGAGCGGTCATGACCATCTGCATGGGGGAGTTGCTGCAGATGACCACCCGCAACGCGTACGACCAGTCGATCGCCGACTACCACCGCAAGATCGGGCGCAAGACGGCGGTGCTCGTGAGCACCAGCTGTTACGGGGGCGGGCTGATCGCGGGACTGGACGCCGCATCGGTCGAGAGCCTGCGCCGCTACGGCCACAGCCTGGGGATGGCCTTCCAGATCGCCGACGACGTCCTGGACTACATCGCCACCAGCGCCGAGGTGGGCAAACCGGTCGGCGCAGACCTTCGCCAGGGCACGGTGACACTCCCGCTGATGCTGGCGCTCAACGACCGCCGGGTGAGCGGGCGCCTGCGGCGTATTCTGGCCAAGGATGACCTCAACGAGGAGGACTTCGACACGGTGGTCAGCCTGGTTCGCGGGTCCGATGCGATCGCGGAGGCGGAGCGCAGCGCCCAGGAATTCGCACGCGAAGCAGCCGTCGAGTTGACGGCGTTTCCACAGTCGACCGCTCGCGAAACCCTCGAGCGAGTGTGCGATTACGTCGTGGAGCGCCGGATCTGAGCTGCGCCGTGCGCGCGTCGCCTCACCGGGTCAGAGCGCACCGAGCCGGCGCACCTCGGCGCCGAAGGCGCGAGCCCACGCCGCCAGGACAACCGCGGCCGCAACATAGCCCAGGCTTTCGACCACCGTGGCGGGCATCGACATCGAGATCGCCGTATCGCCCGACTGCGAGGCGATGAGCGTGGCGACCGTCCGCGCGACATCGACCGCGGCGAACAGACAGACGACGATCAACACCATGCGGACGATTCGGTACTCGCGGCGCAGACCCCCACGAAGCTGGCTGAGGGTCTGGTGCTCGACCGCGGTGCGGCCCGGGGGTGGTTCGGTCGCGCCACGGCGCAGGCGCAGAACCGCAGTGCCAAAACACAGCGCCGCGACCCACCCCGGCCAGAGCGTGCGTGGGTTTGACCCTGTGGCGATGAGTGTCTGCAGTGGATTGAGCGCCATGTGTGCCGCAAGCTGTGCCGCAAGCGTCTGGTGCAGGCGCACGAGCAGGGTTCCGGCGACACCGCATGCGGCTGCGGCAACCGCCACCGCGACACTGCGCAGCGCGATCGGACCACGATCGAGGAAGACGAGCTCGGTGAGATGTGCGTCGCGCTGGGGCTGCACCGTGGCATTGTAAGTTCGGTCGATGTCGCGAACCAGAAAAAGGGCGCGACGCGGGATTCGCGTCGCCACGTACAACATCCTGCTGGGTGGCGAGCGTCGCCTGGACCTGGTTCGCAACGTGCTCCGGCGCCTCGACGCTGACATCATCGCGCTCCAGGAGGTCCGCGAGGTGGAGCGCATCCGAGCCCTTGCGGCTGATCTTGACATGGCGATGTTGCTCGGAGAGCCGAGCGACCCCGATTCGCCGATGCACACGGCGATCCTGACACGACTGCCGGTGCGCGCCTGGCGCAACCGCCGGCATCACGGCCGGATGCTGCGCTCCCATCTGCACTGCGATATCGAGACCGGCGGGAACGAGCTTCCGGTGCTCGGCGTGCACTGCCTGCACCTGGCTGCGCGCTTTGGCGATCGCAATAAAGGCGAGGCACGGCGCATCCGAGAGATCGGTGCGGTGCTTACCGATATCGCCGACGAGCCGCCACTACCGCACATCCTGATCGGAGATTTCAACGCGCTGTCGCCTGGGGATGACATCCTCGCGACGTCGTTCTTCCGGCGCATGAACGACCTGCGTCGCGCCGGGCTGCTTGTGGCGGGACCCAATGGCATCCTCACGCCGCTCGACCCCGAGGCGAAAGGCGAGAGCAATGGTCTCGCCGACCGGTGGCGTCGCGCCGGGGTCGACCCCCGACTCCTCGGCGGCATTCCCACGTTGCCACGCGTCGTTTCGCCGCTGACCGCTGGCCTACCGGTGTCGCGCTCCATGGACCGGCTTCTCGGCCGGATGATCGAACGCTGGACGGTTGAGCGTCTCCTCAAGGAGGGGTATATCGACTGCTACCGCCGCGTCCATCCGCGCGCCCGCGGGCTCACGTGCGCGACCTGGCAGCTGTCGGCGCGCGTCGACTACATCTTCGCGACCGACGATCTTGCCCCGCACGTGCTCGGCTCGGACGTGGTCGGCGGCAGGACGTGGCCGGATCCCGACGCCGCGGTGGCGTCGGATCACTACCCGGTGGTGGCCGAATTCAGTGTCTGAGTGTCGACCTAGGCTCCGGCGACCGTTGTCGTCTGCAGCAGCGTGTAAATGAGCAGCAGGACGATAGCGGCGATCGCAAAACCCGCGACTCCACAGGCGATGCCAACAATCGCCATTGCCTTGCCCGCGCCGGGGTCGGCGTTGGCACGCCGGACCCCGAGAATGCCGAGGGTGATCGCCAGCGCGCCAAGGACCAGGCTCAGGTAATCGACAAACGGAATCCACGAGAGGGCGAGCGCCAGGATGCCGCAAACGCCGGCGACGACTCCGGCGCCGTTGCCGGAGCGGAGGTCGGGGCCGTCGCTCACTCCCGACTGTCAGGCGCTGGGGCGCGCGATGACCTGACCCGACCAGTACCCGAGGGGATCCTCACCGCCAGACGCGGGCCGGATACCGTCGGGATGGCCGTGCCGTCCCAGGCCGATACTCGTCAGGCGCTGGGCGGCGGTGGTGGCGGCGGACTGCCGTAGCCACCCGGAGGATTGCCATATCCACCGGTCGATCCCGTGGCCACGAGTGGCGCATCGCCAGGCCAGCGGCTGATGATGACCAGGTACCAGACGATCCCGTAGACGATGGCGTCGATGATCAGTCCGAAGATCGCACCGCCGTACCCGGCCCCGAGAATGCTGAGCCCGCTGTAGAAGATGATGTTGCCGATCAGGGTGACGATCGCACCGAGGAACCCGAGCGCGAGTCCATAGATGACCAGGCGCTTGCCATCGCGGTTGAGCTGATACATCTGATATGCGCCGAGCGTGCCGACGCAGACGCCGACCAGCCCGATGAGTGCTCCCAACAGCCAGAGGATCGGGAATCCGCAGCCGCCGATTGAGACGCCGGCGACGGTGCACACCCCGAAGGTGCCGAGAAGCCCGATGAGGCCAAGGATGATGCCGATGGCACCCAGGACGAGCAGCACCAAGCCCAACGTCTTGGCAGGGACGTTCACTTTGACAGGCGGGTTTGCCGCGAAGGGCGGGTCGGTCAGGATGTTGGCCATGTCTTCGGGTGGTTCCTCCCAGGCTTGAATGAGCAACTGTGGCATCGGCGGGGACCCGGGGGCGCCACGTCCCCCGAGCGCGGATCGCTGGATTATGGGGTAATCAGACCCTCATGGGAAAGAGTTTCGCGACCAATTCGGCGACGATCCGGATGCAGGCGGCGCAACACCGCGGCGGTGCAGAGGCCGCCCGCTGCAATCAAGGCCAAAAAGATGCCGATGCTCAGTGAGCGCCCGGTGGCCCTCGCGAGAATCAGCTCAACGAGGACACTCCCGATCGCCAGCGCCGCTGCGGTCGCGTGGGCCGTGGTCTCGGGAATGTAGGGAGTGACCACATCATCCACAAAGCCGCGTCCGATGAGCAGCAGGAGGATCGCGCCGGCAATCGCCACGAAGAACACGTCCCCCAGCAATGACGCGCGAAATGCGTTGACTGTCACATGCGCATTGCCGGAGGCGTAGCCGTACCAGGGCAGAAAGGCTACGAAACCGCCGAGGGCGGCCGATGCGGCACCGATCGCCTCGGGCTTGTTGACGTGGCTGAGCATCGCAGTGACCTCGAGACGAACCGGGATGAATCGCCGGGGCGCAGACGCGCGACCCGGTATGGGTGGGGTTGGTTCGAGTGGATGGTATGCAGCGCTGGGCGTGCTGTCAACGCCGGCGGCGTTGCCGCGAGCTCGACTCGGCGCCTTTGGGCTGCGCGCCCGGCGGCGCGACACCGGTGTCCGGAGCGAATGCAGGGGGTTTGCCGGCAACCAGCAGATCGCCGAGTGTCCGCCAGTTGAAACGCTCACCGCCACGGCGTACCAACTCCACAAAACAGGCGGCGGTGGCCTCCGCATCGGCGAGGGCGTGGTGCGGTTTGCGGTGCACGACGCCCAATTCCCGGCAAAGCCGCTCGAGTCCGATGGTGTCCTTCAGGTCGAAGAGCTTGGCCGCGAGCCTGGTGGTATCGACGTTGTCGGCGTCAAGGCTCGAGCCGATGGCACGTCCGATCAGCCTGGTGTCAAACGCATCGGCACTGTGCTCCACCAGCACGGCGCCTTGCGCGAACCGCTGAAACCGTTCGACCACCGCTGATACCGGTGGCGCGCCGTTGAGGGTTGCGGCGTCGATCCCGTGGATACGGCGAGCGTATGGATTGATCCGATCGTTGCTGTGCACGAGGGTCTCGAAGCTCATCAGGTGGTCGCGCATCGTGAAGGCAACCGCTCCCAGCTCGACAAGGTGATGCGGCGACTGGCCCGTGGTCTCGCAATCGAGGGCGACGAAGTGAAGCGCCTCGATGGGCGTGTCCGGAGCAGGCCGTTCGGCACTCCAGGAATCGATGGCATCGTCGAGCGCCGCAAAGGGCTCGGCGCCCGCCGGACCGAGCCTTGGTAGAAATTTGTCGCCCGTGGGCACCCTCCCTCGGCGGCGACCGTATCGCCGGCGAGCTTCCATACACGCACATCGTAGAACTCCTGCACCGGGGAACCGGCACGGGGCGACCTCCAACCTATACTCGCTCGTGATGCGACTGGTAGCCGCCGGGCTGAGCTTTCGCACCGCTCCACTGGCTGTGCGGGAGGCTGCGGCCATCCCAGCGGCGCGCGTCGCAACGACCCTGCGGTACCTCGTTGGGCACGCAGGGCTGCACGGCGCAGCAGTGCTTTCGACCTGCAATCGCACCGATTTCTACGTGGTGTGCCCGGACCACCTCAGTGCGGAGGTGACACCGCGACTCGCCCGATACCTCGACCCCGGAGGCGCTCGCCAGATCGAGCGTCACATGGTCACGCTCGAGGACCGCGATGCGGCGATGCACATGTTCCGGGTGGCGAGCGGCCTCGAGAGCATGGTGATCGGAGAGGCGCAGGTCCTGGGACAGTTCAGAGCGGCCCACCGCGTCGCGAGCGACGCTGGAACCGTTGATGCGCGCCTCGATTACGTGATGCGCCGGGCCATCTCGACCGGCAAGCGGGTGCGCACCGATACGTCGCTCGGCAGAGGGGCCGCGTCGCTCAGCGAGATAGCCGTGGAGTGCGCACGCTCGTCGTGCGGGAACCTCGACGACAAGGGAGTTCTTCTCGTCGGCGCCGGCAAGATGAGCCGGCTGGCCGCCAACCGCCTGCATGACCACGGGGCGCGGATCATGACCACGTCGCGCGGTGAATCGAGCCGCCGCCTGGCGCAAACGGTGGGGGCCGAAGCGATCTCTCTGGCGGGACTCGAAGACGTGGCTGACCGGGTGGATGTGATCATCGCGTCCACCGACAGCGCCACGACCGTCCTCGATGCCCCAGCGATCGACGCGCTCCAGCGCCGTCGCTCCCGGCGGCCGCTCTGCATCGTCGATATGGCTGTCCCTCGCGACATCGATGCGGCCGCTGCGGAGATTCCCGGAGTCACCCTCATCGACATCGATGAGCTCGGGCGCCGGGCCGGCGCGAGGCTCGATGAGCGGCGCGAGACCGTACCCGCCGCGGAGGAGATCATCGATGCGGAGCTCGAGAAGACCGTCACGGTGATCGGCCAGCGGGACACGGCGGGGCCGACCATCGCTGCCCTGGTCGATTGGGCCGAGACGCTTCGAGCGCAGGAGGTCGCGCGGACCTTCGGCACCGGTCGCCACATCGACGAGGCGACCTGGGAACGCATCGAGATGCTGACGCGCAGCATGGTGCGCAAGCTGCTCCACGGACCGGTCACCCGGCTCCGCGAAGCGGGGGACCCCGCCACCGCGCTGGCGATCCGCGAGGCGTTCCGGCTCGACCGTTGATGCCGGCCGCGGAGACCTCGACGCTGCGACTGGCCACGCGAGGCAGCGCACTCGCGCTCCGACAAGCCGCGCTGGCGGCGCATGCACTGCAGGCGGCGGGCAGCGTCGACCTCGAGACCCTGCTCGTCCGCACCGAAGGCGATCGCCGGAGCAGTGCACCGATCGACCAGCTCGAGGGGCAGGGTTGGTTCACCGCCGACCTCGAGCGCAGCCTGCTCGACGGCCGCGCCGACGTGGCGGTGCACAGCGCCAAGGATCTTCCTTCGGCGCTCGCCCCGGGCTTGAGCATCGCCGCCTACCTCGCTCGAGCAGACGCGCGAGACGGGGTGGTCACAGCGAGCGGCCGCCGCCTCGAAGAGTTGCCCGCCGGAGCCACGGTGGGCACCAGCAGCGCGCGCAGAGCCGGATTCCTGGCGGCCCTGTATCCCGGTGTGCGCGCCCTCCCGATGCGCGGCAACGTCGACACCCGCCTGCGCAAGTTGGATGCCGGTGAGGTCGATGCGCTGGTGCTTGCGTGCGCAGGGCTCGATCGACTCTCCCTCGGCCACCGGTTCACGCAGCGCCTCGACGCCCTCGAGTTCGTCCCCTCCCCGGCACAGGGCGCGATCGCGCTCGAGACGGTCACCGATTCCGCGGCGTCCGGTCAATGCGCGTTGGCCGGCGACGCCGCAACCGGCATCGCGGTGACCGCCGAACGAGCTGTGCTCATCGGTCTGGGAGGTGGATGCCTCCTGCCCTTGGGTGCTTGGGCCAGGATCGAGGAAGACCGCCTGGTGCTGGTGGCTGCGCTTGTGGTCGACGGAGCCGTTCTCCGCGCCGAGGCATCGGGCGACCTCGAGCACGCGGAGGCGCTCGGCGCGATGGTTGCGGCTCGCCTTCGGTGAACGGCCTCCCGCAGCCGCTGGCGGGGCGACGCATCCTGGTCACGCGGACGCGAGAGCGGGCGGAGGGTCTCGTCGACAGCCTCCACGCAGCCGGTGCGTCGGTGGCGGTGGTGCCCCTGATCACCACCGTACCGATCGCCGATCCCGAGGCGATCAGCCGGGTCGCCGCTGAGGTCGGCGCCGCCCCAGCGCCTCGGTGGGTGGCCTTCACAAGCGCCACTGCGGTTCGTCTGGTGCTCGGAGCGGCGGGCGCCCCGGCCCTGACGGGCATGTCCATCGCAGCCGTCGGGCCCGCGACCGCCGACGCCCTGGAAGCACTGGGAGCGCCGGCAGATCTCGTTGCGGTCAACCACGATGCCGCTGGCCTTGCTGCTGCGATGCTCGATCACGGGCTCAACGGCGCCAACGTGTGGTTTCCGGCTGCGGAGGGGGCGCGCGGCACCCTCGTGGAGGCGCTCCGCGAAGCGGGGGCCGTGGTGACCGTCCAGCAGATCTATCGGAGCGTCATGCCTGCCTCGGCTCCGGAGCGCCTTCGCGCCGCCCTTGGCGGCGGTATCGATGCGATCACGCTGACCAGCGGGAGCACCGCGCGAAATCTCGCCGAGGCGGCGGGGACCGACGGACTGCCCGCCGGCGTGATGATCGTCTGCATTGGAGAGCAGACAGCCGATATCGCACGAAGCGCGGGTCTGACCGTCGATGCAGTCGCGCGTACGCCCTCGATCGAGAGCCTGGTCGCCGCGCTGACCGAGTGCCTCACCCCCCAGCCGCTACGCTGAACGGCGCATGGGCTTCCCGAACGAGCGACCTCGCCGTCTGCGCCGGACCCCGGCGCTGCGCCGTCTGGCACAGGAGTCGCGACTGACCGCAGGACAGCTGATCCACCCAGCCTTCATCCGCGAGGGCCTGCGATCGCCGCAACCGATCGGTTCGATGCCAGGACAGAGTCACGAGAGCATCGACTCCCTCTGCGCCACCGTGGAGGAGACGATCGGCCTCGGCCTCGGGGGCGTGCTCCTCTTCGGGCTCCCCGCCGCCAAGGACGCGCAGGGATCGGGCGCGTTCGCGGACGCGGGGGTCGTCCAGGAGTCGATCCGCGCGCTGCGGGAGCGCTTCGGCGACGCGTGCGTCGTGATCGCCGACTGCTGTCTCTGCGAGTACACCGACCACGGGCACTGCGGCTTCCTGCTCGATAACGGCGACGTCGACAACGACGCGACCCTCGAACTCTACGCGCGGACTGCGGTGAGTCAGGCGGCGGCGGGCGCCGATATCATCGCGCCCAGCGGGATGATGGACGGCCAGGTCGCCGCGATCCGCGAGGCCCTGGACATGTCCGGGTTCACCGACACCGCGATTCTCGCCTACAGCGCAAAGTTCGCGACCGTGCTCTACGGACCCTTTCGGGATGCTGCCGAGTGCGCGCCGAGGACGGGCGACCGGCGTGCGTACCAGATGAACCCGGCGAATCAACGCGAGGCTGTGCGTGAAGCGATGCTCGACGTCGAGGAGGGCGCCGACATGGTGATGGTGAAGCCGGCGCTCACCTACCTGGATGTCGTCGCCCGGGTTCGCGACGCCACCGACCTCCCCCTCGCCGCCTACTGCACCAGTGGGGAGTTCGCGATGCTCCATCACGCGGCCGCGGCCGGCGCGTTCGACGAGCGCGACGCCGTGCTCGAAGCGCTCGGCGGGATCCGCCGCGCGGGTGCCGACATGATCATCACGTACCACGCGCGTGCCGCCGCGGGCTGGCTCGCGGAGATCAAGGAGTGAATCAATGAGTGACCCGCTCGGCGGCCGCCGCCGCCTTCCTCTGGTGCTCGGATCGGGGGCGGTCGTGGTGGTGGCCATCGTGGCCATCGCCATCGGCGTCAACAGCGCGAGTGCGCCACTCCCGGCGCTGTCGACCCCAACCCCTGTCCCGCCGACTCCGACGCCAAGTCCGTCGCCGACGGCGGGGCCAACGATCCCATTCGCGAGTTGCGCGACCGTCAAGTTCGGGCCGATCCTCAAACCGATCAACCCACCTGCAAGCGTGCACACCTACAGCGCGGCGCCGGCCACGACCATCGACACGACCAAGCTCTACCAGGCGACGATCGCCACCGCCAAGGGAGACATCGTCCTCTGCCTGCAACCTGACCTTGCGCCGACCACCGTCAACGTGTTCGTGACCCTTGCACGAAATCATTTTTACGACGGCATCCCGTTCCACCGCGTGGTCGCGAGTTTCGTGATCCAGGGCGGTGATCCGACATGCATCGGGCACGTGCCCGGGCCGCCGGCGACGCCGTCCGGGACGTGCAGCAGCGGCGGTCCCGGGTTTCAATTCAATGACGAGACGGTGCACCAGAAATATATCGAGGGCGCCGTGGCCATGGCCAACGGCGGCGCCAACACCAACGGGTCGCAATTCTTCATCTGCATCGCCGATGACTCGGCGCAACTGCAGCCGCTGTACAACCTGTTCGGGCAGGTGGAGAGCGGCATGAGCGTGGCCCTGAAGATCGCCCAGGGGGATGTGATGAGGTCGATCACCGTGCGGCAGCAGACCTGATCGCGGTGAGAGACGGCGACGCCCGGGCACTGCGCGACCGAGCCGAGCGGGTGTTGCCAGGAGGGGTCAACAGCCCCGTGCGCGCCTATCGCGCGGTGCCCGGCGTGCCGCCGCACATCGTCCGGGGTGAGGGTGCGCACGTCGTCGATGCAGATGGCAACGACTTCATCGACTTCGTGCTCGCGTACGGCCCGCACATCCTCGGCCATCAGCCGCCCCGGGTGGTGGCGGCCGTCCGGGCTCAGCTCGAGCGCGGGATCGCCTACGGCCACACGGTCGAGCTCGAGGTGGAGCTGGCAGAGCGCATCGTCGACGCCGTCGAGTCGGTGGACATGGTCCGCTTCGTCACGTCGGGCACCGAGGCGGCGATGTCCGCCGTGCGCCTCGCGCGCGCCGCCACCGGCAGGGATCGGATCGTGAAGTTCGCCGGCGGATACCACGGTCACGCCGATGCGCTCCTCGCCGAGGCGGGCTCCGGGATCGCGACCCTCGGGATTCCCGGGTCGCCTGGGGTGCCTGCCGCGGCGGTCGCGGGAACGATCGTGCTGCCCTACAACGATCGAGATGCAGTGGCTGAGGCCTTCGAGCGCGAAGGCGAGCAGATCGCCGCCGTGATCGTCGAACCGGTCGCGGGAAACATGGGATGCGTCCCTCCAGTGCCGGGGTTCCTCGATGGACTCCGCGACCTCACATCCAAATGGGGTGCTTTGCTCGTATTCGATGAAGTGATGACTGGATTTCGCGTGGCCTTCGGCGGGGCACAGGCGCGCTACGAGGTTCGTCCCGATCTCAGCCTCTTCGGCAAGGTGATTGGCGGCGGCCTCCCCGTCGGCGCATACGGCGGGCGTCGCGACCTCATGGAGCAGGTCGCTCCGTCGGGTCCCGTGTATCAGGCGGGGACTCTCTCAGGCAGCCCGCCGGCGATGGCGGCAGGCAGCGCAGCGCTGGACGTGCTCCGTGAGGACCCAGCGCTCTACGACCGGTTGGAGAGCCTCGGAGACCGGCTTCAGGCCGGCTTCGAGGCGGCGGCCGGGGCGGCCGGGGTTGTCTGCGCGGTCGGCCGGGTGGGCAGCATGGTGACCCCGTTCCTCGGGATCGACACAGCGCGCACCTTCGACAACGTCAAGGGGGCCGACCGGGTGCGCTTCGGTCGCCTCCACGAGGCGTGGCTTGACGCCGGAGTCCTCTGGCCGCCGTCGCAATTCGAGACCGCGTTTCTTTCGACCGCACACACCGATGAGGACGTGGACAGGACCGTCGAGTCGTTCGCTCGCGCACTGTCGCCGGTCTCAGTCTGATCTCAGGGGCGATAAAAAAATGGTGCTAGACTGGAGGTTGACATGGGTTTCTTAAGCGGACATCTGCCGGAAATCATCATCGTCCTGGTGGTGATCCTGATCATCTGGGGGCCGGGAAAGCTCCCCGACGTTGGCGCCGGCATCGGCAAGGGAATCCGCGAGTTTCGCAAGGCATCGTCCGAGACACACGACGCCGTGATGGGGACGACGACGACCGCAACTCCGGCGCAGCCGGCTCCAGTCGTGCAGGCCGTGGCCGCGCCCGTGGCGGCCCCTGCGCCCGTACAGCCGGCCGAGCCTGTGACCGTCCCGGCCGACGCGACGACACAGCAGCCCTCAGTTTCTGGCTGACGCGCCCCTCACGCGCGCGCTGACCGGAGGCACGTAAGGTGCAGGGAGTGGCTGGCGACGACGAACGGCGGATGACGATCGTCCAGCACCTGGAGGAGTTGCGCCGCGTCCTCATCTGGGTGATGGCGGCCTGGATCGTCGGAACGGCCGTCGCGTTCATCTTCAACGGGTTCTTCCTCAGCCTGCTCCTGCAGCCGCTGCACACGGTGCTGCACAACTCGCACAGCATCATCCCCGGCGACCGGGCGATCATCCTCAACCCCACCGAGGGGATCACCATCCCGTTGAAGATCTCCGCGGTCGTGGGGCTGGTCCTCGCGCTGCCGATCATCCTCTGGCAGACCTGGAACTTCGTTTCGCCCGGGCTCCGTCCAAAGGAGCGGAAATTCGTCGGTCCCTTCATCGCGAGTGCGCTGCTGCTGTTTGCCGCCGGAGCGGTGTTCGCCTATTTCGTCATGCCGCTCGGCCTCAACTTCCTGGCCAATTTCCTCAGCGGCAACGCGGTGTACTTCCCAGATCTCAACAACTACATCGGCTTCTTCCTGATCATTATCTTCATCTTCGGGATCACGTTCGAGATGCCGGTTGTGCTCATCCTCCTTGGTCTGCTCGGCTTCGTCTCGTCGAAGAAACTCAAGGGCTGGCGCAAGGTGGCGTATGTCGTGATCATCATCGCCGCGCTGGTCATCACGCCCGGTGCCGATCCCTTCACACCGACGTTGCTGACGATCCCGCTGCTGCTGCTCTACGAGGCGTCGATCATCGTGCTTCAGCGGATCTTCCGGCGCTGACCTTCGGGCCGACCGATACACTCGGCCCAATGCGCCCGGATCAACGTGCCCCCGACGAGCTCCGTCCCACATCGATCGAGTTGCACGCGCTCCCCTACGCCGAGGGCAGCGCCCTGATCACCATGGGGGATACACGGGTCCTCTGCGCCGCATCGGTCGAGGAGCGTGTGCCGCCGTTCCGCAAGGGCAGTGGACGAGGCTGGGTGACCGCGGAATACGCGATGCTGCCACGGAGCACGCAAACACGGTCGGAACGTGATGGTCGCAAGGGCCGGGTCGATGGGCGGGTCCAGGAGATCCAGCGTTTGATCGGACGCAGCCTCCGCGCCGCCGTCGACTTCGAGGCGCTCGGCGAACGCAGCATCCTCATCGACTGCGACGTCATCGTCGCCGACGGAGGCACGCGCACCGCATCGATCACCGGCGGCTACGTCGCCCTGGCGCTGGCAATCGCCCGGCTCCGCGACGCGCGCGTGGTTCGCTCCGACCCGCTTCGATGGCCGGTCGCCGCGGTGAGCGCGGGCATCGTGGCGGGCGAGGCGCGTCTCGACCTCTGCTACCTGGAGGACTCGGCCGCCGAGACCGACATGAACTGCGTCGGATCGCTCGACGGCAGATTCATCGAGCTCCAGGGATCGGCGGAACAGGAGCCGTTCTCGCGCGACGAGCTGGATTCGCTTCTCCGCCTTGCTGATGCTGGGCTCAAGCAGCTGTTTGCGCTCCAGGCGGAGGTTCTGAGCGGGGCGACGTGAGAGGCTCGGTGCTGGTCCTGGCCACGCGGAACCGGGGAAAGCTCAGGGAGCTGCGCGTACTCCTCAGCCCGTGGACGCTGCAACTCCGGTCGCTCGACGAGGCCGGGTTCGACGGCCTCCTGGAGGAGCCCGGTCCTGGTTACACGGAATCGGCGCTCGCCAAGGCGATGGCGGTGTGCGCCGCCACCGGTCTCCCTGCGCTCGCGGACGACAGCGGCATCGAGGTCGACGCCCTCCACGGCTGGCCCGGCCCGATGTCAGCGCGATGGATGGGCGACGGGGCGACCGACGAGGATCGGCTCCACGGCCTGCTCGCTGAGGTGGCACAGCGCACGCCGGATGATCGGAGGGCGCGCTATGTCTGCGTCGCAGCGCTGGCCAAGCCGGACGCGGAGCCGGTGACAGCCCACGGCGAGTGTTTCGGGACGCTCGTCGAGCCCAAGGGCGGCAATGGCTTCGGCTACGACCCGGCGTTCCTCTCGGTGGATCTCGGGATCACGTTTGGTGAGGCGCCTGACGAGGCCAAGGCCCGGGTTTCGCATCGGGCGCGCGCGATCGCGCGCCTGGGCCAATCGGGGGTCTTCGAGCCGCCGTCGATGGGCTGACGATCAGCCCGCGGGGATCGCCGCCCCGTTCACCCCCGCGGCCGCGTCCGAGAGCAGCCATTCGATCACCGCGGCGACGGCATCGGTGCTCACCCACGCCGCGCGGTTTGCTTTGGGCATCGATTCGCGGTTGCCCGGGGTGTCCATGGTGCCGGGCAGGACGGTGTTGACGGTGATGCGGTGCCCCTGCAACTCGGCTGCCATCACCTGAGCGAGCCGGAGGACAGCCGCCTTGCTGACCTGATAAGCGGCCTGGCCGCGAGCCACGTCGACGGCCGCGCGAGACGCGACGATCACGATCCGTCCGCCGGCCCCACCCGAGACCATCGAGGCCGCCGCCGCCCGGGCCAGATGCCATGGCCCGAAAAGATTGCTCGATAGCTGGCTGTGGATCGCCTCGTCGTCGAGCTCGTGCGCACGTCCGCCGGCAAAGCCCCCCGACGCGCTGACCGCGCCCTCCCACGCGCCGATCGCTTCGACTGCGCTGCGCAGGCGCGAGACGGCGTCGGCGTCCTCGAGGTCACACTCGATCTCGGTCGCGCCTGGCGGGAGTGCAACACGGCCGGGGCGGCGTGCGGGAACGACCACCTGCCGTCCGGCTGCCACCAGCCGCCTCACCACCGCACTCCCGAGCGCTCCCGCGCCGCCACCGACCACGGTGATCCCGTGGTGCTGAACAACCACAATGTTTCCTCGTGGATCGAGGGACCGCGCCGACGTTCCGTCCGCGCGCTGTCGCACGCGCCCTGGCGGCAATCATCGCTCTCCTGGTCGCCGGGCTGGCCGGCTTCCTGGTGGCAAACGACGTTGCCCAGATCAATCCGTCAAGCGTCAAGCCGGTCCATCTCCCGGCCGCGACCGCACCGACACCTCCGCCACCGCTGCTCACCGACCTCGGCCGTGACGATCTCATCAGCGTGGTGACCGTCGAGGCCGAGTTGGCCAGCGGCGCGGAGGAATCGCTTGGCACGGGATGGATCTTCGACACCGTGGGTGACGTGGTCACCAACGCTCACGTCATCAACGGCAACGAATCTCTGCGGGTGACCGACCGTGCCGACACGACCCATGTCGCGCGTGTTGTGCAGAGCAGTGCGGCCCTCGACATCGCCGTGCTCCGCGTCAGCGGCACGCTGGTCGGGACACCGCTGCCGGTGGATGCCAGCGAACTCCATGCCGTGCCCGTGACGGTGATCACGCTGGCCTCGAGCAAAGCGACGGGACAGGCGGACATGACCGAGGAGACGCTCATCGGCCTCCATGACAGCGTCCCGCTCTCGGGCAGCGGTATCGACGCGGGTCAGTCCGCGCCTCAGGAGTACACGGACATGCTCCACCTGGAGGGGGCGAGGATCTTCCAGGGCAACAGCGGAGGACCGGTGCTCAACGCTTCGGGCGACGTGATCGGAATCATCACGCTCGCGAGCCCGAGCGCCTTGGAGTCCTACGCGATTCCGATCACCCGGGTGCTCTCCGACTTGCGACAGTGGGCCGCACACGGATGATTCAGCCCGTCATTGGGTATGGTCATCACTGACGGGACGTACAGACGTACCCCGAGGAGTGCAACCAGCGTGCCCACACACGAGTTCGACATCGCGATCGTCGGCGGCGGCCCGGCCGGGCTGACGGCCGCGCTGTACGCCGGCCGGAACCGCGAGCGTGCGGTCCTCCTCGAGGGGAAGGCTCCCGGCGGCCAGCTGCTCAATACCGAGCTTATCGAGGATTACCCGGGCTTTCTGTCGATCCTGGGCGGCGAGCTCGCGACGGTGATGGAGGAGCAGGCGGCGCACTTCGGCACCGAGCTGGTGCGGACTGAGGTCAAGGCGATCAAGGTCCAGGCCGACGGCAGGAAGCTCGTCGAGACCTATGACGGTGACTTTCTCGCCCCGGCGGTGATCATCACCGCAGGTGGAAACCCGCGCAAGCTCGGGGTTCCCGGCGAGGAGGAGTTCGCGGGTCGTGGGGTGTCCTACTGCGCGGTCTGCGACGGCGCGTTCTTCAAGGACGTCCACCTCGCCGTGGCGGGCGGGGGTGACGCTGCGGTGGAGGAGGCGTTGTTCCTCACGCGCTACGCGAGCAAGGTCACGATCATCCACCGTCGCAAGGAGTTCCGGGCTCAGCCGATCCTCATCGACGAGGCGCGCAAGCACCCCAAGATCGAGTTCCTGGTTGACACCATTATCGAGAGCATCGACGGTGATGAGAAGGTGCGCCGGCTGGCGTTGCGAAACCTCGACACCGAGCGTCGCTCCGAGCTCCAGGTGGGGGGAATCTTCATCTTCATCGGTTTCATCCCCAATACCCAGCTGGTTGATGCGCACATCGATCATGACAAAGCTGGCTATTACGTCACCGATCCCATGACCATGATGACCAACGTCCCGGGGATCTTCGCCGCCGGCGACGTGCGCAGCCAGCTGACCCGGCAGATCACCACCGCGGTCGGCGATGCCACCACGGCGACGATCGCAGCCAGCAAATGGATCGAGGAATGGCGGCGCGGCCGTGACGACACCTCGAGCGAGCTCGTCGAAGCGACTCTGCACGGCGCCGTCTAGCGCCGCCGCATGAGCATCACCACCGGTCACGGCGACGGGGGAGAGACCGGACTGCTCTATGGCGGCCGGGTGGCCAAGGACGACCTCCATACCGAGGCCTACGGATCGCTTGACGAAGCGATATCCGCACTTGGACTGGCGAGGGCACTGACCGACTCCACCGTCGGCGCTGCGCGCATCCTCGAGTTGCAGCGCGAGCTGTTCGTGGTGGGCGCGGAGCTCGCCACCGGCTCCGGTCATCGGGCCGACCTCGAGCGTCACTTCAATGTGGTGACCCCGGCGATGTCCGACGCGCTGGAGAGCGAGATTCACGACCTGGAGGCCCGAGTACCCCTGCCGGGTGGTTTCGTCATCCCGGGCGGAACGCCGGTGGGTGCAGCACTCGACCTCGCCCGGACTCTGGTCCGGCGGGCGGAACGCCGCACCGTCTCGCTGCAACGCTCCGGTGGGGTCGAAAACCCTGAGGTGCTCCGCTACCTCAATCGCTGCTCCGATCTGCTCTTCATGCTCGCACGTGAGGCAGAGCAGGGAACCACCGTCGCCTCGGGCGGCCAGCGCCGCCGCGAGGCAGACGGGGGGTCGTTGGGAAGGACGGAGGACTAGGCGGGCACCAGCCCACGACGCCGCAGGAGACCGCGCTCGAGCGGTGCGAAGAGCAGGTCGTTGACGGCGATGCCGACGACCAGGATGGCGAGCAAAGCGGCGAACATCTCTGGGAGGTCCCCGAGGGCGCGACCGTTGTCCAGGATCTGTCCGAGGCCGGTGCTCGCCGTGGACCCGATGATCAACTCGGCGGCCATGAGCGAGCGCCAGGAGAACGCCCAGGCCTGCTTCATTCCGGCGACGTAGCCGGGCAGCGTCGCTGAGAAGATGAAGTGCCGGTAGTACCCGGGCCCGCGCGCTCCCATCGAGCGCGCGAGGCTGAATGTGAGCGGCGGGACGTTGTCGTACGAGGACATCAGCCCCATCGCGATCGATGGGAACGCTCCCATGATCACCACGAAGTACACCGCGAAATCTCCAAGGAAGAGAATTGCGAAGGGAACCCAGACCACTGATGGCAGGCTCTGGAGCCCGGCGAGGAGGGATCCGACGCCCGCGCGCAGGACTGGAATGCGAACGACCGCGAGTCCGATCGCCGTCCCCATGACCAGTGCCAGCGCATAGCCGATCGCCGCGCGTTCGAGTGTCTGGAGGAGCGCCGGCACGAGGACGCCGATGTGAACCAGATAGCCTATCTCGGCGATGGCGTCGCCGGGACCGGGAAGCGCCTCACCGGCCCCGCCCGCGCCCCCGGACTGAACGCCCACCACGACGAGCAACTGCCAGATGCCCACGAGGAGGCCGATCGCCACGAGCCTCGGCCATGAGGCTCGAAAGACTCGCTGAAGCCTATTGCGCTCCATGGCCGGCCGCTCCCGCGCGCAACCGCGCTGTGATCTCGTGGGCGAGGCCCGACACTTCGAACGAGTCGAGCTCGCGAGGCCTGGTGATCTGGACATCCCAGATCTGAGCGACCCGACCGGGGCGTGGGGTCATGAGCACGACCCGATCACCGAGGCGCACCGCCTCACGCACGTTGTGGGTGACGAAGATGATCGTCTTGCCGGTCTCCTGCCAGATGCGATTCAGATCGTCATGCAGCTGGTCGCGGGTCAGCGCGTCGAGTGCCGCAAAGGGCTCGTCCATGAGCAGCAGCTCGGAGTCCTGCGCGAGGGCGCGAGCCAGCGCGCAGCGCTGGCGCATGCCCCCTGAAAGCTGATGCGGACGATGGTCGGCGAAGTCGATGAGCCCCACCATCGAGAGGAGCCGGTTGACGGCCTTGTTCCGCTCGTCCGTCTCCACCTTGCGGAGGCGCATCGGGAGTTCCACATTGCGGCGGACCGTGAGCCACGGGAGCAGCGCAGGCTCCTGGAACATGACCGCAGGACGACCGTCGGCGATCTCGATCGTTCCCGAGGTGACCTTGTCCAGACCGGCGACGAGCGAGAGGAGGGTGGACTTGCCACATCCCGAGGTGCCGAGGATGCATACGAACTCGCCTTTGCTCAACTCCAGCGAGACGCTGTCGAGCGCCGTCGTCGCACGCTTGCCGTTGCCGAACACCTTCGTGACCCCCGCAAGGGTCACAAAGGCTTCATCTGCCTCGACGGTCAATACAGCGGGGCGTCGAAAGAGCGCGATGCTCATGAGCCGAGAGACCCGGCGCTCACGGCCGGCTGACCGGCCGCGCTGAGGAGTGCGTTCAGCGGCCCGAGATGGAGGATGCCGTTGATGCCGGCCGTCTTGTTGAATCCGATCTGCTCGGCGTTCTTGGCATCGGTCTGCAGGTCGGCGGCGAATGGATCGAGCACGAAGCTGAGGTGAGTCCACGCCAGCGCAAGAACGTTGGACTTGAGCAGCTTCCCGCCCGTGGTTGCCGCAAGCGCGGCGTTGACCGCCGCGGGTGCGGTCGACTCGTTCGCGTTGATCCAGTTCACCGACTTGACGAGGCCCTTGAGGAGGTCGTTGACGATGTCCGGATGGTTCTGCACCAGGTTCTGCGTGACCACGAGCACCGTGGTGGGGAACTGTCCGTTCGGCCAGAGCGAGGCTTCGTCAACGGCGAGCGTGCCCTTGCCCTGGAGAATGAACTCCGATTCGTAGGGCTCAGGAACCCAGCCGCCGGCGATCTTGCCGGCTTCGAAGTTCTGCAGGCTGATCGAGTTGCCCGAGCTCGAGTCGATGGTCACCTGACCGCCACCGGTGATGCTGGTGGCGAGCCCCTTGGTCGCGAGCCACGCGCGCAGGGCGACGTCCTGGGTGTTTCCGAGCTGCGGCGACGAGAGTGTCTTCCCCGCGAGGTCGGCCGGGAAGTTCCCATCTGCGATCGTCTTGCTGACCACGAGGCCCGCGCCGCCGGACGCGGCGCCCGCAACGATCGGCACCTTGCCCTTGGTCTTGATGAAGGCATTGATGGCCGGACCCGGGCCGACGAACGCGGCATCGAGCTCCCCGCCGAGGAGCGCCTCGCTCTCTGCGGGACCGGCGCTGAATGTGGTCGTCTTGACGGTGGTGCTCTTGGGCATCTCGCCCTGGAAGAAGCCCTTGGACACCCCGATGAGCGCTGGGGCATGGGTGAGGTTGACGAGATACCCGAGGTTGACGGTCGACGGGTCCGTCTGTCCGGTCGCGCCGGTCGCCGCAGTTGCCGATCCGCACGCACCGAGCACCGCCGCAGCGGCCAGCAGCGCCACCGATGTCGCAGCGCGTCGCGCGTTGCGGCGGCGCGGCGCCGAGAATCGTAGAAGTGTGTCCCTAACCATGATCGGTGTCCCCTTTATCGGATTTCAGATTTCTCTTCCTGAGGCCCCCTCTCGATCGGCCTCGATCAATCAAACGTGCGCGTATCGCCGCCTGGCGGCAGCATGACTATCCGTTCCATATCTGACATTAAGCAATGAACTTGCTTTGAACGGAATCATCCCTTCATCGAAACGGTAGCCCTGCGCCGTCACGACTCTCCGGAACCGGCGTTCGCGCTCCCCGGCGGGCGCCCCGTGCCACCGGCCCTGTCAGCCACCTCCCCCTTGCTCTCTCTGGTGCGGTTGGTTCATTTTGGAAAACAGCCAAGGCCTCCGTCAATGAGGATCAATCAATGGGAACGATCTCTCTGCACGATGGATCAGCAACGCCGCTGGGAGACCGCGCCCAGGCCGATCTGGCGCCAGAAGGAGGGCGCTAATCCTCGAGCAGCCGCGCGCATCGAAGCGCCAGCCAAAGTTGGTGACGCTGCTCGGGATCGTCGGAATCGATCCCCAGCTGGCGGAGCCGGCCGATCCGATACACGACGGTGTGGCGGTGCACGCCGAGCCGCTCGGCGGCTTCCCCGATGCTCCGGCTGTCGAGCAACGCCTCCAGGGTCGCGACCAGCTCGAGCCGGCGGGTGGGCGTGCCCAGGGCCAGCGGGCCGAGCACGCGCTGGATGAACGAACGCATCGCGTCGTGATCGTCGGCGAGGGCCGCGAAGACTCCGACCTCGGCGTCGGTGTGCACCGCGCGCTCCGGGGAGAGCCGGCGACCCACCTCGAGCGCGCGGCGCGCCTGCTGCGCCGAAGGTGCGACCGCGTCGAGCGTCGTGGCCACCGGACCCACGCCGAAGACCACCGATCCAACCGCGGCGCAGAGCCTGGCGAGATCGCGGCCGTCGGGCACCAATGCGATCCATACCCCCGGGTCGTCGCCGATCAGGTGGGCGCCCTCGGCTCGCCAGGTTTCCTCGAGCAGCCGCTCTGCCTCCTGAGTCGGTGCCGAGCACGCGACCACGGTGTACGGGGGGAGAAGCGTGAGCTCGGCCGACGCGGCGATGCGCCGCAGCTCCGCCGAGGCGTCGCCGGCGAGGAGCCGCTGGAGAATGCGGTCGCGGTCGCGGTCACGCTGACGCAGCAACCGCTCGCGCGTCTCCAGATAGGCGCCGCCGACCGCCGCGCTGATCTCATCGAAGTACTCGAGCACCGTGCTGGTGAGCCCGATCACCGTGCTCGGGGGCACGTCGTTGAGGAGCGCGGGCTGGCCGATCACCTCATCCCAGAGCACTCTCGCGGCGAGCCGGTAGGCGCCGAAGACGAGTTCGAGCGGGACGTCGAGCTCGGCCTGCTGAGCACCCATCGATCCCAGGCGCTCCAGGTCGCCCGCCCGAAGCCCCCGACCGTCGCGGAGAAGACGCACGAAGGTCCGGAGAGCGTCGCGGCACGCCGCGGTGACCGTCCTGAAGTATCCGAGGGTCCGAAAACGGCTGTCCGGCAGGGAGATCCCGGAGACAATGTGGCGCGTCATCCGGCGCGCGATGACGTCCACCTCCGAGAGCAGGCGAATGGTCACTTCGGGCGGCAGAGTGGCCACAACGGACAAGCGGAGCTCGGGTGCCTTGTTCAATTGGGCCATATTGTCCCTTATGCACAAATCCTGGGGTGTACGCCGGATGACATTGCCTATCCTTTGTGCCCGGCGAAGAAAGTATGCTGGGTCGCAATGCTCTACGACGACATGTTCATCCGTCTCGAGCGCGCCCGCTGGACGCTCAGTACCGACATCCCCTTCGACGACATCGATCCGAGCCTGCTGAGCCCCCAGTGGATCAGCGACCTTCGGAACATCTGCCTCACGGAGCTTTCCGCGCTGTACGCCACGGAGATGTTCATCCGGGACTTCTATACGGACATCGACTTCTGCAGCTTCATATCGATCTGGTTCTACGAGGAGATGAAGCACCACCTCACGTTGCGTAAGTACCTGGAGCGATGCGGAGAGACCTTCGACGAAGCCAAGCTTCCCGAGCTGCGGCTCACCTTCGCGCCGGGACCGGCGATCGAGACGCTCACCATGCACTTCTGCGGTGAGCAGCGGCTGGCCCATTGGTACACCGCGTTCAGCGAGCAGGGTCCCGAGCCGGTGATGCGCAAGATCTTCAAGATCCTCGCGGCGGACGAGCTGCGCCATGCGGCGTGCTACGCGAAGTACATGCGCCGCGCGGTCGTCAACAAGCCCGAGGTGCTGCCCGACATCCTGAAGATGTCGCTCTGGATGATGCGCAGCACCAATGACGCCCCGAAGCACCCGACCACGATCACCGACCCCTCGGTGGTGAGCCGGCTCGAGGATCCGGAGTATGTCTCTCGGATGCTCAACTGGTATCTCCCCGGTCGCGATCATGAGGCCCCGGTGCAGCGTCGGATCCTCGCGCTCCTCTCAGAGCTGAGTGGCGTGGAGATCAAGAACCTGCGCGAGATCCCGCCGCTGGTGCGCAAGCTGACGGCGAGCAAACAGCTCTCCCCAGCCGCTGCCTGAGCCGGCAAACCAGCCGCACCTATAATCGGCCGGCGATGGGTGAAGCGGTGGTGCGTGTCCGCGCAGTGGTGCACGGCAAGGTGCAGATGGTCGGGTTTCGCGCCTTCGTGATCCACCACGCGGGCGACGCCGGGCTGTCCGGCACGGTGCGAAACGAGGCCGACGGCACCGTCGAGACCGTGCTGGAGGGACCGCGACCCGCCGTGGAGCGAGTGCTGGACCTGCTCCGTCAGGGCCCGACCCACGCGCGCGTGGAACGGATCGACGTTGAGTACTCCAACCCGACCGGCAACCTTCCCGCCATGATGGTGGCCTCATGACCATCCGTTTCGCCGATCGCCTGTCTCGGTTGGGCACCGAGAGCGCCTTCGAGGTGCTCGCCCACGCGCGACTCCTCGAGGCAGAGGGTCGGAGCATCGTCCATCTCGAGATCGGCGAGCCTGATTTTGCCACTCCTGACAACATCATCGATGCCGCCGTTCGTGCGATGCGCGAGGGGGCGACCCACTACACGGCGGCGAGCGGCATCCGTGAGGTCCGCGAGAAGACCGCAGCCTACGTCACCCGGCACACCGGCGTGCCGACCAAGTTCGAGAACATCGTGCTCACGCCGGGCTCGAAGAATCTTCTCCTGTTCACCCTGCTCTCGCTGATCGAGGAGGGCGACGAGGTCATCGTTCCCGACCCGGGGTACCCGATCTACCGCTCGCTCGTCGAGTTCATCGGCGCCACCGCGGTCTCGCTGCCGCTGCGTCAGGAGAACGACTTCCGAGCCGATGTCGACGAGCTGGCCCGGCTCATCACTCCGCGCACCCGGATGCTGGTGGTCAACTCGCCGCAGAACCCGACCGGCGGCATCCTCACGCGCGAGGACTGCGAGGCGATCGCGCGGCTCTCCATCGAGCACGACCTGATCGTCCTGAGCGATGAGATCTACAACCGCCTCAGCTACGACGGTGCTCACGT
This sequence comes from Candidatus Dormiibacterota bacterium, assembly GCA_035948615.1. Lineage (GTDB taxonomy): Bacteria > Chloroflexota > Dormibacteria > Aeolococcales > Aeolococcaceae > Palsa-851. The sequence goes on from DASZJB010000001.1 coordinate 23,183, forward strand.
TTCGCTCTACGGGATCGACGGCATGGCCGAGCGTACGATCTACATGGACGGCCTGTCCAAGGCATGGGCGATGTGCGGGTGGCGCCTGGGTTTTGGCGCGATGCCGGTGGAGATCGCGAGAAAGATGGACACGCTGATGATCAACAGCTCGTCGTGCGCTGCCGCCTTCACCCAATGGGCCGCCGTTGAAGCCTTTGATTCGCCGGAGTCCGATGCCGCGGTCGACCGCATGGTCGCCGAGTTCAGCCATCGCCGCGACCGCATCGTCGACCTCTTGAACGAGATCCCCGGTTTCAAGTGCCACCGCCCCGCCGGTGCCTTCTACGTCTTCCCCGACATCAGCGCGACCGGCTTCGGTGACCGCGAGCTCGCGGCCTCGCTGCTCGACGAGGTGGGGGTCGCAGTCCTGCCGGGTCAGTCATTCGGACCGACCGGCGCCGGACACATACGCCTGAGCTACGCGGCCTCCATCGCCAACCTCGAGGAGGCGGCGCGCCGGATCGCGCAATACGTCGGCGCCGCGGTACCCGGATGACCCCCCCATGGCGCCCCAGCGGTGAACGAGCCGGTTCCCGGGCTCGAGGAGACGCGGCGCCGACTCGCTGACCACGAGGTCGTCGCGGTGGTCCTCGAGCTGCCGATCGGGGAGACGACGCCGGTTGCGGCGATGCGAGCGATCGGGACCGAGGCGAGTTGCTTCCTGCTCGAGTCGGTCGAGGGAAGTGGCTCGGTCGCTCGCTGGTCGATGCTCGGCCACACCCCGTCGCGTGTGATCAGCGACACCGGCGGAGGTGACGACCCCCTCACGGTGCTCGACCGCGACGTCGCCTCGATCGCCGCCGCATGCGCGCCGGGGATGGCAGCGCCGCTGCTCGGCGGCGCGGTCGGATTTCTGACATACGAGGCGGCGGCGCGATACGAGCGCCTCCCGGCGGCCGTGAACGACCCATTGCGGCTGCCGCGCCAGTGGTTCGCGATCTTCGACACCGTCGCGATCTTCGACCACGCGCAGCACCGGCTCCTCCTCTCGAGTTGCGTGCACCGTCACGAACCTGCGGGGCTGGAGGCGGCCTACGCGCGAGCGCTCGCACGTATTGACGTACTGCGCGAGGCCATCGCGTCGGCGGTTGAGGCACCGGCGGTTGCCCTCTCACGGCTCGCGGTCGACGTCAACTCCCATGACCACGAAGCCAATCTCTCGAGGGAAGACTTCCAGGATCGGGTGCGTCGGGCGCTCGACTACATCGTCGCCGGTGACATCTTTCAGGTCCAGGTATCCAGGCGATTCGCGCTGCCGCTGCACGCTGATCCGTTCGACGTCTACGTCGCGCTTCGAGCCATCAACCCGAGCCCGTACATGATCTACGTCGCCACCCCGGAATGCACGCTGGTGGGAGCGTCACCGGAGATGCTCGTCCAGGTCACGGGTCAGAGCGTCCGGTACCACCCCATCGCCGGGACCCGCCGGCGTGGGCGTACCCCCGAGGACGACGAGCGCATGGAGCGCGAGCTACGCGCCAGCGACAAGGAAGCCGCCGAGCACCTCATGCTCATCGACCTCGGGCGCAATGATCTTGGCCGGGTGTGCGCAACCGGCAGCGTACGCGTGACCCAGCACATGGAGGTGGAGCGCTACTCGCACGTCATGCACCTGGTGAGCAGCATCGAAGGAACCCTCGACAGCGGCTGTGACTCGCTCGATGCGCTCCGCTCGTGCTTTCCCGCCGGCACCGTGACCGGGGCGCCGAAAATCCGTGCGATGGAGATCATCGCCGAGCTCGAGCCCGAGATCCGCGGAGCGTATGCGGGCGCGATCGGCTATGTCGGCTATGGCGGCGACCTCGACACGGCGATCGCGCTGCGGACCATCGTGGTCCGCGACGGCATCGCATACGTGCAGGCTGCGGCGGGCATCGTGGCCGATTCGTCAATACACGAGGAGACGTTGGAGATCGACAACAAGGTGTCCGCCCAGATCCTTGCGGTGGAGGAGGCGAACGCGTGGGCTCAGCGCTGAGTGGTCAGGTGCTGGTCATCGACAACTACGACTCGTTCACGTTCAACCTCGTGCAGTACCTGCGCGAGCTCGGCGCGACCGTGGTGGTCGAACGCAACGACGCGCTGTCGGTCGAGGCCATCGCGCGATCAGATCCAGCCGCCATC
>DASZJB010000002.1:0-11428 GCA_035948615.1 Candidatus Dormiibacterota bacterium
GCGTCGAAGTACGCGGGCGCGAACCGAACGCGACCAGTGTCCGGCACGCCGATCAAGGGCAGATCGAACACGGTCTCGTGTGTCGCTCCGAACGAATCGAGCTCCAGCCCGCCGCTGGCGAATCCGCCGGAGGCAAGCACCACCGCGTCGGTGGCATGCGACACCGTGCCCGTGGCGTTGGCCACGTCAACAGCGTCGATACGTGCGCCACTGGTGCGCGCGCCCACCGCCCTCACGCCGAGCACCACGCGCGTTCCGCCAGCCCGCAATGCGCTCGCGAGCGCGTCGAAGAGGCGGATACCCGGTATCGACGGTGGCAGCGTCGAGACTTCGAAGACTGTTCGTTCCAGCCGCGTTTCGAGCTCGCGCCACGTCTCGTCGGCTCTGCGCAGACCGAGAACCGCCGGCATACCGATGCGCTCATCCGGCTCGACCCGATCCTTGAGCGCGGCGATCAGCCATTCACTCAGCCTCTCGTTGTCGAACTGTCCGGCGATCACGCGCCCACTCATGTCGACCCGGCGGCCGGGCGGCAGCTCGAGCTCCAGCGCACGGGCGGCGACCGGCGCGGGAAGGCGCGCGCCCGCGAGATTGTCCGCGATCAGGGTCGGGTGGAAGTCCTTGAACCCCTTGAGACCGACAAACACAAAGCGGCCCCCCGACGTGAGATCACCGCCGGACATCGTGCGTGGAGCAAGCGCCGAGGGCTTGGGCACCCCGAGCGCCGTCGGGAGCAGCAGGTTGCGCTCGACACCCCCGACGTAGCCCAGCGCGCCGGCGCGTGCGCTGAACCAGTTGAGCGCTGTGGCGAGTTGATCAGCGGCGATATGTGCGTAGGGATGGTCGCTCGAGCTCGCGACCAGCGTCGCCACGGAGCTCGCCGGATCCTCGATGCGGTTCTCCCCAAGGTAGCCGAGCACATCGACCGTTGCGGGAGCCAGGTGGGTCGCGCCAACACCTCGAGCGACCACGAGCACGCGCTGCCCCTGCTCGGTCAGACGCAGCGCCGCGGTGAGACCCGCGAGCCCGGCGCCGATGACCACGGTGTCGTAGCTCATACCGGCAGATGCTCAACGTCGAGGATGCCCTGAAAGATCCAGTCGTCGAGCCGGGCTTGTCGAAGCTGGTCGCCGTGCAGGATGGGATGAACCCCCTTCCACCGCTCCTCGAGAAAGTCTAGCAACGTTCGATTGGCACCTTCCCGGTCGACATTCCCGTCCTGGTGCAGGATGCCGGTGGCCCGGTAGATGCAGAACCCACCCTGACACGGCCCCATCGCCAGCCTCAGGAGACGGCGGATGTCGTCCAGGCTCGTCGTGTCTCTCTGCTTGATTGTGTCCTCGAGGCGAGCCCTGGTGATCAGCTCGCACTCGCAGATGATTTCCTCGGACTGGGGGACCGGTTCGCGCGCCGCGAGCCGGTGCCCGATCTGATAGAGCGTGTGCCTCTCCGAGCCGGCGAGTGGCACCTCAGCGGTGCTGCAGGGCCGCGGACCGCCGAGCTGCTCACAGGCTGCGTCGACGGCGGCTTCCGCCATGAGCCGGAACGTTGTGGTCTTGCCGCCGGTGATGGTGACGAAGCCCGCGACTCCCTCGCGCGTTGAATGGTCGAGCAGCGCATGCGAGCGGGTGACATCGCGCGTTTCCGCGACCACAGCGGTGTCCTCGAAGAGCGGCCGGACGCCGGCCCACGCGTGCAGCGCTCGAGCCTGACGGAATCCGGGAACCAGCTTGTCGCCTTCATCGAGGAGCAGGTCGATGTCCTCCTGCCGGATCTCGGTCTTGTCGGGATCCGGCACGAACACGTCGGTGGTGCCGATCACGCATGCGGTTCGCAGCGGCAGCAGGATGTCTCCGTCTGCCGGACGCTTGCATCGGTTGACACACATGTGGACGAGACGGTGGTTCATCGCGATCATCAGACCCATTCCCGCACGCACGTTGACGGTGCAATGAGCGAACTTCGCGATCTGACCGGCCCAGGCACCGGCGGCGTTGATGACAACAGTGGCTCGAATTGCGACGTCCTCGCCACTCCGCTCGCTGCGAACGTGCGCGCCCACCACCCGGTCGCCGTCGACCTCGAGATCGAGCACCTTGTGGTACGGCAGGATTCGCGCTCCGTGCTCCTCCGCCGAGCGCGCACAACCCCAGACCAGCTTCCACGGGTCCAGGGCTGCATCCGGGACCAGGAACGCACGCCTGATATCGGGGTTGACGCGGGGCTCACGGCGAAGCGCCTCCGCGACCGGGATCTCCTCGGCCGGGACGCCCGTCGCCCTGCAGCCCTCGAGGAAGAGATCGCCGTACTCCGGGTCATCCCACGGCGTGGACACGAAGAGCCCGCCGGTGTCCTCGACGCAGTCCGCGGCGGTGAGGCGGAGAATCCGGTTCTCGGCGATGCATTCGCGAGCGGCTGAGGGATCCTTGACCGCGTAGCGGCCGCCCGAGTGAAGCAGGCCGTGAAATCGACCGGTGGTCCCGTCGGCGAGATCACGCCGCTCCACCAGGATGGTGGAGAAGCCGCGCAGCGCGGCGTCCCGGGCGACTCCGACGCCTGTCGAGCCGCCCCCGATGACGAGGACGTCAGCCTCGAGCGAGCTCATCGATGTGTTCGGCGTTGCCATTGGAATGAGCGTGTCGAGCCGGCGTGCACCATGTCCTCAACCACCCGGGAAGTCCCGATCTAGCCCGGATGGGAATGCTCCTCCTCCTGGCCCTCCGCGAAGTCACCCTTGTTGTCCGCGAGCTCGGGGTGGTGATCGGTCTCCTCCTGGCCCTCGGCAAAGCTGCCTTCGTGTGCGGGCTTGGCCTTCTCCTCGCCGGTCGCGAAGTCCCCCTCTTCGTCCTCGCGCTCGGGGTGATGCTCGGTCGTCTCCTGCCCGGTGCCAAAGGAGCCCTGGTGCCCGTGCTCGTGCTCGTGCTCGTCGTTGCCCTCGTCAGCCATGGTGGACCTCCTTGTAGCCTGACTCTCGCCAATTTCGGTCGCGTGCGAGCCCTCCGGGGACCCGGTCAGCGCGCACGATCGTGGCGCCGCCGGGCTCCCTCGGAGGACGAAATCCAGTCTGCTCCATCCGCCTCAGACGGGCGTCACTCCGCCCAGTCGAAGGTCCGGGTGACAGCCTTCTTCCAGAGCGCGTACTCCTTGTCGACGGCTGCCTTGTCCATGCGTGGGGTCCACTCCTTGTCCTTGCCCCAGTTCTCCCGAAGATCCTCCACCTGCGCCCAGAAGCCGACCGCGAGGCCGGCGGCGTAGGCAGCACCCAGCGAGGTTGTCTCGGCGACGGTGGGACGCACCACCGGCACGCCGAGCACGTCGGACTGGAACTGCATCAGCGTGTCGTTGAAGACCATGCCGCCGTCAACCTTGAGCGAGGTCAGCGCGACCCCGGAATCGGCGTTCATGGCGTCGACGATTTCACGTGTCTGCCATGCGGTCGCCTCGAGTGCCGCGCGCGCGATGTGTCCCTTGTTGACGTAGCGGGTCAGACCTGCGATCACGCCTCGTGCGCTCGACTTCCAGTACGGTGCGTAGAGGCCCGAGAACGCGGGCACGAAGTATGCACCACCGTTGTCATCAACTGTCTTGGCGAGCACCTCGATGTCCGAGGACTTCTCGATCATGCCCAGGTTGTCACGCAACCACTGGACGAGCGCGCCGGTGATGGCGATGGAACCTTCCAGGCAGTACGTCGCATCGGCGCTGCCCATCTTGTAGGCGAGCGTGGTCAGCAGGCCGTTCTTCGATTGCACGGGTTTCGTGCCCGTGTTGAGCAACAGGAAGTTGCCCGTGCCATATGTGTTTTTGGCCTCGCCGACCGCGAAGCAGGTCTGCCCGAACAGGGCTGCCTGCTGATCGCCGAGGTCACCGGCGACGGGTATGCCGGCGAGCACTCCCTTGGCCGTTCCGTAGGTCTCGCTCGACGCCCGAATCGCGGGGAGCATGGACCGGGGAATGGTCATCGTCCCGAGGATCTCGTCGTCCCAGTCCAGCGTCTCGAGATTCATGAGCATCGTCCGGCTCGCGTTGGTCACGTCGGTGACATGCACGCCACCGTCGGTCCCGCCGGTGAGCAGCCAGATGAGCCATGCGTCGATGTTGCCGAACGCGAGCTCGCCGTTCTCCGCCTTGGCGCGAGCTCCGTCAACGTTGTCGAGGATCCACTTGACCTTCGGTCCCGAGAAGTAGGTTGCGAGCGGCAACCCCACCTTGGCGCGAAAGCGGTCCTGGCCACCGTCTGCCCCGAGCTGGTCGACGATCTTGTCGGTCCGCGTGTCCTGCCAGACGATCGCGTTGTAGACGGGCTTTCCCGTTCCGCGGTCCCAGACAACTGTGGTCTCGCGCTGATTGGTGATCCCCACCGCCGCGATGTCGCCGATAGCCACCTTGTCGAGTCCGGCCTTCACGACCTCTTGGGTACGCTGCCAGATCTCGAGCGCGTCGTGCTCCACCCAGCCCGGCTTCGGGAAGATCTGCTCGTGCTCCTTCTGATCGACAGAGACAACCTTGCCGCTGTGATCGAACACCATGAAGCGCGTGCTGGTGGTGCCCTGATCGATTGCTGCTGCGTATTTCGCCATTCTTAACTCCTTTCGCCCCTATCTCGTCCCAGCGTTGCTCAGCCGATTGGAAGCTGGTGCGCAACGATGGCGCCGAGGATGCCACCGACGATTGGTCCGACAACCGGTATCAACGCGTACTCCCAGTCGGATGAACCCTTGCCCGGTATCGGAAGCAGGAAGTGGGCGATGCGAGGCATGAGATCGCGGGCAGGGTTGATCGCATAACCGGTCGGACCACCCAACGATAGGCCGATCGCGAAGACCAGCAGGCCGATGATCAACGGCGCGAGTCCACCAACCAGGTGATTCCCCGACGACGTGATGGCCACGACTCCGAAGACCAGCACGAAGGTCCCGATCACCTCGCTGATGAAGTTGAACGCTGGATTGCGGATCGCCGGGCCTGTGCAGAACACCGCGAGCTTCAGACCAGGATCCTCGGTCTCCTTCCAGTGATGACTGTAATGCACCCACACCAGGACCGCCCCGATGAAGGCTCCAACCAGCTCACCACCGATGTACGACGGAACGTTGGACCAGTTGGTCACGCCGATGACCGCCAACCCAAGCGTCACCGCGGGATTCAGGTGCGCGCCGTCGAACTGACCGACTGCGAACACCGCCATGGCGACGGCCATCGCCCACCCGAAGGTGATCACGATCCATCCGCTGTTCTCAGCCTTCGACTTGGCCAGCAGCACTCCGGCGACAACGCCGTCCCCCAGAAGGATCAGTAGGCCTGTCCCTATGACCTCCGAGAAAAAGATGTGGTTCGGCATGAGTGCCACCTCCTTGGCTCTTCTACCCCTGATTGGGTGTGGGGACAGTACCCTCGCCCGTGGGGCATTGTCAATCACCTTTGGCAATGGCCCTTTTGCCCTATTAAGGAATTGGTAGGCTTAGATCCCGTGCCCAAACCGATCCAATCCATTGAGCGAGCCTCGGCCGTGCTCCGCCTGCTTTCCGGGCGCACGCGCCGGCTGAGCCTGGCCGAGGTCGCGGGCGAGCTGGGGCTGCCCAAGGGGACCGTCTACGGCATCATGCGCACGCTCCTCTCCGTCGGTTTCGTGGAGCAGGATCCCGAGTCGGGCAAGTACCGCATCGGCGCCGCGCTGCTCCACCTGGGGAGCAGCTACCTCGACGGGAACGAGCTGCGCACCCGAGCGCTCAACTGGGCGGACTGGCTGGCGGCGCGCACCAACGAGAGCGTGCGCCTCGGCACGCTCCACGACCGTCAGGTGCTCCTGGTGCATCACGTGTTCCGTCCTGACAACAGCCCGCAGGTGCTCGAGGTTGGGGCGCTGCTGCCGATCCACGCCACCGCGATGGGCAAGGTGTTGCTCGCCTACCACCCCTACTTGACGGCGGACCTCGGCAACGGAACGCTGCAGCGGTTCACGAGCTGCACGATCACCGACCCAAAGCAGCTCGCCGTCGAGCTTGCGCGCGTGCAGGAGCAGGGGTGGGCATCGTCAGTCGAAGAGCTGATCGAGGGTGAGACGTCGTGCGCCGCACCGATACGAGACCGGCAGGGTGTCGCAGTCGGTGCCATCGCGATCTCCGGTCCGACGGAACGACTCTGCGACGGCTCGCAGCTCCGTGCTGAACTGGTGTCGCACGTGCGCGAAGGGGCGCGGACGATATCGCGTGACCTGGGCGCAGTTCCATGGTGATGGTGACGCAGTATCAACCGGTACGAGGGAAACGCTCTTGACACGCAATCTGCTGCGACTCATACTCGCCCCGCGGAGCGAGGGCGGATCTCACCCGGCGATGCAAAGACATATCCGCTGCTCTCCGGCGGCATGGCGGTCTGCATGGAGATGCAAACGTTGAGCGACAGATTCGTCGCCGCCATCGACCAGGGCACATCCTCGTCGCGATGCCTGGTCTTTGATCAACAAGGTCGTATCGTGTCTGTCAGCCAGAAAGAGCACGAGCAGATCTTTCCGCGGCCGGGTTGGGTCGAGCACGATCCTCGCGAGATTCTTCGCAACGTCATCGAAGTGGTGCACGGCGCTCTCGACACCGGTGGCCTCGATGTGCGCGACCTCGTTGCGGTCGGCATCGCAAATCAGCGCGAGACCACGGTCGTATGGGATCCGCATACGGGCGAGCCCGTGCACAACGCCATCGTGTGGCAGGACACGCGGACCGACGCCCTCTGCCGCAAGCTCGGCGCCGAGCACGGCCAGGACCGGTTCCGCGCCAGGTGCGGGCTACCCCTCGCAACGTATTTCTCCGGACCCAAGGTGAGCTGGCTGCTGGACAGCGCTCCGGGATTGCGACGGCGAGCCGAGGAGGGAGACCTGCTCTTCGGGACCATGGACAGCTGGCTCGTCTGGAATCTCACCGGGCGTCACGTCACCGACGTCACCAACGCCAGCCGAACCATGCTGATGAACCTCGAAACGCTCGACTGGGACGACACGCTGCTGGACGCGATCGGAGTCCCGCGCGCCATGTTGCCGGTGATCCAGCCTTCGTCGAAGATCTACGGCGAGGCCGGCGACTCGCTCGGCGGTGTGCCCATCGCCGCGGCACTCGGCGATCAACAGGCGGCACTCTTCGGGCAGACGTGCTTTTCGGCGGGCGAAGCCAAGTGCACGTATGGGACGGGGAGCTTCCTGCTCCTCAACACCGGCAACAGGCTGGTGCTGTCCGAGCATGGACTGCTCACCACGGTTGGTTCGAAGATCGGGGATGAGCCCGCGACCTACGCGCTTGAAGGATCGATCGCTGTCACCGGCGCGCTCGTGCAGTGGTTCCGCGACAAGGTCGGCCTGATCGGGAGCGCACCGGAGGTCGAAACGCTCGCCAGGACCGTCGATGACAACGGCGGGATCTACTTCGTGCCGGCGTTCTCCGGCTTGTTCGCCCCGCACTGGCGGGGGGATGCGCGCGGCGTCATCGCCGGGCTCACGGGTTACGTCACGAAGGGTCACCTTGCCCGCGCGGTCCTCGAGGCAACCGCTTGGCAGACTCGCGAGGTCGTCGACGCGATGAACGCCGATTCCGGCATCGACTTGAGCTCGCTCAAAGCCGACGGCGGCATGACCGCCAACAATCTGCTGATGCAGTTTCTGGCGGACGTCCTCGGCGTGCCGGTGGTACGACCCATCGTTGCCGAGACGGTCTCGCTCGGTGCCGCATACGCAGCGGGGCTCGCCGTGGGCTTCTGGCCGGATGTCGAGAGCCTCAGGGCAAACTGGCACAAGGCCGCCGAGTGGCTTCCGAAGATGGCCGAGAGCGAGCGCGAGCGTGGTTATCGCAAGTGGAAGAAGGCCGTGCAGCGCACGCTCGACTGGGTCGACGACGACGACTGACGTCGCCTCCGGTCAGATGACGAAGCGGCGATACCGCCACAGGTAGTCGAGTCCGCTCAGCACGGTGGCGATCACCGCGATCCAGACGAACGCCACGGCCGGAAGACTCAGCCACGGATACGGTTGGGCGAGGATGATCAGCAGGATCATGCAGTTCTGGGTCAGCGTCTTCGACTTGCCCCATGGGGTCGAGCTGACCACAACGCCCTGAGCTGCAGCCACCGATCGCAACCCGGTGATCAGGAATTCACGGGCGGCGACGACCACCACGACCCAAGCCGGAAGCAGCGACTGTGTGGCCAGGATCACGAGCACCGTAATGACCAGCAGCTTGTCTGCCAGCGGATCGAGAAACTTGCCGAGCTCGGTCACGAGGTTGCGGCTTCGCGCGATGCGGCCGTCGAGCGTGTCGGTCGCCGCGGCGGTTACGTAGGCGACCGCGCTGATCTGGTAGTGGTCGGTGAAATCGATCGCCAGGACGGCCCCGATGACCGGCACCAGGAGGATGCGCAGGATCGTCAGCTGGTTCGGGATGGTCATATGGCGCGTCACCGCGTCAGTGTGCATCCCACCCCTTCCAGCGGGTCAAAGGCATCAGTTTCGAATTGCATCTAGAATCGCGAGGTGAGCCTCCTGACCATTGCGTCTTTGGGGGTGGGCGGAGACGTGCTCGGGAGTCTCCCATGGGGGTACTGGCTCTCGAGGTTCTTCACCGGAAAGGACATCCGCCAGGTGGGGAGCAGGGGCACCGGGGCGGCCAACGTCTGGCGACACGCCGGGTTCAAGATGTTCTTCGCCGTCGCCCTGCTGGACATCGGCAAGGGGTCGGCGGCTGCGGCCCTTGGCCTGGTGGTGGGCGGATCTTCAGGTGCGGTGATCGCGGGAACCGGCGCCCTGTTGGGTCACTGGCGACCCCTGTTCCTTCGTTTCAGGCGAGGGGGCAAGATCGTTGCCACGACGGTCGGTGTCGCACTGGTGATCGCCCCCCTCGCATCCGTCGCGATGGCGGTGATCTGGTGGATGGTGTTGCTGACCACCCGCTACACGTCGGTGGCGTCGATCGCGGCTTCGCTTTCCCTCCCACCGCTCGTCTTCGCGTTCGGCGGCTCCTGGGTTGAGGTGCTCTTCACGGTGGGCGCGGCGGCCGCGATCATCGTGCTGCACCACGCGAATATCGAGCGGTTGCGGGCCGGCACCGAGAATCGCTTCACCTTGCGGCTGCCCGGGGTGCACAGGCGTACTCCCGCGCCGGTCGCCGCGGCGGCCGCTGCCGATCGCACGCCCCGCGCCCGCTGAGCCAGGCCGGACAGGTCTCGGTCAGCCCGGTTCGGAGCCAGTGAAACCGGGAAGTGGCCGCATGACCAGCCCCTGTTCGAGATACCAGCTGATGGTCCGGCGCATCGTCGTCTCGATGGGGGTGTAGACGAGCCCGAGGTCGCGCGTCGCGGGGGTCCCGTCGTACGCAGACCCGTCGAGCAGCGTGCGGACCATCTCACGGCAGAAGCGGGTGGGTTTTCTGCGCGCGCGCGCCACCAGCTCGATGGCGGACGCCGCAGCGAGGGCGAGACGGGGGGGGAGGAACCGCGGAGGATCGTCGAGCCCGGTGAGCCTCGAGAGCAGCGCCAGGCCGCTGCGCAGCGTCATCGACGCGCCGCACAGCAGATATCGCTGCCCGGGGACGCCACGCTCCTCAGCAAGCAGGTGGCCCCGGGTGCAGTCGGCGATGTCGATGACGTTGAGCGGGCCGTCGACCGCGGCAGGGAGCTTGCCGTTGAGATAGCCGATCAGCAGACGGGCCGTCCCGCTGGTCCTTCCGGGGCCCTGCACCGACGCGGGGTTGACACACACGACATCGAGCCGGGTGCTCGCCGCGGCTTCCATGACCGCCCGCTCGGCCTCGAATTTCGACCGCGCGTAGTTGGACAGAAACCGGCGCCGGCCACGCGAACCGGAGCTCCCACCATCCGACGCGACGTCGAGGGTCGCTGCGGACGACGTGTAGACCACCCTGGCGACGCCGGCCGCCGCGGCGGCGAGGACCACCGCTCTCGAGCCGGCGACGTTGACCTCGAACATCGGGCTCGGGTCCGGCAGGCAGAACGCGTTCACTCCGGCGGCGTGGTAGACGACATCGCATCCCGCGAACCCGGCTTCGAGCGAAGCACGGTCTCGGAGGTCGCCGCGGACCGGCTCAGCGCCCAGCGCCGCGAGCCGCTGCGCGGTCGCGTCAGAGCGGGCGAGGGCTCGCACCGGGCGACCGGCAGCGGCGAGCTCCTCCACGATCGCTTTCCCGAGAAAGCCGCTCGCACCCGTCACAAACGCTCTGCCAGCCATGCACGCGGAGCCTACGCCGTGGCCTCGAGGGGCCACTCCGCCGAGCCCAAACGGCCGTCAGGGCACCGGCTCGGACCATCTCAACAAGACCATTGACATCCCCCTCGCCAAAAGAGTAATTTCCGACCAACGTTCGATAATGTCGAATAACAGGAGTGCCGAGCCATGGCCACAGCCACCAGGCGCATGCGGAAAATCATCAACGAACCGGACCAGGTGGTCAAAGAATCGCTTGCCGGGCTCGCCGCCTCCGTACCTGACGTGCTCCGATACGACGTCGCGAACCAGATCCTGGTTCGGGCGGATGCGCCGATCAAGGGCAAGGTCGCGCTGATCTCCGGCGGCGGATCGGGACACGAGCCGCTCCACGGTGGCTTCGTGGGCATCGGCATGCTCGACGCCGCGTGCCCCGGCGAGGTCTTCACGTCCCCGGTCCCCGATCAGATGCTGGCCGCCACCAAGGCTGTGGACGGCGGAGCCGGGGTCATCCACATCGTCAAGAACTACACGGGCGACGTCCTCAACTTCAAGATGGCAGCCGACGAGGCTGCCGACGACGGGATCAAGGTCGAGGCGATCGTGATCGACGATGATGTCGCCGTCCAGGACTCGCTGTACACCGCCGGCCGGCGTGGTGTTGGGGCGACGGTCCTCGCCGAGAAGATCGGGGGCGCTGCGGCGGAGCGCGGCGACTCGCTCGAGGCCGTGGTGAGCGTCATACGTCAGGTCAACGAGCGCGGACGCTCCTTCGGGATCGCACTGTCGTCGTGCGTTCCTCCCGCATCGGGAAAGCCGATCTTCGACCTCCCCGAGGGCGAGATGGAAGTGGGCATCGGCATTCACGGTGAGCCGGGACGCCGTCGCGCGCCACTCGGCAGCGCGGCTGAGATTGCGGACATCATGGTCGAAGCGGTAACGTCCGACCTTGCTGCCAAACCTGGCTCAAACGTGCTCGCCTTCGTCAACGGCATGGGCGGCACGCCGCTGCTCGAGCTCTACCTGCTCTACGGCGAAGTGGAGAAGCGGCTGCGGGCCGCAGGGCTGACAGCCGTGCGCAATCTCGTCGGCAGTTACATCACGTCGCTCGAGATGGCAGGCGCGTCGTTGACGGTCCTGGAGCTCGACGACCAGCTCACCGCGCTCTGGGACGCGCCCGTGCACACTGCGGCACTTCGCTGGGGAGGGTGATGCTATCGTGGCGGTCGC
>DASZJB010000003.1:0-5942 GCA_035948615.1 Candidatus Dormiibacterota bacterium
CCATCACTGGATGGTGCACGAGGGTGGCTGGCAGCTGGTCCGGACGGCGAGCCACCCGATCCTGGCGATCCCGCCGTCGCCCACCTACCACTCGTGGACGCGCGCCCCCGCTGAAATCGCCTCCGGATAGGTCGGCGCTGCTCAGCCGGTCTGAGGGCCCATATGACAGGCCCTTCATCAAGGCGCGCGCTGCGCGTACCTGACGACGCCTTGCCTATGACACGTCAAGACCCACGCTCGCGCTGCGCCTACGCGATCGTGATCTTCTCGTTCAGATACACGTCCTGGATTGCGTTCATCAGATGCACGCCGTCGCGCATCGGACGCTGGAATGCCTTGCGACCGCTGATCAATCCGGTCCCACCCGCACGTTTGTTGATGACCGCGGTACGAACCGCAGCCGCGAGGTCACCGGCGCCAATCGATTCACCGCCGGAGTTGATCAACCCCACGCGTCCCGCGTAGCAGTTGAGCACCTGGTAGCGGCAGAGGTCGATGGGATGATCGGACGTCAGCTTGGTATACACGGCGTCGGCCGTCTTGCCGAAGTTGAGCGCGGTGTAGCCGCCGTTGCTGGTCGGCAGCTTCTGCTTGATGATGTCGGCTTCGATGGTCACACCGAGGTGGTTCGCCTGGCCGGTGAGGTCTGCCGCGAGGGCGTAGTCGACCCCATCCTTCTTGAAGGCTGCGTTGCGCAGGTAGCACCAGAGGATCGTCGCCATCCCCAGCTCGTGCGCCTGCGCGAACGCGACCGAGACCTCCTGGAGCTGACGATCGGCTTCATCCGACCCGAAGTAGATCGTGGCTCCGACCGCGATCGCGCCGAGGTTCCATGCCTCTTTCACCGTCCCGAACATGATCTGGTCGAACTTGTTCGGATATGTCAGCAGCTCGTTGTGGTTGAGCTTGACGATGAAGGGGATGCGGTGCGCCCAGTGCCGCGACACCGCGGCGAGCACGCCGAACGTCGACGCCACCCCGTTGCAGCCACCCTCGACGGCGAGCTCGATGATCTTACCGGGGTCGAAATACTCGGGATTGGGCGCGAACGACGCGCCCGCGGAGTGCTCGATGCCCTGGTCGACCGGGAGGATCGACACGTACCCCGTACCGCCGAGCCGGCCGTGCTCGTAGAGCGCCGATAGATTGCGCAGCACGCGGTTGGATCGGTCGGTGCCCGCCCAGATGCGGTCGACGAAATCGGGGCCGGGCAGATGGAGGGCAGACTTCGGCACCGTCTCGCATCGATGCTCGAGCAACGACGCGGCGTCGTCGCCAAGGAGCTGTTCGATGGATTCGGTAGCGGGGAGCGTTGCGGTTGCCATGGTGTCTCCGTTCTGTATCGGCGATCCGTCTGGACGCCACCTCTAATCTACCCGGTCCGCGGGCGCCGTCGAGTACGGTAGGCGGAGATGGAACTCCTGCGTATCCGCGGCGGGCGCCGGCTCGAAGGGGCGGTCGGCATCTCCGGGAGCAAGAACGCGTCACTGCCGGTCATGGCGGCCTCGCTGCTCACCGACCAGGAGGTGGAGCTCGGCAACGTGCCGGACATCGAGGACATCTCGACCATGGCGCGGATGCTCGAGCACGTGGGTGTGGCGGTCGAGCATCCGGACACCAACACCTGGCGGCTGCACGCCGACGCGCTGAGGACCACCGAGGTCGACCCCAACCTGAGCAGACGGATGCGCGGCTCCTTTCTGCTCCTGGGCGCCCTGGTCGCAAGGGCGGGTGAGGCGAGCATCGCCAAGCCAGGAGGCGACGACATCGGTATGCGCCGGGTCGAGCAGCACCTCGAGGGCCTTCGTCTCATGGGCGCGGAGGTCGAGGAGCTCGACGGCGGCTACGTCGCGCGCGCCCGCCGCCTTCACGGCGCGCGTATCGCTCTCGACATGCCGACCGTCACCGGAACTGAGAACCTGATGATGGCCGCGGTGCTCGCCGAGGGCATTACCGTGATCAGCAACGCCGCTCGCGAGCCGCACGTCTACGACCTGGCACGTTGCCTCATCGGCATGGGGGCGCACATCACCGGCGTGGGCACCGAGCTGATCGTGATCGAGGGTAGCGGCGGGCTGCTGCACGGCACGACACACAACGTCACGGCTGACTACATCGAGGCGGGGACGTACATGATCGCCGCCGCCGCCACCTACGGCGACGTCGTCGTCGAACACATGCGACCCAGTGACCTGCGCTGGCTGTTCAGCAAGCTGCGCTCGGCAGGGTGCGACATCGTCGAGGGTGCGCATCATGTGCGCATCACATGCTCGCATCTCCGCGGCGTCGACATGACGACGTGGCCGCACCCGGGTTTCGCCACCGATATGCAACCGCAGTTCTGCGCGCTCATGACCCAGGCGACGGGGCCGAGCGTGATCAGTGAAGCCTTGTACGAGAACAGGTTTCGCCACGTCGCCGCGCTCCACCAGATGGGTGCGCACATCGCCATCGACGGCCGCAGCGCGGTGATCAACGGACCCGCGCGACTCCACGGAACGCGGATGAGCATCCCCGACATCCGCAGCGGCGCCGCGCTGGTCATCGCGGGGCTCTGCGCCGAAGGCACCACCGAGCTCGAGAACGTCTTCCACCTCGAGCGCGGCTACGACGACCTCGAGACCAAGCTCGCACGTCTTGGTGCGGACATCGAGCGTCTCACCACCGACGAGCCGGGCAGCGAGGTGCGCGACCTCACCGGCGTGGTCGGCGACTGAAGGAAGCCCGAACAGTGCTCGGCAAGAAGGTGGGCATCGACCTCGGCACGATGACGACGCGGATCATCGTCAAGGGTGAGGGCATGGTCGCCACCGAACCGACGGCGGTCGCGATACGCGATGGCGGCGTGCAGGCTGCCGCATTCGGTGATGCGGCATTCGAGACCGCGGCGGACGACCCCGAGTTCCAACTCCACCGGCCGATCGCCGGTGGCGAGATCGTCGACGCCGCCTCGGCGCGGTGGCTCGTGAACCACGCGATGATCCGGGCCGCCGGACGCCAGCGGATCTTCAAACCCGACGTCGTCATCGCTGTCATGTCATCCCTGCCGGGCGGGCAGCGGCGCTCACTGCTCGAGGCGGCAGCGGTCGCCGGCGCGCGCACCGCCTACCTGCTCGACGCCCCGCTGGCCGCAGCGATGGGCGCGGGGATCCGCCTCAGTGGCCCAAACGGCCACCTCGTGATCGATGTCGGCGCCGGCAAGACCGATATCGCGGCCCTCGCGCTGGAGGGCACAGTCAGCGGGCGCTGCCTGAGCGGCCACGGCGGATTGCGACTCCAGGCGTGCATCGCCGATCACGTGCGCCGGGAGCACGGGGTTGCGCTTGACACGCCCACTCTCGAGGAGGTGGTCGCGTCGCTGGCCCGGGTCGGGCCCCACGAGGAACGCCGGCTCGAGGTCATGGGCCGCGGCGAAGGGGGCGAGCAGCGCCTGACGATCACCTCGACCGAGTTGACTTCCTGCCTCGATGCGCACGTGAAACCCCTCCTGACGGCGCTGGACGCGGTTCTTGCCGACACGCCGAAGCGGTTGCTGCCCGACATCGAGCGCGAGGGCATCCTGCTCTGCGGCGGAGGAGCGCGCCTCGAGGGACTCGACGGCGCCATCGCGGGCGCCACCGGGATCGAGGTTCACCGCGACAGTCAGCCGCAGCTCTGCGCGGTGCGCGGGACGGGCTACGCGCTCGACAACCTCGACGTGCTCAAGCGCGCGCTGATGTATATCCGGTAGCCGACGGCTACAGCGTCGCCTCGATCCCGGCCAGCACGTCCTCGACCCGGATCTGCTCCATTGCTGCGGTGGTCGCGAGGCCATCCTCGAAGCGAGGAGGGGCCAGCGCCTGAACCACCCGGTGCGCGGGACCGTAGGCGCCGCCACGCGCGCCGTCGGTCGGACCGAAGAGGCCGACTGTGGGCGTGCCCATGGCCGCAGCGAGCTGAAGGAGCGGAGTGTCGCTGGCCACCAGGAGGTCGCATCGCGAAAGGACTCCGGCCAGGGTCGAGAGGTCGATCTCGCCGACCAGGTCGGTCGCGTCCGCTCTGAGGTCCATCTTCATGTGCTCGGCCGCGCTCCGATCGTGCGCCGAGCCGACCACGAGGATCCCCGCGCCGTGGCGCTGGGCGAGCTGGTTGGCGAGGTGGGCCCAGCGCTCGGGATCCCAGACGGTCGCGGCTGCGGCTCCGGTGTGGGTCTCGGCGTACCCGGCTCCCGGCGCGATCGCGACCAGGAGGCGCCCATCGCCGAGCCCTGTCCCATGGAGTACCTGCTCGGCCCGCCGCCGCGCCTCCGGACCCGGCTCGAACACTGGGCTGTGGAGCTGCTGATGGACGCCCGCGACCTCGGCAAGGCGCAGCCACGTCTCCGCCTGGTTCTCGCCGCGCCGGGGCTTGACGCGACCGGTGAGGAGGAGCCCGATGCCGCCGCCGACCCCACTGCGCTGGGGGATGCCGGCAAAGTACGCTGCGGTCGCCGCCGCGGCGCCCGAGGTGCACAGGAAGACGGCGTCGAGCCGCAGCCCGCGCAGCGTCGCCCAGAGGCGCAGACCTCCGCTGCGCCGGCCCCGCAGCCCTGCAAGCGGGATGACCTTGTCGACGGGCGGGATGCCGTCGGCGAGGTCGACCGCGGTCGTGGGGCAGACGAGCGCGATCCGCGCCGAGGGGTACCCGGCCCGGAGCGTGCGCAACAGGGGTGTCGACTGCAGGGTTTCGGCCATCCCCCCGTTGACGACCACCGCAATATCCACGCCCAGACGGTATAGCGTGTGACGCTCCGCGCGCGGGTTTGCGCGGAGAACGCGCGATCGGCGTCGCGGTGCAACCATATGGGCGAATGCGTCCATCGCTCGCCGGCCGCGACCTCCTCAGCATCGCGGACCTCACCACCAACGAGATCCTCGCGATCCTCGACCTCGCCGACGCGACCAAATCGGGGCGCGATCTCGGCAGCCCGCTCGCGGGCCGATCGCAGGCGCTCATCTTCCAGCGGCCCAGCAACCGCACCCGGGTGTCGTTCGAGGTGGCGATCCACAACCTCGGCGGTCATCCCATCGCGCTCTTCAACCCCGAGGTGCAGCTGGGCGAGCGCGAGTCGGCGGCGGACATCAGCCGGATCCTCGACCGCTACGCCGACGGGATCGTCGCCCGCCTGGTCTCGCACCGGGATCTCGTGACCATCGCGGGCGCGGCGACCTCGCCGGTGATCAACGCCCTCACCGATGCCGAGCATCCGTGCCAGGTGCTCGCCGACTGCATGACCGTTCGCTCGGTCACGGGACGGCTCGCCGGAGCCACCGTCGCCTACATCGGGGACGGGAACAACGTCTGCACGTCGTGGATCTACGCGGCGGCCCTGCTCGGGGTGCACCTCAGGATCATCTGCCCACGCGGCTACGAGCCACCCCAGGCGGTCGTCGAGAGGGCGGCCGGTCTTCGTGCGCCGGGTACCGGATTCGAGGTCACCCACGAGGCGGCTCCGGCGCTGCGCGATACCGAAATCATCTACACCGACGTTTGGACCAGCATGGGGCAGGAATTCGAGCAGCAACGCCGGCGCGAGGATTTCGCCTACCTGCAGGTGAACGACCACCTGGTTGGGCTCGCGCCGCCCGGGGTTCGGGTGATGCACTGCCTGCCCGCGCATCGCGGGGAGGAGATCACCGACGCGGTCATCGACGGACCCAACTCGGTGGTGTTCGATCAGGCGGAGAACCGCCTCTGGGTCCAGCAGGCACTGCTCGCCCTCATCTACGCGGACGATGGCGTCGGGGCTGCCGCATGAGCGACCTGCTGCGCAACGCGCACTTCTTCTTCCAGAGCCTGAGCTGGCGCGACGCGGTCGACGTCCTGGTGGTCGCCTTCCTGCTCTATCAGCTCCTGAAGCTGATCAGGGGCACGCAGGCGGTGCAGCTCCTGCTCGGGTTGGCGGTCATCTTCGCGGTCGGCGG
>DASZJB010000004.1:0-24809 GCA_035948615.1 Candidatus Dormiibacterota bacterium
TCGGCCCGACTGGCTGGAGACCACGATCGTGAGCACCCCCAACGGGACGACCTCGCGGGCCCTGGTCGCCGCCGACCTTGCTCATGTTCTCTGGGCGGTGAACCTGGGATGCCTCGGGTTTCACGTCTGGCCATCGCAGGCCTCGGACCCGGAACATGCCGACGAGCTCCGGATCGACCTCGATCCGAGCCCGGGCGTCGTCTTCTCCATGGTGCAGGAGGCGGCCCGCGAGGTGCGCGCACTCTTCGACGAGCTCGGGGTGATGTGTCTCCCCAAGACGACGGGCAACCGAGGCATCCACGTGTACGTTCGGTTGCAACCGCGCTGGACGTCCTACGAGGTACGGTCGGCGGCGGTCGCGGTGGGCCGGGAGCTCGAGCGCCGCCGAGCGGATCTGATCACCTCCGCCTGGTGGAAGGAGGAACGCGGACGCCGAGTATTCGTCGACTTCAACCAGAACGCGCCGCACAAGACGATCTTCGGCGCGTGGTCAGTCCGCGCACGGCCTGGCGCGCAGGTCTCCACTCCGTTCGCGTGGGATGAGCTGGGTTCGATCACGCCCGACGCGCTCACCATGGCGACGGTCCCGCTCCGTGTTGCCGAAGCAGGCGACCCCTGGCTGCCGATGTCGACCGCGCCTCAGTCGCTCGAACCCGTGCTGGCCCTGCACAACCGGGACCAGGCCGCGGGTCTGCTCGACGCGCCCTGGCCGCCGCAGTACCCGAAGATGCCGGGAGAGCCGTCGCGGGTGGCGCCGAGCCGTGCGAGAAAGCCCGACACGCCCACCTGAGCAAGACGACGAGCGAGCCATTGCGGTCGCCCTGTCACGCCCGGCGGATCAAAGCGTCGCTCCAAAGAGGACGGCCCGCCTACTCTCCCGACCCGGTCCACTCCGTGCGGTGCTGTGGCTGGCCGAGAAAGGCATCACGCACGGCGCGACGCACCTCTCGGTCGAAGATGACGTCCGCACCGATCCTGCCCAGCACCTCGACGGCCTGGAGCATCGCGCTCTCCCCTCGCGGTGACAGCGCGGCCTCGCGAAACGCGTGGGTGTGCGGGCCGATCCCCGCGTCGGCGATGGCGAATTCAGGGTGCAGCGTCGGAGCCGCGTAGGAGACATCGCCAACGTCTGTCGATCCCGTACGCTCCCAGGGGGCGACACGATCCTCCTCGAGACCGACTGCTGCGAGGTGGACGCTTGCGCGCTCCGCGAGGACCGCGTTGGAACGCAGGTCCAGGTATGTCTCCTTCTCGTCAAGGTGCAGCTCGCAGCCGGTCGCGCGCGCGGCCGCCTCAAAGATCGCCCGAAAACGGACGTTCATGGTGCGCAGATACTCGCCGTCACGCGCCCGGGTGAGGTATTCCCCGCGCGTGAGCTCGGGAATGATGTTCGGAGCGGTTCCACCCTCGACGATGAATCCGTGCACCCGCGCGTCGTCGCGCAGCTGCTGGCGCCAGAGCGACACGCCGTTGTAAGCGTGAACAAAGGCGTCGAGCGCGTTGATGCCGTGGTCCGGATGCCCGGCCGCGTGAGCAGCCTTGCCACGGAACGTCCACTCCCAGTGCGTGCACGCGAGCGCGTACTGGACGGATGCGGTCCGATCGGAAGGGTGAAAGATCAGCACCGCGTCGCAATCGTCGAAGAGACCGTCGTGACACAGGGGAATCTTTCCGCCACCGCCCTCCTCAGCCGGTGCACCCACGATGCTCACGCGCGCGTCGACGCCACGCTCGGTGAGCGAGCGCGCCAGTGCGATGCCGGCGCCCGCAGACGACGTCGCTATCAGGTTGTGCCCGCATGCGTGGCCGAGACCGCGCAGCGCGTCGTACTCGCAGACGAACGCAACATGCGGGCCCGCGCTGCCGTGCCGCGCCACGAATGCGGTGGGCATCCCCGAGAT
Source organism: Candidatus Dormiibacterota bacterium (assembly GCA_035948615.1). GTDB lineage: Bacteria > Chloroflexota > Dormibacteria > Aeolococcales > Aeolococcaceae > Palsa-851. The sequence goes on from DASZJB010000004.1 coordinate 1,902, forward strand.
ACCGCGGTCGACTCGAAATCCATGCTGCTCGATAACGCCGCTGAGCAGCCGGGAGGACTCGACCTCCTCGAAGCCGATCTCGGCCAGGGCATGGATCGCGCGCGAGGTGGTGATCAATTCATCCGCGCCGGCGGTGGTCGCCTCGTGGATCGCCCGATGAATTTCGATCGGTACCGCTGTCGTCATGCGCTTCTCCTGGGCCGCTATTGTGCACAAGGTGGAGACTCCTGAACGCCTCTACCTGGACGCGGAAGCATCGTTCCCGACGTGGGATGTGCTCAAGGACATCGTCGATGAGTTCATCGACCTCGCGCTGAACTATCGCCAGAGCGGGCACCCCGGCGGGTCGCGCTCCAAGGTGCATCTGCTGCTCGCGACCATGCTGTCGGGCGCGATGCGCTGGGACATCCGCCGTCCCTGGCTCCGGTTCGGGGACCGGTTCGTCCTCTCCGCAGGTCACACCGTCCCGGTCGTGTACGCAACGCTCGCCGCGCTCAATGAGACGCTCCGGGTGCGAGGCTCCCGCGATCCGAACCCGGCGTTCGCTCTGCCCGAGAATGGGCGGTGGGCATTGGTCCCCGAGGACCTGACCATGCTCCGCCATCGCGGCGGCCTCCCGGGACACCCGGAGATGGCGGGGAAGACCCTGTTTCTCAAGTTCAACACAGGTCCTTCGGGCCACGGGATGCCTCCCGCTGCCGGCGAGGCCGTCGCGCTGAAATCGGCCGGAGCTGGAGAGGTTCGCGTGTTTGTCGTCGAGGGTGAGGGTGGCCTGACCGCGGGGGCAAGCCACGAAACCCGCAATGCGGCCTGGGGGCTCGGGCTGTCGAACCTCGTGTTCCTGGTTGATTGGAACGATTTCGGCATCGATGACTTCGCCGCATCGTCGGTCGTGCCCGGAACACCCGAGACCTGGTTCGGGGCGTACGGATGGCGGGTGTCAGGGACCATGGAGGGGTCGGAGTGGTCACCGGTGACCAGGGCCGTCCTCGAGGCAGCTCGCGGCGAGAACCCCGACCGCGTGCCGTCCGTGGCATGGTTCCGAACGCGCAAGGGGCGCGGCTACGGCAAGTACGACAGCAAGAGTCACGGCTCTCCGCACGCCATGAACAGCGAGCAGTTCTGGGCGCTGCGCCACGCGTTCATGGCGAAGTACGGCATGAGCTACGCCGGCGTTGATGAGCCGGCGCCCGCGGATCCGGGCGCGGTGCGCGAGCAGGCGGCGGAGAACCTGCGGCGTGCCGCGCGTGTGCTCGCAGACCACGGGGAGGTTGTCGATGCCGTCTCCGATCGCCTCGTCGAGCTGGCGGCGCAGGTACCCGAGGACATCGACGGCCTCATGGTCGGGGGTCGTGGTGCCGATGTCTTCACCGACCCGCGGCTGACCGATTTCCGGAGTTACCCCGCCGCGCTCTATCGGAGGCCGGGCGACAAGCAGGCAAATCGCACCGCGTTCGGCGCCTGGAGCTCCTGGGTGAACGCCATGGCGAAACAGGACTATGGACGCCCGCTGTTCATCGCCGCATCCGCCGACCTCGCCGATTCGACCAACCTCAGCGGCTTCGCCAAGGACTTCGGTGACATGCCCGGATATGGCTGGTACGAGCGCGACAAGAATCCCCGCGGTGCGCTGCTTCCCACCGAGATCACGGAATTCACCAACGCGGGCATGATCGTGGGCCTGGCCACCGTGAACCTGTCACGCGAACCATTCACGTCCTTCAACGGTTTCTGGGGTGCGTGCTCCACCTATGGCTCGTTCAGCTATCTCAAGTACGGCGAGATGCGGCTGTTCAGCCAGCTCGCCCAGGATTGCGAGCTCAAGGTGGGCAAGGTCCTCTGGGTGGCCGGTCACTCCGGTCCGGAGACGGCCGAGGACTCACGAACGCATTTCGGGATCTACGAACCCGGAGTGACTCAACTGTTCCCGGAAGGCAAGGTCATCGACCTGCACCCATGGGAGTTCAACGAGGTGCCCGTGGTCCTCGCCGCGGCCCTTGCGACCGACGTGCCGATCGTTGCCCTGCACCTGACGCGACCCGCGATCGAGCTGCCGGACCGCGAGCGTCTCGGGATGCCGAGCCATTTCGAGGCTGCGCGCGGCGCCTATGTCCTCCGTCCGTTCCGAGACGAGCTGCCCGCCATGGGGACGGTGTTCGTACAGGGCACCACCACCACAGCGAACCTGGTCAAGGCCCTGCCCGATCTTGACAATCTTGGCCTCAACGTGAAGGTCGTCGCCGCGATCAGCCCGCAGTTGTTTCGGCTTCAGCCGGCAGCGTATCGCGACAGCGTCATCGCCCCCGCGGATCGGCTCGATGCGATGGCGATCACCAACCGCACGGTGAAGCTGATGCGCGACTGGGTCGACGGGCCGCTGGGGGCGGAGTACTCGATGGGAGCGGACTGGGACAATCGCTGGCGAACCGGTGGATCCGTCGACGAGGTCATGGACGAGGCCCACCTGACGACGCCCTTCATTGTCGAAGGCATCACCCGGTTCGTCCGCGACCGCGAGAGCCGGCTCCAGCGCCTGCGCGACCTGGTCATGGCGGCCGAACGAGCCATGCCGAGGGACTCTCAACGCCTGCGCGCGCGCTGATGCGCGTGGTCAGGCGTTTCCGGGCGTGAGAGCGCGCTGCCGCTCCTCAGATGTCCGCCCGGCGCAGCGTGTGGGGGCCGTATCGCATTGCGGTGGAACGCCCCGCAGCATCCACCGCGAAGCTCACCTCCTCGCCGAAGTGGCCATAGTCGTCGCCGTCGACGATGATGAATCGCCTGGCGCCATCTGGCTGAAGTCGCGCCGCTGAAGACACCGGCATGGTCATCTCGGGATCCATGAGGTAGAGCGACCGGTTGATGCGGACCATCGTCAGCTCGCCGATATCACCGCGGTAGTGACCCGCGAATCGACCGAGGCTGGCGCGCGAGTGGTTGTGTGCGGTTTCGCCTGCGTCTCGCCAGCGACGGACCACCCAGGCGACGCTGTGAAAGATCATGTCGACCCCGAGGCCCGGCACCGGGCCGTTGATGTTGTTCAGCACCGCCGCACACAGGCCCAACTCCGGTGAGAATCCGATCTTGGTGGTGAACCCGGGGAACCCACCACTGTGACCGCGGATCCCGACCCCGTCGACGTGCCAGATCATCCACCCGATTCCGTGATTCGGCTCCTCCGGTCGCTGCCACTGGGTGCGCTGCATCTCGCGTCGTGACAGGTCTGAGATGAGGTTTCCGACTCCCTGAAAATGAGCGCGCTGATAGCTGAGCAGATCCGGCACCGTGGAGACCAGGCCCCCGGCGGGTGCAAAGGCGCGCGCCTCGGCGTGTCGCGCCGGATGCGGATTCTCCCCGGGACGCCGGCGGTAGTAGCCGGTGGCGAGCGTCCGGCGCACCCGAGGAGTCAGCGATGGCGCACTCCCCTTCAGGTCCAGCGGCCCGAGGACGTCCCGTTGCAGGAGCGCCTCGAAGGGCCTGCCGGTCACTGATTCGAGCGCTTCACCGAGCAGCACGTATGCGATGTTGGAGTAGCGGAAGGTTGTTGACGGCTCAGCGAAGGTGAGGCGCTGCCGGACCTCGGCCCGCACTGTGTCCCGGTCCGGAAAGTCGTCGTCTCCCCAGACGTTGGATCCGTCGCGGATCACGCCGCCGCCGTGAATGAGCAGGTGGCGAATGCTGATGTCCTTTGCGTGAGGCAGCCGTCGCGTCCAGCCGAGATACGTGGCGATGGAGTCGTCGAGTCGCATCCGTCCGGCTTCCACCTGTTGCATGACGAGTGTTGCCGTCATGGTCTTGGTGATCGACGCGCAGCGATAACTTGTCGTATCCGGCGTCGCGGGCCGCCCTGATGCAAGATCAGCGCTCCCCATCGCATCGAGCATCACAACGCGCCCGCCGTGGCTGATCCCCCACGAGAGCGCAGGCACGTTCCAGAGCATCGCCTGGTAGCGGATCCAACGGCGGGCGATCTCCGCCGCATCAACGAGCTGACGCGGTGTGATCCTCACGGCGGCAAGCCTAGCGCGTCACCACCGCATGGTCAGCGGTTGCGGGCGCCTACAGGCCTCCGGCGACACGCAGGATCGCGCCGGTGATGTAGGTCGCCTCCGGCCCCAGCAACCATGCGATGGCGTTGGCGATCTCGAGCGGCTCCGCAGGGCGTCCGAGAGGAACGCGCGCGCCCGACCGGTCGGCGCGGTCCGGTGCGCCGGCGGCCGAGTGGATGTCGGTTCGGGCGATCCCCGGGGCCACGGCGTTGACCCGGATGCCATCGCCGGCGAGCTCCTTGGCGAGCCCGATCGTCAGGGCGTCGATGCCGGCCTTCGCCGCCGCGTAGTGGACGTACTCGTGCGCGCTCCCCAGAGTTGCTGCCGCTGATGACACATTCACGATGGCACCCCCGTGGCCACCCCGCGACGTGGACATGAGCTGGGCGGCGCGACGCGAGCAGAGTATCGCACCGAGGAGGTTGACATCGATGACCGCTCGAATCACCGCAGTCGGCGTGTCCGCGAGATCCCCGATGTGGAGAGTCGCGCCCGCGTTGTTCACCAAGGAGTTCACCGCTCCGAAGGCGTCCTGCGTCATCGCGAAGAGCCGCATCACGTCATCCTCGAGCGTGACGTCGGCCCGAATGGCGATCGCTCGCGCGCCCGATGCCTGCGCCTTCCCGACGACGCGGTCCGCTGCCGCCTGGTCCTGGACGTAGTTCACAGCAACGTCGTGGCCCGTTCGAGCGAGATGCAGTGCGGTCGCGGCGCCGATGCCCCTCCCCGCTCCAGTCACGATCGTGATGGGTCGGCCCACCTGGTCCACGACCAGATCATCGCCTACCGTGACGGGGTCAGCCGTTTGCGCGGGGTGCTGACCGTCTGGAATTCGTCCCTGAGGCCGAGTCCACACTCTCCCGAGTGAGACAACCGGCTCTGGCGCGAGTGGCGCTGATCGGCCTCGTCAGCATCGCCGCCTGCGGTGCATCTCCGCAGCACGGGACGGCAGGTGCCCGGGACACCGCCTTGGGCACCCCGGGGTCAGCCCGCACCGCGCTGCAGCCGTCCGCGCTTCTCTCGGTCCTCGTCGAACCCGCCACGGGCATGGCGCCCATCTACGCCCTTCTCGGATCCGCGCGGCACGCGCTCGATCTCACCATGTACGAGCTCGAGGACACGCGAGCAGAGCACCTGCTCGCCATGGATGCGGCCCACGGCGTCGACGTGAGGGTGATCCTCAACGGCGCCGGCACCGGATCATGGAACCAGCCCGCCTTCACGTACCTGCAGGGTTACGGCGTGCACGTCCGTTGGGCCGGCTCGCTGTACGCGCTGACCCACCAGAAGACCCTGATCGTGGACGGCTCGGTGGCGGCGATCATGACGTCGAACTGGACAAGCCGCTACTACGCCACGACGCGAGACGTCGCGGTCATCGATCACCGAACGGCCGATATCGCGGCGATCCAGACCACGTTCGATGCCGACTACAACCACAGGCGCGTCGAACCGCCTTCCGGCGCCGGCCTCGTCTGGTCACCGACCACTGCGCTCCCGGCACTGCTCGCGCTGATCAACGGCACGAGGCGCGAGCTTGATGTCGAGAACGAGGAGATGGGCGATGCGGGCATCACCCATGCGTTGATCGACGCTGCACGCCGCGGGGTGAACGTCGAGATCTGCATGACGGCTTCCAGCCGCTGGTCCTCGGCCTTCGGCGAACTGACCGCGGCCGGCGTTCACGTGCGCGTGTACGCGCCGGATGCGCCGCTGTACATCCACGCCAAGGTGATCGTCCGCGACCCCGGAGCCGGCGATCAGCAGGCGTTCGTCGGCTCGCAGAATTTCTCGACCGAATCCCTCGAGTACAACCGCGAGCTCGGAATCGTCCTCGGCACCGGCACGGTGATCGAGACGCTCCTCGCGATGCTCCGTGGCGACGACACCGGCGCTGCGCCATGGACGGCTTGACCAGCCGTGGCGTGAGGGTCTCGTTCGCCGGTCGAGTGAGACGCCCTGGGTGATGATTCTCGCGAGACGGCACCGCCGGCCGGCCGGCGGGTGCGAAGATGGCAGCGTGGTCGACGAACTCCTCACGCGCCTGCTGGCGGCGCGTAGCTCAGCCATAGCCGACGTCGCGCCAGACGGTGACGAGCTCCTGATCCGCTGCGATGACACCGGCAGCATGCAGGTGTACCGGCTTCCCGTACAGGGCGGCGACCTCATCCAGGTCACGTTTCTCGAAGAGCCCGTCTCGGCGGCACGATACATCCCCGGGACCGGCGATATCGTCGTTGCTGTCGATCGTGGCGGTAACGAGAACTATCAGCTCTGGCTGGTGGACCTGCTGGGCGGCGAACCACGGCCGCTCGTGGTCGAGGAGAACATCAAGCACGACCTCGGCGACGTCAGTCGCGATGGACGGCTCATCGCGTTCTCATCGACACGGCGAAACGGCATTGACATCGACGTTTACGTTCTGGATCGCGCCGGCGGTACGATCCGAAGCGTCCTCGAGGGGGGTTGGAACCGCGTCGAATGCTTCTCGCCTGACGGGCGCTGGCTGGCCGTCGTACGCCTCGACGGATCATTCGCGATCAGCGACGACCTGCTGCTCGTCGATCTCGAGACCGACGGTGTGCGAACCGTGGTGGAACGCACCGGCGCAGGGACCGCCATGGCACCCACGTGGTACCCGGACTCCTCGGGTTTCCTCTTCAGCACTGACGCGGATCGCGACGTCGCGTCGATTGCTCGATACGACATCGCCGCGTCGTCCTGGCACTACGTGCTCGACACCGCGTGGGACAGCGAGGCAAGCCTCAGCACCGACGGACGGAGCGCCCTCGTCTTTCACGCTGAGAATGCCATCACCCGTCTGCAGCTGCACGACGGAAATACGCTCGCGTATATCCGGGACCTCCGGCTGCCGGAAGCCGGCACCGGGTTCGGACTCCCGCTCATCCCGCGACCGTATCTCTCATCCACCGCGTCGATCGCGCTCCTGACGTACACGACCACTGCGACCCCGCTGACGCCGCTGCGCGTCGACACCGCCGACTCGCTGCCTCCGGTGGCTCTGCTCCCGGTCGATCAGGTGGTCGCTTCAACCGCGGTCACGCCTGAGCTGCACAAGATCTCGTCGTTCGACGGCGAGCAGATCACGTACTTCCTTTACAAACCACCGGTCGACAACCCTCCGGTTGTGTTTGTGGTCCACGGAGGTCCGGAGGCACGCTTTGCGCCCCGATACGACCCGTTCATCATCCGACTGGTCGCGGACGGCATCGCCGTGGTGGCGCCGAATGTTCGTGGTTCGGCGGGCTGGGGCCGCCGGTTTGTCTCGCTCGACGATCGTCGCCTGCGGCTCGACTCGGTGCGCGATCTCACCGAGGTGCACGCGTCGCTTGCTGACCGAGGGGTCGACGCGAGGCGAGTCGCGGTGATCGGAGGATCGTACGGCGGCTACATGACGCTGGCCGCGCTGGCCTTCTACCCGGACCTCTGGGTTGCAGGCATCGCGACGGTCGGCATCAGCAGCCTGGTCACCTTCCTCGAGAACACATCGCCTTACCGGCGCCGTTTCCGAGAAGTGGAGTACGGCTTCCTCGACACCGACCGCGACTTCCTCATCGAGGCGTCGCCGATGACCCATGTCGATCAGATCCGCGCTCCGCTGATGCTCATTCACGGCGCCAACGATCCTCGCGTTCCGGTCGGCGAGGCGCGCCAGCTGCACGCTTCGCTCCGCGCTCGGGGGATCCCCACCGAGCTCCTGATCTACGAGAACGAAGGACATGGGCTCGCCAAGCGCGCCAACCGCCTCGATGCCGCGCCCCGGATGCTCGAGTTTCTGCGAAAGAACCTTGCGGAGTAAGCGACGATCGAGTGCGGCGAAGGTTGCCTGCGGTCGACCGATGGTATGTTCCGCCGGTCGGACGTCAGCGCCGTCTCGGGACGGATTCCGGGAGCGACAGCAATGGTGATCGTCATCGATCCGGGTGGTGACAAGCACGCCTACCAGACCGGGCGATACATCGAGGTCACCGATGGTCATCTGATCATCAGAGACGGGCCGGGTGGCACTGCCATCGGTATCTTCGCTCCCGGGAAGTGGCAGTCTGCCCATATCGACGCCGTTCCCGCGCGCAACGCCGGGACGGTCACCGGGATCAGGCCGCGATTGGGGCAGTCCATGTAGCCTTGGCAGCCCTCTCGCGTTCATAAGGAGTCGCATGCAGACCACCCGGGTCACCGATCTCATCCGTCTTGATCACCTCTGGTTTCGGAATCAATTCGCGGCACTCGAGGCCGCGCGGAATGATGCGGCGACGCTCACGTCTCTCTGGAATGCGCTCTCGGCTCGACTCGAGGTGCATGCCGCGGCGGAGGAAGCCCTGTTCTACCCGCGCCTGCTCAAGGACGATCCCGACGCGGCGGATGACACCAAGGACGCGATCAGAGACCACAACGACATCCGCGACGCGATTCGCGAGGCGGGCAAGCATCGCATCGGCGATCGGGCGTGGTGGGATGGTGTCAATGCCACCGAGCGTGCGAACACGGAGCATATGGAGGAAGAGGAGCAGGGCCCCCTGTTGGAGTTCGAGGACACGGCCTCGGCTGATGAGCAGGCCGAGGTCGCATCCAAGTTCGCCTCCTTCGAGATCGAGCACGCCGGCGCTCGAAACATCAGCCTCGAGGACCGGGACCCCGACGAATACCTCGCCGACAACTCGTGACCGGTGCGAGGCAGGTGAATTGACACTTCGGGGTGCGGATCACTAAGCTCGGAGTGTCGGCGGTCGAACGATCGCCGTCCCCCCACCCCCTCCCAACGAGTCCACCCCGCCGCGGTTCGTCCACGGCGCGGGTGGACTCTTCGTATCCGGCCTTGGTATCCGGCTCACGTGAGGGTGCCTCGAACGCGCTCGATGCGCCGTCGACCTCAGGTCGAGGGAAGCGCGCGCGGGCCGGTTGCGCGCTCGACGCTGTCGGCGAGCCGGGCGGGGGTGGTCTCGGCCTTGATCAGAAATTCGAGGACCCCAAGCTTCATGCCGCGATCGCGCAGTTCGGGCTCGCCGTAATTGGTGAGGATGATCACCGGGATGTGCATGGTCGCGGAGTCCGCACGAAGCCGCTCGAGCACCTCGAATCCGTCGAGCCCTGGGAGTCGCAGGTCGAGGTAGATGAAATCCGGCGCCTCGTCCGCTGCCATGCGCAGGCCTTCCTGTCCGTCGCGCCCGATCACCACCGAGTACCCGTCGGCCACCAGACGCAGCCGGTACATCTCCGCGGCGGCGACGTCGTCCTCGATCAGCAGGACTTTGACGTCATCGTCCACTCCGTCCTCCTCCGCGGCCCAGGGTCCTCTGCTCCCACGGCGAGTGTCTCCCTCGCCCTTGGTACGGTAGCAGGCGCGAGCTTCGTGAGTTCCTGAGGTCGTGCTGACAGCCCAAGCGGGGCTGACACCCCGGCGGCGTGGCGAGCTGCGAGGCGCCCGATCAGGCGGTCAGCGGAGGACGATGCCGACCCCGAAGACGATCGTCCACGCCACCGCGACGAAGAGCGCCACACCCATCGCCAGGCCGCGGAGATCGAACCTCCGGCGGCGGCGGAGCGATCGCTCGCGAACCCGCAACGCGCTCACCCTGTCCTCTCCCGACGAGAGCATCTCGGTCATGGCGCCTATGATAGCAATAGCATCACTATCATGTTTTGTGATAGGATGTTTCTGGAGTGGGGGCGTGGGACACGACGAACAGACGCTGGAGGTACGCGATGGCTCGCAAATACAAGCCGATACATCTCGATGTGAAGCCGGTGGCCGGCCCCTTCATGGATGAAGCCGCAACCTGTCCGCAGTGCAGTTCGCGGATCACCCAGGTGCTCGGGAGGATGGGTCTCCGCCTCGTATTCCGCTGCGACCGCTGCCGCGTTCAATTCTTCCGTCAGCGGAGCGCGACCAGCGCCAGCCTGGTCTAACACCTCCGGCGCCGCGACCGGCGTCGAGCCCTCCAACGAGCGGCCGATAGAATCGCGAGCATGGTGCGGGATTGAACTCGCGCACGTCCTCGGACGTGGATCAGCAGCCGCCTGAAGCGGCCCGATTGGCAGGGTTGATCGAGGGGGACCTGATCTCCCGCGGGGACCCGTACCAGATCATGGAGCGACTCGTCCGCTTTGCGGCCGAGAACGTCGACGTCGATCGCTGCACGCTGACCAGCCTCGATCAGGACGTGCTGCGGGTGGAGGCCAGCTACGAGCGCGGTGGCCCCCCTGACTTCATTGGCCATGAGTACCCGCTGAGCTGGTTGCCGAGGCAGCCGTTGCTGAATCGGGCTGTGACCACCGGCGCGATCGTCTACGGCGGGAGTCTTGGCGAAGGCGGAAACTCCGACCCGGAACTCGCTGAGTCGCTGCTCGCCATGCACCACACCGCGATCGTGCCGCTCTCGCTCGGCGACGCAGTCGGAGCGGTGCTGATCCTGAGCAGGAGGAGCGAGCGTCCGTTTGTCCCGGGTGAGCTCGACGGCCTCCAACAGGTGGGGCTGCTCGCCGTCCTCGCGCTGCGCAACGCCCGCCTGGTCGAGCAGGTGCGGAGCGCACAGCGGCGCGGGCTCGACTCGCTAACGCAGATGTCGCGGCACATGGCCTCCAGCCTGGATCGGGCGACGTTCTTCGACAAGATGAGCGAGACGGTCGCGGGCCTGGTCGCGGCCGGCCGCGCCGGCTTCTGGCAGCTCGCCGGGACGGAGCTGGTCCCCCTGCATGAGCAATCCGCCGCCGGCACGGACCCGCCTGATCCACGACCACGCGAGGTGCTGGATGCCGCAGGCGATCGGGAGGTGGCGCGGCTCCTCTTCTCCGGTGAGGCACTTCGCCTCAGCCGAGCCGATCCGAAGGCCAGCATCGACCCCGATTCGGTGTTGGCGCGGTTGGGCGCACGCGACGTACTCGCCGTCCCGTGGCGTACCGCCGCCGTGCCTCTGGGCCTTCTCGCCGCGTGCGATTCGCAGTCGGGCTTCACTGACCAGGACGAGTGGACCATGCGCCTGGCGGCGCGGGCATCGGCACTTGTCTGGCAGGGGTACGCCGCGGAGCAGCGCGCGCAGAGCCTCCAAACCGCAGAGATGGATCGGCTCGAGGCGCATGCGGAGCGGATGGCGGCGCTGGAACGCCAGAAGTCCGAATTCCTGCAGCTGGCGTCGCACGAGCTCAGAGCCCCGATCACCCTGGTCAGTGGCTATCTCTCGATGCTCGAGGAGGGCAGTTTGGGGACGCTGCCGACACCAGCCGCCAAGGTCGTGCCACTGATGACCGCGCGGATGCGCCACATGAGCGAGCTGGTCGACCGCATGCTGACCACCAGCCGCATGGAGATTCGCGCCCGCGGCCAGAACACCAAGGACGTCAGCATCGATGCCCTGGCCCGGGCGGTGGCGGCATCGGCACGCACCACGGCCGGCGGACTGGCACCCCCGACGATCAGGGTTGAGACGCCAGGCCGGATCCGCGTCCGCGCGGATCCGGAGCAGGTCGAGACGATCCTGGGCAACCTCGTCTCCAATGCCGTGAAGTATTCGCCTGAGGGCAGCGAGGTCACGATCACGGTGCGCGAGGAACCCGGATGGGTCGCCGTCGACGTCACCGACCATGGTGAGGGGATCGCTGAGGAGGACCTGCCGAAGCTGTTCCAACCCTTCGGGCGTCTCCCCGGCGCCATTGCCGCGGGCATCCACGGCACCGGCCTGGGCCTGCATCTTTCAATCGGCCTGGCTCAGGCTCAGGGCGGAGACATCGATGTCATATCCCGGCCAGGCGATGGGAGTACATTCACGCTGCGTCTACCGCGCGGGCGGAGACGGCCAGCGGGGAGAATCGATGCCTGATGGGTCACTGGGGATACGGCTGCTGCTGGTCGATGACGACGTCGATGTCGCCAGCATGTACGAGATGCAGCTTGCCGCCCACGGATTTCACGTCATCACCGCGCACTCGGGCACCGAAGCCATCGACCGTGCCGGCTCCGAGTATCCCGATCTGATCTATCTCGACCTGGGGTTACCGGAGATGCACGGCTTCGACGTTCTTCGCACGCTTCGCTCGGTACCGAGCACCGCGGGCATTCCGGTGGTCATCCTCACCAACTACAGCGAGCCCGAGTTGGTTCAGCAGGGCCGCGAACTCGGGGCGCACGATTACCTCATCAAGGCGCACACGCCACCCGCGGCCCTCGCTGAAGCCACCCGACAATGGGTGTCGTGACCGACCACGAGGCGGAGGACGATTCGGACGCTGAGGACGGCGGCGCCACTCCGGTTCCAGGACGGCAGGAAGCACGGAGCGCCGCGCTGGATGCCGTCGAGCCCGAGCGTCTTCTCGAGGGCGAGGACGAGCACACCGCATATGTCGATGACGCGGTCCACTGGACCAAGGTTTACGCGGAGCTGCTCGACTTCAAGCAGAGCCTCCTGGATCTCGCGGAGCGGCGGGTAGCCGAACTCAACGACGACGCGGAAACCGAAGTCAGGGAGACGGACCTCAAGGTGCTGGCAGCCGAGGCTGCGCGCTTCCAACGCCGGCTCACCTTCTGGCAGGGCCGCATCGAGGAGCTCAAGACGCGCTCCGTAACAGACTCCGAATAACCGCAGGGTCATCGTTGCGGCTGGTCACCGCGTGTAAATCCTGCATTGCAAACCGTCGCATGCCGGCACGTGAACGACGTCGATAGCGTCTGATTAGCCCCAGGGGCGCGAACCAGGGTGGCCGCGCCGGAGAGTGGGACTTGGAGGCGTACGCCGTGCTGACTGTGGAGACTCCTCGGAAGGATGCGGGCGCGCTTCGGCGGCTCGGAGCACTTCCGGCATCGGCACTCTTCCGCCGCCGTGGCAGCTCCACCCCACCGGCACGTACCGCATCAGGAATCGCCTGCACGATGCGGGGTTGCAGCAACCAGACCGCCGCGCCCTGCGCGTATCGCGACCGCCGCGACCGCACATGCTCGGCGACGATCTGCCCAGCACACAGCATCTCGCTTGGCGGGATCACCTACTGCCGTCGACACGCCGGGACGGTGCAGGCGATCGGTGAGCTTGCACGCGACCCCAGCGGACGTCCCGACATCGACGACCGCGCTCCGTCACTGGTCGACTGGATCGGCCGCGACCTCGACAAGGACATCCGGAGGCTGCTCGCGCGGGCGGCACGCCCCGGCGAAAGCATCATCGGGGACGAGGCGGCACGACTCGCGCATGACTTCCGCCGCAACGCTCGCTGGGAGCGCAGCTGGCGCATCGTGGAGCACACCGGGCCCATCCTCAACGTGACCCTCCACGTTACCGAGCAGGACGACTCGCTGGTTCACGTCAGGGTCGGAACCGAAGCGGTCGCGGAAGGCGTGCCTCCGTGGATCGCACGCCGGCGGGAGGGACAGGACGTCGAGGCGGCGATCGACATCTCCCAGCGACGGCTTTTCTACAGCTACCTCGAGGAAACGATCTCCGAGGCGGTGACCCGTTTCCGGGACCGCTGCGACCGCATCGAGCAATAGGGATACGGGTCCCCGGCCGACGGTCACACCCTCACGTGCGCAACGTCGATGTCGGTGAGTTCGGCGGGGCGCTGGATGGCGTTGGCGTCGAGCGACTGCAGGCAGAGGATCAGAAAGCGCGCGCTGATGAGGTTCAACCCGTATCCGCGCGTGAGCCGCTGTATCGCCCCCAACGTGATGATGTCGCGCTGAGAGTACAGGCGGCGATTTGTCGCGGTGCGGCTCGGCACCACCAGCCCGAGATGCTCGTACATCATGAGCGTTCGGGTGTGGGTGGCAAGGATCTCGGCGGTGATGCCGATCGTGTACAGCGGCTTGTCGAGGTTGGGCAGCTGCACAGCGCTGGCTGCCGCGCCGGGGCGGTTCACCGGCGACGGCGGCGGGGTCATGCTGCGCATCGCGTGAGCCGGCTCAGGCCGTGACGCGCTCGATCACGATCTGGAGTCTATACGGTGCGCCGGGCCCGGGAACAACTCTCGCGACCAGACGAGTTGCCACCCCGGCCGGGGGATGAACCCCGGCGGGGTGGGCTTTGGGGAGGTGAATTCGCGGTGTGCGCCGGACCTCCGGCACGTGTCGCACAGACTACCTATCTGATATAACCACTGTCAAGCAAGCTGATTGCTCGTCTATAGCGAGACCCGGGTGGGTCCACTATCATTGGTGGTGGTGTTGTTGGGGGATGGTTTTGTGCGCTACCGTGCGAACCACTGTCGCGCGAGCGCTAGAATCTCAGCGGAGAAGCGGAGCCGGATGCCAGGGGTTTTCACCGATGGCGTGGGTCAGAGGAGGAAGCTTGGTGGACGATGACGTCAAGGTTCTGTTGATCGAGGACGACGCAGCCGCCGCGGAGATGTACCGTCTGCGGCTCGCCGCCGACGGCTACACGGTGGTCATCGGTCGCGACGGCGAGGAAGGTCTGCGCATGGCCGCGGATGAGGCGCCGGACTTCATCTATCTCGATCTCCGCCTTCCGGGGCTCGACGGGCTGGAGGTGCTCGAGCGCCTGCGCGCACAACCGAGCACCACGCACATCCCCGTTATCATCCTCACCAACTACGGCGAGCCCGAGTTGCGCGAGCGCGGCCTCAAGCTCGGAGCACTCGAGTTTCTCGTGAAAGCCGAGACGACGCCGGCAGAGCTGTCGAACAGGGTCGACCAGTCGCGCGGATCGCAGGTCCTTCCGTCCGCCGACGCCCCGCATTGAACCGCGGTCGCTGAGCCGCCGGCTCGCGAGTCGAGAGGTGACGACGTCCGCCGAGCCTAAGCGCCGTGAGGCACTGGCTCGCTGCTGACTCCTTCCTCCTCCACCGCGCTGACCTCTTCCCCCAGGCGAGGCAATGTCTCGACACTCACCGAACCATCCGAGCCCGTGCTCATCGCTTTCTCCCCACGCTGAGCGCGATAGAGGGCTCCGAGAAAGATGTTCGCCACGGCGGCCACCGGAACCGCGAAGAGCGCGCCGAGGACGCCGGCCAGCTCGGCACCGACCAGCAGCGCGGCCATGGCCACCAGGGCATGCAGTCGCGTGACCCGCCCATAGACCCGCGGACCCAGGAGATAGGCGTCGATCGCATGTCCCACGAGGCCGACGCCGGCGGCGAGAAGTGCGAGCACCGGGCTCTGCACCAGAGCGACTGCAACGGCGAGCGCCATGGCAACGACCGCACCGACGATGGGAATGAACTCGAGAAAGAACGCTGCGATGCCGAGGAGGATTGCGTACCTGACTCCGACGAGTGTCAGCCCAAGCCCGGTGTACGCGCCGATCACGAGCGACATCACGATCTGTCCGCGGACATACGCGGCGACCGTCGATCCGACCGCCAGGGCGGCAAAGTCGAACTCCCGCTGACGGGATGGAAAGATATTCCGGGCGGTCGCAACCACGGCACGCCCTTCGATGAGCAGGTAGATGGAGATCACCACGACCAGTACGACACTGACGATTCCAGAGACGAATGCAGCCGCAACGCCGAGCGCAACACCGAGCTGCTGCCCGTTCACCGCCCGGATCAATGACGAGAAGGAGAAGGAAATACCATGCTGGCGCAGCTGATTCTCAACTGTCTGCAGCAGCATGGGGACGCTCTTCGCCTGCGCGATCACTGTCGGGAGCACCAGCACGATCGCAACCACGGCGATCGCGATCCCGACTGCATAGATGAGGAGCACCGTGAACGAGCGATGGCCTCGAAATGGCCTCACGCGCTCCATCCGGTCCACGAGCGGGGTCAGGATGAGAGCAACGATGCCGGCGAAGACGAACAGCAGCAGGACGTTGAAGACGTGAACGAGGATGAAGGCAGCGCCTTCAAATATCCAGATGAGCGCGACAACGATGGCCAGCCAGACCAGTGCACGCACGGATCGCGTGTCCCAGAGTGGACGCGTCGCCGAGCCGCGCCGCGTGCTGGTTCGTGATGCCGCGCGGTCCTTTCGCGCTCGATCCGTTGCAGCGGAGGCGGCGCCCTTAGACGGAGACGTGGTCAAGGTCGAAGCCACGCAGCTCCGCCGGGCGCGGAAGGCGATGAGCGTCGAGAAGTTGCAGGCAACGAATCATCTGTCGCGCGCCGGAAGGGTTCATCCCGTACGCGCGGCGAAGTCGCGAGACTGCGCGCAACGTGAGGACATCGCGAAGCGTGAATCGCCTTCTGTCGGATGCGTCCACCGAACGCCTGGCGATGCCCAACTCCTCATACAGGACGAGCGTTCCCGGATGACTCCCAAGCATCTCTGCTGCCACGGCCAGTGTGTACAGCGGTTTTTCGAGCTGAAGTCGGTGCATCGGGCACCTCCTGTCTGTGGTGTGACCCTCAGGGCCTGCTTCGTGATGAAGCCGCCGTTGCTTGCTCCTTCAACACTATCATAAAATCTGATACTTTGAGTGTATCATAGGTCGCTTGGAGTTCCAGCGTCGGGGTCGGCCGAATCGCGAGCGATAGTGATATGGTCGCTATCATCAAAATGGCTGCTTCCGTCGTCCTGTAGCCGTGCCCGGATCGAGGCGAAGCGAGTCGCTGTCCGAGGTCGCCGAATCCCGATCCAGACTGTCGACCCGTCGGGACGCAGGGATCGCTGAGCAGGCATCGAGCGTCAACGAAGCGCTCGGTCGACTCGTCGCGCGGCTCCTGGACGATGTTCCGACCGACCCTCGCGAGCCGGTGCCGCTGCGGGATCTGCTGCACACCATGGCCGTCGAGGGCACCCGCGTCGTCCCGGGTACTGAATGCGTCATCTCGGTCGTTCCGGCGTCGCGGCAAGACGTCTTCCAAGTCGTCGCCGCCTCCGGCCCTTGGGCGGAAGGGCTGATCGGCGCGGAGTGGCCCCTGCACGAGGGAATGCTGCACGGCCGCGCAATGCTCCGTCGCCTCCCCGTGGAGACCGAAAACGCCCCTGGGGAGAGCGCGGCGCCCGAGGTGTTCGGAGCACAGATTCGTATCGGACGGTTGGTGCCGATGTCCACGGGCATGCCGCTCCCCGACGGACGTGTCGGTATGGGCGTGGTCGGTTTCTGGCGTCCCGAAGGCCGGCGCTTCAGTGACACCGAGCGGGCCATCATGGACCGGTTCACGCGACTCGTCAGCATCATGGTGCTCGGCGACGAGGCGAGGGAGTCAACCCAGCATCTCGTCGATCGACTTCGTCTGACCAGCGAGGCGACGAGAGAACTCTCTGCGTCGCTCGACCCCACGCGCGTTGTCCAGGCCATCGTCGAACGCATCGCGGAGCTGGTTGACGTGGATCGGATCACCGTCACCAAGTTCCTGTCTGATTCGGTCGAAGCCATCGCGGGGTACGACCGGAATCGCGTCCCCGCTCGAGTCGGGGCGAGGTGGGACCTGACGCCGGCGCTCCGCGCCGCCATCGATCGCGGCGACCTGGCATTCGAGAGCTTCTCCGATGTCTCAGGAATGCCGCGTGACATGCAGGAGCAGCTGTCGGATGTGCGTCGGCGGGTCATCCTCCCTCTCCGGGCAGGCGGCCGCGTCCTCGGCAGCCTGGCGGTGAGTCGTCGCTCTGATCAGGCATTCGGACAGCTCGATCTCGAGAATCTCGAGCAGATCGCGCTCTCGGCCGCGCTCGCGCTCCAGAACGCGAGCACGTTCGCGGAGACGAAGGAGGCGCAACAGAAAGCCCTGCACGCACTCCTGAGTGTCTCCGACCATCTGGACGCGACGTCGTCGGATGTCGATCTGTACGCGCGTTTCGCCGGAACCGTGGCCGAGCTCGTCGGCGCCCGACGCGTCACCCTCTGGCGGCTCAGCACCGACGGCACGCGCCTGATGCCGGCGGCCGGAGCCTATGGCGTCACAACCGACGAGTTCGAGCGCCTACGGCCGGTGCCGTGCACTCCCGACGGGGCTTCGGCTCGAGATCGAGTGGTCTTCGGTGACGCTGTGTTTCGTGGACGTGCGGCGGACCTGCGCCTGGGTGTGCATGTCTCCGAGCCCGCACACGCCATCGCCGACACCATGGCGGTTGCGTGGCGCGCCGGGTCGGTGCGCCTCGGCGTCCTCGCGGCCCACGAGGCCATCAAGCCGGACGGCTTCAGCGACGAGGACTCCTGGATCCTGCAGCTGGCTGCGTTCGCCGCCGGACTCGTCTGGCAGATCAAGGCTTCGGAAGAGCGCATCCGTGCACTCGGCGATGCCGAGGCGCGGCGGCTCCACGAACACATCGAGCGAACGCGGTCGATGGAGGAGATGCGCTCCGATTTCCTGAAACTTGCGTCCCACGAGCTGCGCGGGCCCATCGGCGTTGTTCGTGGGTACTTCTCGATGATGGCCGACAAGACACTGGATGCCGATGCGCTCGAGCGCGCCATGCCCATCATTGAACGCAAGCTCAACGACATGAATGCGCTCGTGAACGAGATGCTCGAGACCGCACGCCTCGATGAGGGCCTCACCAGACTCGAGCGGCAGCCGCAGAGCCTCCGTAGCCTCATCACCGCCGCGACCTCGGCGATTCAATCGCAGCTGACTCCGCGCCATCGTCTGCATCTGCGCCTCCCATCCAGCGCGGTGCTGGTGAACGTCGATGCGGGGAGGATCGAAACGATCCTCCGGAACCTCTTCGACAACGCGATCAAGTTCTCTCCCGACGGCGGTGAGATCAGCTGCCGCGTGACCGTGGCTCGTGGCATTGCGCGCGTCGCCGTGGTCGATCACGGACTCGGCATTCCTGCAGAGCAGATGCACCGCCTCTTCACGCGATTCAGCCGGCTGGTGACTCCCCAGAACAGTCACATCTCCGGTACGGGGCTCGGGCTGTACCTTTCACGCGAGCTGGCCCGTCTTCACGGGGGCGACATCACCGCGCGATCGACTCCCGGAGGGGGTGCGTCGTTTGCCTTGACGCTTCCCCTGTGGGTCGCGGAGCCGCCGGCGCCCAGAGACTGATCCTGCGGGTGGTCATGCCCGCTCGAGCAAGGCAATCGGGGCCTCGTCGAGCAAGGTCTCGAGGTGCTGCGTCTCACCCTCAACATCGCGATCGGTCAGCACCTCGCGCCAGCGGCCGCCGGGGATGGTCACCGTGGTGTCCTCCCATCCGGCGCGGAGCAGCAGCGGCCAGCGAAATCCGACGGTCAGTGTGACCGGGAACCCATCCGACCGTGTGCGAGAGAAGCAGATCGCGTGATCCTCACGGGATCCACTCACCGCCATGCGCTGGTAGCCGGCGTCGCGACCGAAGGCCTCGGGATGTCGGGAACGTACTGCAAGCGCGGTGGCGATGAGTCGCAGCTTGGGGGCGCCATCCTCCAGTAGCGACATGAAGCCGCCGCCCTGCTGACTCAGCGCATGGCGGAGCAGTCGCCGGCGACCATCAAAGTCGACCGGCATGCGGTTGTCCGGATCGACAAGGCGGAGGTCCCAGAGCTCAGAGCCCTGATAGATGTCGGGGATGCCCGGGACCGTCAGCTTGATCAACGTCTGCGACAGTGACAGCATCTGCCACTCCGGCGTCATCGATTCGATCAACGCGCTGATCTCGGCCTCGACATCCGGGTCAGCGAGCATACCCCGCACGAAAGCCTCGAGGTCTGCTTCGTACTGCTGATCCGGTTCGATCCAGCTGGTCTCGAGCTTCGACTCACGCGAGGCCTTGAGCATGTACGCCCACGCTCGTTCCGCGTCGAGTGGGTGAGCCGCCACCAGGGTTTGATAGAAGAGGTATTCGGCACGGCGTGACGGGGAACGCACGCGCCGGTGGCGCGCCGCGATCACATCGAGGCGTGCGATGGTCTCGCGCCAGCGATCGGGCATCTCCGAGAGCATCCCCACACGCAGACGCGCGTCCTCTGCGCGTTTGCTGTCGTGCGTGGTCGTGGCCAGCAACGTCAAGGGATGCGTCTGCGAGCTCGCGCGGCACGTCGCGTGAAACTCACCGAGACCGGCTCTGCCGTCCGGATCCGAACCCACCTCATTGAGCGCGATCAGCCGGACGTAGCGGTAGAAGGCGGTGTCCTCGACTCCCTTGGCCATCACGGCACCGGCGACCTGCTGGAACCGCTCGCGAAGCTCGCGTCGCGCCGGGCCGTCATCGGTCGCTCCACGCAGCGCCGCGAGAACGGCGCCGAGACGCGCCTCGTCGCACCGTCCCGAGGCACGCGCCGCGCGTTCCGCACGGGCGAGCGCTCGCTCCTCATCGACGCTCAGTCGGTGGCCGGCTCGCGGGTAGACCCGGTAGCGCGGCATGCCCGCGATGAGCTCGACGAGCTCGGCGCGGGCCTCGCCGATGCCGGCCTCTTGGGCGACACGAGTCAGCCGGCCGAGCTCGGCGCCGAGGAGATCCTCGAACACCTCCAGCCTGGCTCGGCGCGAGTGTGCCTGGAAGTCGTCGCGGTCGCCGGTGAACTCGCGGTAGCAGTCGGAGAGTGCCGCAACGCCATCGGGGTGGACGAGCATCGATGTCATGAGGGCGCCGAACTCGTATCCCGTCGTCCCGTCGACCGGCCAGCCGTCCGGGAGATGCTCCCCGGTGGCCAGGATCTTCTCGGCGACCAGCCATGCCCCTGGTGCCTCACCACGCAGGCGGGTTGCGAAGGCGAATGGATCGCGGAGCCCGTCGATGTGATCAATGCGCAGGCCATCCACGGTGCCCTCCGCAACGAGTTCGAGCGCACGCATGAGCACCATCTCGAATACCGAGTCGACCTCGACGCGCACACCGGCGAGGGAGGCCACGTCGAAGAACCGCCGGTAGTTGAGATGCGCAGATCCCGACCTGGAATCCTCGAGGATGTAGTGCTGCGCGTCGAGAGTCTCGAGTGACACCGGACCAGATCCCGAGGCGGTCCCGGGTGCGAGCGGAAATGCACGGCCGCCATAGTGGAGCTCGAGTGCTCCGTCTCCATTCCCGACCACCTCGAGATCGCCTTGTGCGAGCAGCTCGGCGCGAGGCTTGCCGAGTACCGGGAGGAGGACTCGCTCGTGCAGCGCCGGCGCAGCCCAGTCGATATCGAAGCATCGAGCGTACGGGCTCGCTCGACCGTTGCGGAGTACATCCCACCACCAGCGATTGGCGCGCTCGGTGATGCACATGTGATTGGGAACGATGTCGAGGAGTTGCCCCATCTGCGCGCCGCGCAACGCCCCGTCGAGCCGACGAAGGCCGGCGTCGCCGCCGAGCTCGGCGCGCACCTGCCCCGGGTCGACCACGTCGTAGCCGTGAGGACTGTGCGCCGCTGCCTCCATGTACGGTGAGCAGTAGAGGTGCGAAATCCCCAACTCCTCGAGATACGGGACGATGGCGGCGGCATCGTCGAAGTCGAACTCCTCGCGCAGCTGAACCCGGTAGGTCGCGCGAGGATCGGCCCTCACCGATGCGGCCCGGTTGCGACCACTGGCTGTACTGTCATCGCTATCATCAGCACTATCAGCATGTATGATGGTAAGCCTATCAACTTCGATCGTGCCGCAGCGCCGAGGTGCACCATCCTTGCATCGCGATGACCACTCCTAGACGGCGCACAGGGAGCCGGTCGACCCCGCGTCACCAGGCATGGCCCGGGAGCGAGGCACCGCTCGGCGCCACCTGGGATGGCGAAGGCACCAATTTCGCGGTGTACTCGGCGTCGGCGGAGGCCGTGGACGTCGTGCTCTTCACAGACGATGGTGCCGAGAGTGCCACATACGAGCTCCAGGAGCGCACCGACCTGGTCTGGCACGGATATGTGGACCAGGTGCGCCCGGGGCAACGGTACGGCCTGCGCGTGCATGGCCCATACGACCCACTGCGCGGTCTGCGCCACAACCCCGTCAAGCTGCTCCTGGATCCGTATGCGCTGGCGATTTCGGGGCGATTCGAACAGGGCCCGGCGCTGTACGGGTACTCGTTCGATGGCGACGACCTGGATCCCAGTCACATCGACTCGGCTGCCGCGATGCCGAGGAGCGTGGTCGTCGACAAGAGCTTCCCCTGGGGCGACGACCGCCGGCCCGAGACCGCGTGGGCGGACACGGTGATCTACGAACTCCACGTGAAGGGGTTCACCATGCGCAATCCCGACATCCCCGCTGAGCTTCGCGGTACGTATGCGGGGCTCGCGCATCCCAGTTCACTCGAGTATCTGCAGCGACTCGGCATCACCGCCGTGGAGCTCATGCCGGTGCACCACTTCGTCGATGCGGGCCACCTCATCGATCGTGGACTGGTGAATTACTGGGGCTACGACTCGATCGGGTACTTTTCACCCGAGAGCCGCTACTCGGCCGGTGGTGGCAATGGCGATCAGGTACGCGAGTTCAAAGCAATGGTGCGTGCCCTGCATGCCGCCGGTCTCGAAGTGATTCTGGATGTCGTGTACAACCATACCGGTGAAGGCAATCATCTCGGCCCCACATTGAGTTTTAGGGGCATCGACAACCCGTCCTACTACCGTCTCGTCGAGGATGAACCACGTTTCTACTTTGATGTGACCGGAACCGGCAACAGCCTCAATGTCAGCAGCCCGATCACGCTGCAGCTGATCACCGACAGCCTTCGATACTGGGTGACGGAAATGCACGTCGACGGGTTCCGGTTCGATCTCGCCGCTGCCCTGGCGCGCCAGTTCTACGACGTCGACAGGCTCTCGGCCTTCTTCGACATCATCCATCAGGACCCGGTGCTGTCCCGCGTCAAGCTGGTGGCGGAGCCGTGGGATGTCGGTGAGGGCGGATATCACGTCGGCAACTTTCCGGTGCGGTGGGCCGAGTGGAACGGCGCCTATCGGGACACCGTCCGCGATTTCTGGCGCGGCAAAGCGGGTGGGGTGCGCGACATCGCCAACTGCCTCACGGGCTCGAGCAGCCTCTATCAATGGGACGGTCGCCAACCGTGGGCGAGCATCAACTTCGTCACCGCCCATGACGGGTTCAC
>DASZJB010000005.1:0-8081 GCA_035948615.1 Candidatus Dormiibacterota bacterium
CGCGATCATCCGCCGGCTCAGCAACAACGCCAACGTGCATCTCGACACCGTGTATCTCAACCACTGGATGTTCTATCCGCACATGAGCGCCGACGGCAAGACCATCTATTTCAGCTATGACCAGCCAAAGAATTCGAGCACACTCGCGGTCGACCTCTCGGTCTGGTCGGGGACGCTCAGCGGCAAGCTTGCGGCCACGCTGCTCACCAACTCCAACCCGTTCACGGGCGGCGACGTGGATCCGACACCGATGGCGAACGGCGCGATCATCTACTCCAAATACGCGATCGGCAGTGGCAACGCGTTCTCGCAGATCGCATTGCAGGTCAAGCCTCTAAATAGGCCGATCATCCTCACCACGCCGGCGCAGGACTGCGGTCAGCCGGCGCCGTCACCCGACGGCACCAAGGTCGCGATGATCTGCATCGGCGGGACCGGCCTGCAGAGTACGCGCCTCGAGGTCGCGAGCCTCAGCGCCGGAAAGCTCGGAACACCGCAGACCCTGGTCAACAACTGCCTGTGCTCGGCCCCGGTGTGGGCGCCGGATGGGAGCGGGCTCGTCTACTACAACACCGCCGATGCCACTGGGCACTTCGAGTTGTGGTGGATCAAGGGAGCGCTGAGCGCAGCGCCGTCCCCACCACTGCTGGTGACCACCAACCTCGACTTCGACGCGTCATCGCCGCCGAGCTGGTCGCCGCTCAGCAGTGTCCCGCTGATGGCCCGGTAGCGTGCTCGTGGTCGACGCTCAGTAGAAGACCTGGGCGAGCTCGTAGAGCTCGCGAGGCACCCGGCGCTGCTCCGCGACGACGTCGGCGATGCTGGAGACGTTGACCGTTCCGTTGGTCACCACCGGCATCTCGCCGAAGAGCCCTTCGACAACCAGGTCGTACGCCTTCGCGCCGACACGCGTCGACCAGATGCGGTCGTAGGCGGTCGGGGAACCGCCGCGTTGTACGTGACCGAGCACCGTCGCGCGAGTCTCGTGCCCGGTTCGGTCCTCGATGATGCGCGCGAGATTCTCGCCGACGCCACGCCGCGAGAGCTGAACATGGCCGAAGGCGTCCCGAGCGCCTTCGGCCTCGTCCTTCGACCGCAGTCCCTCCATCTCGACGCCCTCGGCCACGACGATGATGCTGAAGTCGCTCCCGGCGCTGCGGCGCACCTCGAGATGCGCAACAACCTCATCCACCGTGACGCCGAACTCGGGAATGATGATCATGTCGGCACCGCCCGCGAGGCCGCCCATCACCGCGACCCACCCGGTGTCACGCCCCATCACCTCACAGACCATCACGCGGTGATGCGACGTTGCTGTGGTGTGCAGGCGGTCGAGCGCCTCGGTGACCACACTCACCGCGCTGTCGAAACCGATGCAGTACTCGGTGACGCTGAGGTCGTTGTCCATCGTCTTGGGTACGCCCACAACCCGCGCCTGCTGCTCGGCCAGTCGCGCTGCGACACTGAGCGTGTCATCGCCGCCGATCGCGACCAGAGCATCGAGGTGCAGGCGCTCGATGTTGCGCATGACCTGCTCGACGCCACCCTCGAGCTTCATCGGATTCACGCGCGAGCTGCCGAGCATGGTGCCGCCGAGTTGCAGAATGCCGGAGAGCCGGTGGCGCTCCAGGGTGAACACGTCGCCTTCACCAATCAAGCCGGCCCAGCCGTTGCGAACCCCGAATAACGAGTCACCCGCCGCGAGCGCCCGTCTGCCGATCGCGCGAATTGCGGCGTTGAGACCTGGTGCATCACCGCCGCCCGTCAGGACGGCAATCCTCTGTCCCACTCTTGGCATCCCTCAGTGCGGAGCTAGTGACCAAACCCGGGATCACCGAGGAACGACTGCTCTTCGGCGCTGCCGAGTATGACGGTCACGCCGCCGGCCGCGGCGGCAGCCGGAGTCGCCGGCGGCGTGGTCACCGGCGCCGTCGGCGCGGGTTCGGTGGTCACGGTCACACCGAAGTAGCCGGCCAGCCATTGCGCGGTGGCAGCGTCCCTCCCACCGCTGTTGTCGATGACCTCGGTGGCCACCTGCGCAGGTGCTGTGCCGCCGGCCTTGGTGGAAAAGCCGACCATGTTCATCAGCGATGCCCAGCGCGTGGTCGCGTTGTTGTTGCGCCCACTCCCATTGAGGAACGTGACCGGGGCACCCTCGGCAAGCGCCGTCAGTGGCGGAAAGATGTCCTGGACGAAATGCGAGAGGGACTTGAAGCTCTGATCGTTCGCGTAGAGGTAATAGCTGCCACATCGCGTCGGATACCCGCAGTCGTACAGGAAGTTGGTGTCGTCGATGCTGATGTGCTCGATGCTCGCCGGGTTGACACCGTTGACCAGTCCGTACAGCGACTCAGCGTCGCCGATGGTCAGGTCGGTGAGCACGTTGCTGCCGAGCGCATTGATGACATCGGGAAGCTTGCCGAAGCCACCGATGCTTTCGATCTGAGACCTCAGCCCGACGATGATCTGCTGCTGGCGGCGGCTGCGCGCGAAGTCGGATCCCTGACCGTCGTTTCCGTGGCGCGAGCGCGCGTAGATGAGCGCGGTCGCACCGTTCATGTGCTGCATTCCGGCATTGAAGTGCACGGTCTCGTACGCGCAGTTGCCGAGGTCGCACTCTCCAGCGGGGTACTGGTGGTCGGTGAAGGCCGCCGGAACATCGATGTTGATACCACCCACGGCGTCGACCGCCTGCTTGAAAGCGTTGAAGTCGACGCCCACGAAGTAGTTGATGCCGATCCCAAGGAGATGCGCGATGAGCGGATCCGCGACGGCCGCTCCGGCGTCCACGGCGCTCGCGGGCTGCGGCCCCTCGCCCAGCATCCCGGCGGCGTACGCGAAGTTGATCCGCTCCGCTGTCGACTTGCCATTGCGCAGGGGGATGGTCACAAACCAGTCGCGCGGGATCGAGATCTCGGCGATCTGCGGCGGGTGGCCTTGCATCGGCATGATCGAGATCACCATGATCGAGTCGGTGAGGAAGGCGCCGGAGTGCTGGCTGCCGCCGTAGCCGTAGAGCACGATATTGATCCGCTGGTAATGCTGGCGTTCACGATCTATCGCGGAGCCTCCGCCACCCTGGAGCGCGCCGATCGCCGCGCTGATCGGGTTGGTGTGAAAGGTCTTTGCGAGCGCGAGTGAGAGGCGCACGCCGTAGATGCCACCGGCGACGAGCAGGAGGGAGAACATGACAATTACCGAGACGACGGCGCGCTTTCGCGTGATCCAGCCGGGGACGATGCTGTACCGCGACCGGCGCCGGCGCCGGTCGGATCGACTGCTGATTGTTGCCATGGTTGAGGTGTTGCTCTCGACTTTCCGAACGGGTGTACTGACCGCCGCAGTGCTGCGGGGCCGGCGCGCCACGGTGGGCTTCCTCTACGGGGAACGCCGATATCAGCTTCCGGTTACCCGCCGCGAGTGACAAGGGTACCCCACGGTCTGCTCGTCCGGAGCCGAACAGTGGCATCATCAGCGGCCACCACTGGGACGGAGGATTGAGGTGCGCGCACAGCAGGTTCAGGGCCTCGAGGGCCCGTCTGGTCTGCATCTGGTCGAGGTCGACGAGCCCGAGGATGCCGGTCGAGTTGTCATCGAAGTTGCGGCGGCGGGCGTGAGCTTTCCAGACCTCCTGCTCACCCGCGGCGAATATCAGATGAAACCGCCGCTGCCGTTCGTCCCCGGTGTGGAGGTCGCGGGTCGCGTTCGTTCCGCGCCTCAGGGTTCCGGATTCAAGGAAGGCGACCGCGTGATGGCCTTCACCATGCTCGGCGGATTCGCCGACGTCGCGGTCGCCGAGCCGGCGCTCACCCTCGCAATTCCGCACGGACTGACCATCGAGGCGGCGTCCGGATTCATCATGAACTACCACACCGCGCACTTCGCCCTGGCGCGCCGCGGACGCGTCCTGCCTGGAGATCGCGTCGCCATCCACGGCGCGGCCGGAGGGGTCGGCACGGCGGCGATACAGGTCGCTCGCGGGCTCGGGGCGGAGGTGATCGCCATCGCCGCCGGTCCCGACAAGATGCACATCGCCGAGCGAGCGGGCGCGCACCGAGTCCTCGACGCCGAGGGCGATTGGGTCGCGGCGTTGCGTGCTCAGAACGACGGGCTCGGAGTCGACGCGATCCTTGACCCCGTCGGCGGTGAGCGATTCGACCAGAGCGTTCGGTGCCTGGCGCCCCAGGGGCGTCTCATCGTGGTCGGGTTTACCGAGGGGCGGATTCCGAGCCTGCAGGTGAACCGTGTGCTGTTGCGCAACATCGACGTGGTCGGCGCCGCGTGGGGTGCGTTTCTCGGAGTCGAGCCCGCGATCTTCTTCGAGACACAGTTCGCGCTCAACGCGATGATCGACGCCGGCACGGTGGCCCCGATCGTGGGTGCGACCTATCCGCTCGAGCAGGCGCCGGCGGCGCTCAATCTGCTGGGGCAGCGCCAGGCGCGCGGCAAAGTCGTCCTGACCATGTAGCCGCCGGCTACGCGCGCAGCAGGTCTCGGGCGATGACGACCCGCTGGATCTGGCTGGTTCCCTCGTAGATCTGGGTGATCTTGGCGTCGCGCATCATTCGTTCGACCGGATACTCGTTGACGTACCCGTAGCCACCGAGGATCTGCACTGCGTCGGTGGTGACTTTCATCGCTGTGTCAGCGGCGAGCAGTTTCGCGATCGCCGCGAAATGGCCGACCTCCGGGCTTTGGTCGTCGATGAGCTGCGACGCCCAGTAGACCATCGCGCGCGCCGCCGCGGTCTGCGCCTCCATGTCCGCAACCATGAACTGGATGCCCTGGAACTCGGCGATCGCCTTGCCGAACTGCTTGCGCTCTCTGGCGTATCCGACCGCATAGTCGAGCGCTCCCTGCGCAATGCCCAGCGCCTGCGCAGCAACGCCCGGCCGGGAGCGGTCGAGCACCTTCATCGCGATGCGGAAGCCATCTCCCTCCTCGCCGAGACGGTTCGCCGATGGGATCACCACCTCGTCGAAGCTGAGCTCGGCGGTGTTGCTGCCGCGAATCCCGAGCTTGCCGTGGATCGTGTTCGCAGCGAACCCCTTGAGATGCTGGGCGTCCTCGAGCACGAACGCGCTGACCCCCTTCGCCCGCTCATCCGGATCGGTTTTGGCGAAGACCGTGATCGTGTCGGCGATGCCGCCCGCGGTGATCCAGATCTTGCTGCCGGTGATGACGTATTCATCGCCGTGACGCTCGGCGCGTGTCTCCATCCCCGCGGGGTCGCTTCCGGCGCCGGGCTCGCTGAGCGCGTAGGCGCTGAGCTTCGCGCCGGTCGCGAGGTCGGGAAGTAGCCGCGCCTTCTGTTCCTCGGTGCCGGCGATCATCAGCGGGTATCCGCCGAGCGCCTGGACGGCGAGGATCAACGCGCTCGTGGCGCACACCTTGGCCACCTCCTCGATGGCAACGTTGAGGGTCAGCGCGCTTCCGGACAGCCCGCCGTACTCGGGGGGGAAGGGCAGCGCGAAGAGATCGTGCTTGCGAAAGAGATCGACCACGTCCCAGGGGAATTCGCCGGTGCGGTCGATCTCCGCGGCGCGTGGCGCGATGCGATCGCGAGCGATGTCGCGCACCGTCTCGCGGATCATCGTCTGCTCTTCATTGAGGCGGATGTCCATGCGGCTGATGCTACCAAGCCGCCCGAGGCGAGCCGGGTCAGTCCTTGAGCAGATGACGGGCGATGACGACACGCTGGATCTGATTGGTCCCCTCGTAGATCTGACAGGCCTTGGCGTCGCGGAAGCGGACCGCGGCGGGATGGTCGTCCAGCTCCGACTCGGGCGCGCACAGGTCGACGGCGGACTGCGCCACCGCAACGCACGCATCGGTGGAGTAGAGCTTGGCGATCGCCGCGTCGAGGGTCACAGGACGGCCTGCGTCAACCAACGCCGCGGCGTTTCGGGTCAACTGGCGAGCCGCAGCGGTCAGGACCTCCATGTCCGCAAGCGCCGTCGCGTCGACATCCCATCCGCTGTCCGAACGCCGCCGCGACGTCGCGACCGCGGCATCCAGAGCTCCCTGAGCGATGCCGACAGCCTGCGCGGAGATGCCGACTCGTCCGCTGTCGAGCGCCGACATCGCCACGGTGAAACCCACACCCTCGTCGCCGAGGCGATTCGCCACGGGCACGCGGACACCGTCGAGGACGAGCTCTCCGGTCCAGGAGCCGTGCAGCCCCATCTTGGCGAGCGGCGCGCCGGCGTGGACTCCCGGCCAGCCGGCCTCCACGAGGAAGGCGCTGATCCCATGCGCGCCGTCGCCGGTGCGCGCCATGACGATGTAGAGGTCGGCATCTCCTGCACCGGTGATGAAGGCCTTGGCACCGTCGAGGACATAGGTGTCGCCGTCCCGAGCCGCCCGGGTGCGCATCGCGACCGCGTCACTCCCGCCGCCGGCCTCGGTCAGGGCGAAGGCGGCGAGCCATTCGCCCCCGGCGAGCTTGCCCAGATACCGCGACCTCTGGTCATCGTTGCCGAAAACCAGCAGCGGCTCGGTGCCGACCGAGAGGTGGACGTCGAGGATCACCGCGCAGCTGGCATCGGCACGCGCCACCGACTCGATGAAGTGAATGAAGTCGCGATGAGACCCGCCGGCACCGCCGAACGACTCGGGGGTGAGCATGCCGGCGAGGCCGGCTTCTCCTGCCGCCTCAACGATTCGCCGGGGAGACGGGCCCTCGCCGCGGGCCATGGCGGGTGCGATCGGCCGGATGACCCCGTCGACGAAGCCGGTTACGCGGCTCGCCAGCCCCGTGCTGTCGATGTCAGTCGACACGCACGAGCGTCGCCTCGCCCTGGGCGATCCCGCTGCAGATCCCGGCGGCGCCGTATCCGCCGCCCCGGCGGCGCAGCTCGTAGAGCAGCGTCATGAGTATCCGGGCTCCGCTCGCACCGATGGCGTGGCCGACCGCTATCGCACCGCCGTTGACGTTGACGCGGTCTGGATCCACCTCGAGCATCCGGGTGCTCGTGATGGCGACAGCCGCAAAGGCCTCGTTGATCTCCACGAGCTCGAGCATGCCGGCATCCACGTCACCGCGGGTCTTGGCGAGCGCGGCTTCGATGGCGAGCGCGGGCACGGTCGCCAGGTAGGGGTGCTCGGCGGCCGATTCGCCATACGTGAGCCACGTTCCGAGTGGCGTCAGTCGTTCGGCGCGCGCTCGTTCCGCGCTCATCAGCAGCACGGCGCTGGCACCATCGTTCATGCCTGGCGCGTTGCCGGCGGTGATCGTTGTTCCATCGCCGAACGCGCCTCTGAGCGCTGCGAGCCTGGCGAGGGTGGTGTCGGCGCGCGGTTGCTCATCACGCGCGACCGCGGCACCGTTGACGCTCACCGGCACGATCTCGTCCGCGAAACGCCCGGCCGCCAGCGCGTCCTGATAGCGCCACTGCGAGCGGAACGCCCAGGCATCCTGCTCCTCGCGAGTGACCCCCAGCTCGGAAGCGACGTCGCTGCCGTGCACGCCCATGAGCACACCGTCGACGGGGCAGCACAGCCCGTCGCGCATCATGCTGTCGACGGCGACGCGATCCCCGAAGCGGCTGCCGAATCGCTGATCCTCGAGGAGGTACGGAGAGCGCGACATCGATTCCATGCCGCCCGCGACAACGACGTCCGCCTCGCCCGAGCGGATGAGCAAGGCCCCGAGATTCACCGCCTTGAGGGCGCTGGCGCAGACCTTGTTCACTGTGAACGAGGAAACGCTCGCCGGCAGCCCAGCGCGCAGACCGGCCTGACGCGAGGGCACCTGCCCCTGACCGGCGGCGAGGACCATCCCCATGATCAGCTGATCCACCGAGGCGGGATCGGTGCCAGTCCGCTCGAGCACCTCGCGGATGACCCGTGCGCCGAGGTCGACGGCGGGCACGGACGCCAGCGCGCCGCCGAGCTTGCCGAAGGGCGTTCGTGCCGCCGCCACGATGACGGGGTCAGCTGTCACGCTCGGTCTCCAGCACCTCATAGGGGCGCAGCAGGTGACGAGCGATCAGGATCCGCTGCACCTCGCTGGTCCCCTCACCGATCTCGTTGATCTTGACGTCGCGATAGAGGCGCGCGACCGGCGACTCCTCCATGAA
>DASZJB010000006.1:0-8731 GCA_035948615.1 Candidatus Dormiibacterota bacterium
GGGAGCGGCCAGCTCATCGACTACCTCACCACACACGACCTCATCGACGAGTATCGAATGATGGTTTATCCGCTCGTCCTCGGCGACGGGACCAAGCGTCTCTTCAACGGCGTTCCGCGGCGCACGTTCACACTCGTCGACACGCTGAGGTTCCCAACGGGTGTTGTCGTCAACACCTATGATCCCGCACCCAAGACTGCTGCGTAATCAGAAAGCAAGGAGAACATCTCGTGACGCTCACGTACACCAGGGCCTTCAGCGGCTTCGCTGTGAACGACCTCCAGAAGGCTCGCGAGTTCTACTCCGAGACGCTCGGCCTGAACCTGTCGGAGGCGAACGACCTCTTGACACTGCATCTCGCCGGTGATCGCGACACGCTGATCTACCCGAAGCCGGACTTCGTGCCCGCCACCTACACAATTCTCAACTTCGAGGTGGACGACATTGAGAAGACGGTCGATGACCTCACCACCCGCGGCGTGAAGTTCGAGCGGTATGACGGCATGAAGCAGGACGAACGCGGCATCCATAAGGACGGCGAACGACTCATCGCGTGGTTCACCGATCCTGCCGGGAACGTGATCTCGGTGCTCCAGCAGCCCTGAGTCGGCGGCCGATTTCTACGCGGACAGGAGCGTCGCCACGGTGGCGGGATCAAAGTTTCCGCCGCTGAGCACAATCACGGTCGGATGCTCATCGCTGCCCGACGGCACCCGCCCGGTGAGGTACGCGGCCAGCGCCAGCGCGGCTGTCGGCTCGATCGCGAGCTTCAGCCGTGTCCAGCAGACGCGGAGCGCGTTTTCGAGGTCGTGCTCCGAGACCGTGACGATGTCGCGCACCAGCGCATCGCTCACCATCACCTCGAAATTACGGTTGCCGATCGACTTCGATTTCACGCCCTCGGCGAGCGTCGCCGGGTCCGCGGCAAGCGTCTGCAAGACCCCGCTGCGCAGGCTCCGAGCCGCGTCATCGGCGGCCTCCGGCTCGACACCGATGATCACCGTGGCCGGCGAGAGGACAGTGACGGCAAGCGCAATCCCGGAGATCTGACCGCCGCCGCCGACCGGGACGACAACAGCGCCGGGGGCGCGAGCGTCCTCGAGGATCTCGAGACCGGCTGTGCCGGCGCCGTGCACCACGTCCCAGTCGTCATAGGGGTGGATCAGGTGCAATCCCTCGGATCTCGCGATCTCTTCGGCGATCTCCTCGCGGTTGTCGTAGGTGACTCCATCGGACACCAGCGTGGCGCCGAACGATCGGATGCCCTCGACCTTCGCCGGGGTCACGCCCTGCGGGACCACGATCGTCGCCGGAAGGCCGGCAACCTGAGCAGCACAGGCAACCGCCTGTCCGTGGTTCCCCGAGCTGTGCGTCACCACGCCAGCGACATCCGGCTCGCGCTCGACGAGGCTCAGCACGGCATTGAATGCGCCGCGCGCCTTGAAGGATCCGGTGCGCTGCAATGACTCCGGCTTCACCATCAGGCCCGCGGAGATGTCCGCCCGCAGCAGCGGCGTTCGGCGCACGTGAGGTCTGATGCGGATGGCCGCCCGACGAATCTCCGCGAGGTGCTCAGCGACCCGCGAGTCCTGTACCACCGGGGATCAGGACGAGACGGCTACGGGAATCTCCAGCGCCAGTTTGTCCATCTCGAGCTGCGCAGGAACGTCGACCGGGTAGGAGCCGGTGAAGCACGCGAAGCAGAAGCCGTTGCCGTCGGGTTGCCCCATGGCGCGGCGCAGGCCCGAAAGGCTGAGATACCGCAGCGAATCGGCGCCGAGCATGGCGCCGATCTCGCGTTCGGTGTGACCGGCTGCGATGAGCTCGCGGCGCGATGCGATGTCGATGCCCATGAAACACGGCCACGCGATCGGCGGCGACGCGATCCGCATGTGGACCTCGCTTGCTCCGGCGCGCCGCAGCTCGTCGATGATGCGGCGTGACGTGGTCCCACGCACGATCGAGTCGTCGACAAGCACAACCCGCCGTCCCTCGAGCACGTGGCGCATCGGGTTGAACTTCAACCGGATGCCTGCCTCACGCAACCGTTGCGTCGGCTGAATGAAGGTCCGCGTGATGTAGCGCGACTTGATCATGCCCTCCGCAAAGGGCAGCCCCGCCTCCTCGGCGTAGCCGATCGCCGCCGGGGTGCCGCTGTCCGGCAGGGTGATGACGATGTCCGCGTCTGCGGGGGCCTCGCGGGCAAGCTCACGGCCCATGTGCCGCCGCGACTCGTACAGCGACTGTCCCATCATCACGCTGTCGGGCCTTGCAAAATAGATGAATTCGAAGGAGCACATCGCCCGATGCGCGGAGGTGCGCTGGATCTTCGTGCTGCGCATTCCCGTGGCATCAACGGTCACGATCTCGCCAGGCTCGATCTCGCAGATGAAGGTCGCGCCGACAACATCGAGCGCGCAGGTCTCACTCGCCATCACGTACCCGGTGCCGCCCGGAGCATCGATGTCGCCGAATCGGCCGAGACACAGCGGGCGGATCCCGAGTGGGTCGCGTGCGGCCACCAGCGAATCCTTGGTCAGGAACATGAGGCAGTACGCGCCCTCGACGCGCGGCAGCGCCTCCGCAAGCGCCTGTTCCAGCGTGCCGGCCGCCGTTTGCGCGATCAGCGCGCCGAGCACCTCGGTGTCGCTCGTGGTCTCGAACTCGAACCCCTTGGCGGTCAGCTCGTCGCGCAGCTTGGAGGCGTTGACGAGGTTGCCGTTGTGCGCGATGACCACGGGACCGATCGTGGGATGTTCGACCGATATCGGTTGCGCGTTGAGCAGTCGCGCGCTGCCGGTGGTGCTGTATCGCGTGTGCCCGATCGCGAGGTTGCCCTTGAGTCCGTCGATGGTCTCCTGGTCGAACACCTGCGAGACCAGGCCCATCTCCTTGCGGATGCGAATCTCGCGACCATCGCTGACCGCGATGCCGGCGGACTCCTGTCCGCGGTGCTGCAACGAGTACAGGCCGAAATACGTCAGGTTGGCGACGTCCTCACCCGGGTGGAACACCCCGAAAACGCCACACTCCTCATGGAGGTGATCGTCGTCGAAGGTTTCCATTCCGGCCTGATCACTCACGCTCGATCAACGCTCCTTCGTGAACCCGCCGCACGTCCGCGAGTGACACGTCGATGCACCCGGTCACAGAGAACCTCTCGCCTCCGACGGAGCCGAGCCCGCGGAAGGGGACCGAGTGTCGCGCTGCCAGCTCGTGCAATCGCACAAGTGCCTCCCTGGCGAAGCTGATGACGAATCGAGATTGACTCTCACCAAAGAGTATACCGGCCTCCCCGTTAATCAACCCTTCACCCTGTTCCAGTTCGTCGATGGTCACCCGGGCGCCTATGTCGCCCAGCAGACATGACTCGGCGATGGCGATCGCAATTCCGCCCTCGGCGCAGTCGTGCGCGGAGTGCAGCAATCCCGCCGCAATTGCCTCGAGGATGAACCCATGGACCCGGCGCTCGAGGTCGATATCGAGGTGAGGAGGGGGACCGGCATTGACCCCGTCAGCGATCCGCTGGTACTCGCTGCCACCGAGTTCGGAGTCGACCGGCCCGATCAGCGCGACCGAATCGCCCACATCTCGAAATCCTGCAGTGCAGCGCCCCTTCACGTCATCGATGACGCCAACCATGCCGATGACGACGGTCGGATCGATCCCGGTGCCACCGGTGTCGTTGTACAGGCTCACGTTGCCGCTCACGACCGGGATGTCGAGCGCCCTGCAGGCATCACCGATGCCTTCGATGGCGTCGTGCAGGTCCCACCACACGACCGCATGCTCCGGATTCGCGAAGTTGAGACAGTTGGTGACCGCGGCAGGTTTCGCACCCGTGGCCACGACGTTCCGCGCCGCCTCACAGACAGCGATCATCGCCCCCTGGCGCGCGTCGAGTGCGGCATATCGCGAGTTGCCGTCGGTCGCGAGACCCAGCCCGCGCGAGGTCCCCTCGACACGAACCAACGCGGCGTCGCCACCGGGGAGGATCACCGTCGCATCGCCGACCTGCTGGTCGTAGCGCCGGTAGACGGGTGCGCGGCTCCCGAGGTTGGGGCTGCCGAGGAGCCGGAGGAGCGCTTCCTCGGAGGTCCACGACCTCCGTCGGCGGTTGGTGGCGTCCAGGGGCGCGGCGCGATGGGGTCGCGAACCGGGTGCGCCGCGGAGCGGCGCCCCATCGACAAGC
Source organism: Candidatus Dormiibacterota bacterium (assembly GCA_035948615.1). Classification (GTDB taxonomy): domain Bacteria; phylum Chloroflexota; class Dormibacteria; order Aeolococcales; family Aeolococcaceae; genus Palsa-851. The sequence continues at coordinate 4,193 of DASZJB010000006.1, forward strand.
ACATCGAGGGGAAGGTCACACACGTGATCGGCGCCGTCGCGAACCACAAAGCGCTCTTCGGCGAGAATCACCGCGACCACATCGGAGTGCAGATCCCAGCGTTCGAAGACTTCCTGGAGGGAGGGCACGTCCGATGGCTTGGCGACGATCAGCATCCGCTCCTGTGACTCGCTGAGCATCACCTCGTATGGCGTCATGCCGGTCTCGCGACGCGAGGCACGCGAAACATCAACCTCGATGCCGCAGCCGCCCCGATGAGCAAGCTCGGCGGTGCTTCCGCACAACCCTGCCGCTCCGAGGTCCTGCATGGCGATCACGCGCGGATCTCCGGCGAGCTCGAGGCACGCCTCCATGAGGCATTTCTCGAGAAACGGATTCCCCACCTGCACGGCGGGCCGGCGGGCAGCGCTGCCCGCGTCCAGCACGACCGACGCGAAGCTGGCGCCGTGGATGCCGTCACGGCCGGTGTCGGCTCCAACGAGGAGCACGAGGTTGCCAGGGCCGCTCGCGGTTGCGCGCGTCAACCTGCCCTGCTCCACGATGCCGACGCACATCGCATTGACGAGACAGTTGGTGCGGTAGGACTCGTCGAAGTACAGCTCGCCGCCGACGGTCGGGACACCGATGCAGTTGCCGTATCCGCCGATGCCGGCCACAACTCCGTCGAACAGATGGCGCTGATGGAGCTCGTCGAGCGGGCCGAACCGGAGCGAATCGAGCAGCGCCAGCGGTCGCGCTCCCATCGTGAAGATGTCGCGTAGGATGCCGCCGACGCCGGTCGCCGCGCCCTGGTACGGCTCGATCGCGCTCGGGTGATTGTGCGATTCGATCTTGAACACGCAGGCGAGACCGTCGCCGATGTCCACGGCGCCCGCGTTCTCTCCGGGTCCCTGCAGCACCCGAGGACCTTTGGTTGGAAGCGTCCCAAGAAGCGGCTTGCTCGTCTTGTAGCTGCAATGCTCGCTCCAGAGCGCTCCGACGATGCCGAGCTCCAGGCGGTTCGGTTCACGTCCAAGCGATTCGACCAGGTGCACGTACTCGGCGCGCGTGAGCGCCACCTCCGCGAGATCCTGGTCACTCGCACCGGCAAGCTGAACGCTGGTCACCAGGCGGCCCCAACCGGCATCGCACCGCTGCCGCTGATCGACTTCGCGACGCTGTCGAAGAGCCGCATCCCATCCGACGATCCCAGGAGCGGCTCGCACGCGCGCTCCGGATGCGGCATCATCCCCAGCACGTTGCGGGCCTCGTTGACGATCCCCGCGATGTCGCGCATCGATCCGTTCGGCGACTCCTCGACGACTCCCGAGCCGTCGCGTCTCACATACCGAAACGCAACCCGCTGATCCCGCTCCAGCATCTCCAACGTCGCCTCGTCGGCCACATACCGCCCCTCCCCGTGCGACACCGGAATCTCGAGCACATCCCCAGCCGCACACCCCGACGTAAACGCGGTATCAACCGTCTCGACGCGCAACCACGTGGGCGCACATCGATACTGCAGTGAGCCGTTGCGCGTCAGCGCTCCTGGGAGCAGGTGCGCCTCGCACAGAATCTGGAATCCATTGCAGATCCCCCACACGAGTCCGCCCGCATTAGCAAATTCAGTGACGGACTCCATCAGCGGAGCAAACCGCGCTACCGCGCCCGCGCGCAGATAGTCGCCGTACGCGAACCCGCCAGGGAGAATAACGCAATCTGCATCCTGCAGATCGCGATCCTTGTGCCAAAGCATCACGGTCTCATGTCCCGCCAGCTCAACGGCATGGCGGCAATCACGATCGGACCAAGTTCCCGGAAACACCGCGATCCCAAAGCGCATCAGTGCACCACGCGTTGAAAGGTGGGGAGGACATGGGCGGAGGAGGGCCGTCTCGGAGCCCGGGCTACCCCCCCGGGCGAGAGCGAGGGGCGGAACGGCGAAGGCGTTCCGACCCCGTGCCCTCCGTAGCTCATGTCCTCCCCACCTCCAACCAGAACGCTCATAAAGGAGTGTCGGACAGCACGCGAATCGATCCGATGCGCGAGTCCTCGATCACCGTATTACGCAGTAGCTGCTCGCACATTGCCTCGACAAGTGCTCGCACCGACGTCTCGTCATCGCCCTCGATCTCGAGCTCCAGATGCTTCCCCACCCGCACCGCTCGCACCCCGGAGAACCCCAGCCGATGCAACCCATCGCGCACCACTAGCCCCTGCGGATCATTGACGACGGGCTTCAACGCGACCACTACCTCGACCGCGAAGGTCATTCGGCAGTAACCCCTTCGATGTCGATTCCGCAGATGCGCTTCGCGGCTTCGACGTAGCGCTTGGTCGTCCCTCGCACCACGTCGTCAGGAAGTGATGGACCGGGATCGGTCTTGTCCCACCCGAGAGTTTCGACGTAGTCGCGTACGAACTGCTTGTCGAACGAGACAGCGGGTTCGCCCTCGCGCCATTGGGAAATCTCCCAGAAGCGCGAGGAGTCGGGGGTGAAGATCTCATCGATGAGCGTGAGCTTGCCGTCGATGAAACCGAACTCGAACTTGGTGTCGGCGAGATAGATCCCCACGCCCTCGCAGCGCGCCGTGGCGAAATCGAAGAGCCGCAGCGACGCCGACTCCAGCTGATCCGCGAGCGACTGGCCCACGAGTGCGCGCAGCTCATTGCGGGAGATGTTGACGTCGTGGCCGTCATCCTTCTTGATGGCGGGCGTGAATCTCGGCGAGGGGAGCCGCGACGAATCACGCAGCCCCTCGTGCAAGGCCTCGCCGGCGAGCGTGCCCTTGTCTCGGTATTCCTTCCACCCCGATCCGCTGATGAATCCGCGCACCACGCATTCGACATCGATGCGCTGCGCGCGGCCGACGTGCATCGAGCGTGGCAGCCAGTCACTTCGCACCGACTCGGGAATCGCCTCCTCCAGGTCGGGAAGCAGGTGATTGGGCATGATGCCCGCGGTCTGCGCGAACCACCACCGCGACATCTGCGTCAGCACGGTGCCCTTTCCCGGAATCGCGGTCGGCAGAACCACGTCGAAGACGCTGAGGCGGTCCGTGGCGATCATCAGCAGCGTGCCGTCAGCGAGCTGGAAGGTGTCGCGCACCTTGCCGCGGCGGAACAGGTTCAGGTCACCAACCTCGGCAGAGTTCATCACCTGCATCAACTCATCCTCCCGCCGGCAAGGCCGGCCTCCATGGCAAGCAAGGGCGCCGACGCATTGGTTGCGGCGCGCTGGGTGGTTGTCGACAGACCAAGACGCCGGTATGTCTCATCAATATTGGCGAGGTACGGCTCGATGTCGAAACAGTGCGCGATCGCCGACTCCGAAAGGGCGCCGGAGATGTCGGGGTCGGTTGCCACGAGGTCGCGAAATGAACCATCGTCGTCGCGTGCCCGTGCGGCGAGCTGCTGCACGGCTCGATAGGCGCGCTCACGAGGCCACTCGGCCTCGACGATCAGCGCGGTGAGCACCTGCTGCGAGAAGACGATGCCGCCGTGCAACTCGATGTTCGCCACCATGTTCTCGGACTTGACGCGAAGCCCCTCAACGATCCTGGTGGAGAGACGCACGATGTAGTCGCTGAGCGCGCACGCATCGGGAAGGATCACGCGCTCCGCGGACGAGTGAGAGATGTCGCGCTCATGCCAGAGTGCGACGTCCTCCATCGCGGTCAACGCGTATCCGCGAAGCACCCGCGCGAGCCCGCAGACGCGCTCGCAGAGTACGGGATTGCGCTTGTGAGGCATGGACGAGGAGCCCTTCTGCCGCTGTCCGAAGGGTTCCTCGACCTCGTCAACCTCGGTGATCTGGAGCAGCCGTATGGTGGTCGCCAGCCGCTCGAGCACCGCGCCCAGCAAGGCGAGCGCGCTGATGAACGACGCGTGGCGGTCGCGCGCGAGCACCTGCGTCGAAACTGGTGCGGTGGCGAGCTTGAGCTCCTGACACACATGCTCCTCCACCTCGGGAGCAACGCTCGCATGGGTGCCCACCGCGCCGGTGATCTGGCCGACCGCGATCTCGGCCGTTGCCGCAGCGAGCCGGATACGGGAGCGACGAACCTCGTCCACGAAATTGGCGAGCTTGACGCCGAGCGTCAGCGGCTCCGCATGAACGCCGTGGGTGCGGCCCATCATCACAGTGAGGCGGTGGCGTTCAGCCTGCTCGGTCAGTGCCCCGATCAGGGAATCGACGTCCGCGTCGATCACTCCGGCCGCGTCGCGAAGCTGAGTGGCCAGGGCGGTATCGACCACGTCGGACGAGGTCAACCCGAGGTGGAAGTACCGCCCCGCGTCACCGACCGTCTCCTGGACAGCCGCCACGAACGCCGCCATGTCATGTCCCTGCTCGGCCTCGAGCTCGGCGATGCGATCGGCATCGATGGTCGCGCCGCGGAGCGCGGTCAGCGCCTCGATGGGGATGCGGCCGATCTCGGCCCACCCCTCGCACGCGAGCAACTCGACATCCAGCCACCGTTGCAGCCGCGATGCGTCACTGAAGATCTTCGCGATCTGCTGCGGGGCGTACCGGGGGATCACGTACGTTCATTCTATCGG
>DASZJB010000007.1:0-13249 GCA_035948615.1 Candidatus Dormiibacterota bacterium
GCGACGTCGGCCTCGAGCACGGCGATCGACTCGAGCTGCAGCACCCCCGCAGCCGCGGTCCGGCGCAGGTTGGCGGTCTCGGCATTGAGGCGGCGGTTGACGCCGCTGCGCACCTCACGGATCACGCGACCCGCCTCGAAGGTCAGCCGGCCGGCCTGCGCGCCGATGGAGCTGAGCGCGGTCCCGACGGCGGGTCCGGATCGGACCGTGACCACCCAACGCCCACGCCGGCGGCGGGTTCGAGCGCTGACTCCGAGGTTCGCGAAATCATCGGCCAGCTGCCTGGCGCCGCCCTCGTCTGCGCTGCCGATCTCGAGGTAGGGCTCCCCGTCAGGGCGGACCAGGCGGCCGGCGCTGAGAAACGCTCCGCGAAGGCGACTGCGTCTGCAACAGATACGGATCGACGTCGTCCCTATGATCGCCGGCTCGATGCCGACGAGCAGGTACTGGATACGCCGAGCGGCGCTCACCCGGGACACGTGTGCCGCGATGCGTTCGGCATGCAGCGCCTGCATCGCGGCGCGTGCCGCAACCGGGCGCGTGGTCGCGATGGCACCAGGTGTGGTCGTGACCAGCGCCATACCCTCCACGAGCGATCGCCTGCAACAGGCGAGCAATGGTGTGTGCGGTGCGAGCTCAGCGGCGACCCGCTGCGTGAAGGACTGTGCAGGGTCCATGGTCGGGCGCTCGTGTCTCAGAGCCGGGGATCCGGCACGTCGACATCGCGATGCGTCACCGTGATCGTCAGACCGTCAGCGCGCAGGCGTTCCGCCAGCGCCTCGACGATGGTTACCGAGCGATGCCTGCCGCCCGTACACCCCACGGCGAGGCTGAGGACGTCTCGGTCGCGCTCGGCGTAGCGCTGCACCGTCCAGACCAGCAGCGACTGCATCCGATCGATGAGGTCCCTCGCAACCGGGTCCTCGAGGACGTAGTCACGAACCGGTGCATCGAGCCCGGTGAAGGAGCGCAGCTCGGCCACCCAGAAGGGGTTGCGCACCATGCGCGCGTCGAACACCCAGCCCGCATCCTCGGGGAGACCGAACTTGAAGCCGAACGACGTCACCGCAACCACGACGGGCAGCGCTCCCTCGCCTTCGCTCACAGCAGCTCCTTGACGCGCAGCGCCACCGGCCGCGGCACCACTGTGGTCAGCTGTTCCAGCGGGGCGTCGCGGATGGCGTCGACACTCCCGAACTGGCGAAGCAAGGCGCGCCTCCGAACCGGACCGAGACCTGGCACAACATCGAGCTTCGACCGGAGCGCCGCACGTCCGCGGCGCGCGCGGTGGCGGGTGATGGCAAAACGGTGCGCTTCGTCGCGTACTCGCTGCACGAGAAACAGCGTCGGGCTGTCCCGCTCGATGATGATCGGCCGCGCGCGGCCAGGCTTGTACAGCTCCTCGTTCCGCTTGGCGAGCCCGAACACGGGAACGCGCATGAGGCCCGCCTCGCGAAGCACCTTGACCGCGGCGCTCAGCTGGCCCTTGCCGCCGTCGATGAGGATCAGGTCGGGGAGCACCGAGAAGCTCAGGTCCGCATCATCCCCGCCACCACGCGCAGCCCGGCGCGGCCGCTCGTTGGTGCCGTTGGCTCCGGCGGGATCGAGCACCGGGACATCCGCCTCCGGACCATCGTCGCGGGGTCCGAGCCGGCGGAAACGGCGGCGCAGGGTTTCCTCGATTGAGGCGAAATCGTTCGAGCCCTCAACGGTTTTGATCCCGAAGTGGCGGTAGCTCGCGGGCGCCGGGCGTCCCTCCTCGAACACCACCATCGAACCAACCGAGTTGGTGCCCATGGTGTTGCTGATGTCGTAACACTCGATGCGTCGCGGTGGAGCCGGCAGCTGCAGCCGGCTCGCGAGATCGTCGAGCAGCGCCTCGGTTTTCGCCGCATCGTAGTCATCGACGATGCGCTGCTGGCGGAGCGCGACCAGCGCGGTCTCCGCGGCCTGCGCAATCAACCGACGGGCATCGCCGCGCTTGGGGACGTGAACTTCAACGGGGCCACCGCGTTGCTCGGCGAGGAACTCCTCGAACACAGCGCGCCCCTCGACCTCTTCGGACACCAGGAGCCGGCGAGGAATCGACGTCACGTTGGCGTAATACTGCGGAAGGAACCCGCCGAGGCACGCCGCGGCGTCGAGCCCGGCGACGCCCTCGAGCTCGTGCGTCTCCATCGCCATGACGCGCCCCTGGCGGATGCTGAGCACCGCGGCCATGGCGCGACCCGCCTCGACGGCGACAGCGATGCAGTCCTCGTCGGTGCGCGCGCCGCGGAGCACCGTCTGGCGCTCGCTGATCCGTTCGATGGCCCGCAAACGGTCGCGAAAACGCGCGGCGAGCTCGTAGTCGCGATTGTCGGCGGCAGCGTCCATCTGGTCGCGCAACTCGTCATGCAGGGTGTCCGACCGACCCTCCATGAACTCCTGGACCTGTTCGAGGATCTCGGCGTACTCGGGACCGTCGATCTTTCCCTCGCACGGACCCGAGCAACGCTTGATGTGATAATCGAGGCACACTCTGCCCCGCCGGAAGATCTCGTCGCTGCAGGTGCGGAACGGGAAGATGGTGCGCAGCGAACGGACCGTGGTGCGCAACGACTGAGCGCTGGTGTACGGCCCGAAGTAGCGCGCGCCATCACGGATCACCTTGCGCGTGTAGTAGGGCCTCGGGAACAGCGTCGCCCCCTCGGCGCTCTTGCCACGGGGTTTGCGCACCTCCTCGCGCGCAGTCCCGGGAGCGACCGCATCGTGCACCCCGGGGCGAGGAATCTTGAGATAGAGGTAGCTCTTGTCGTCCTTGAGGCGCACGTTGAAACGCGGGCGATGCTGCTTGATGAGCGTGTTCTCGAGGACGAGGGCCTCGTGCTCGCTCTGGCAGGCGATCACCTCGAAATCGAAGACACTCCCGATCAGCTGATGGGTGCGTGGCTGCAACGCATCCACGCCCGTGAACCACGAGCGCAGGCGGTTGCGCACGTTCGAGGCCTTGCCCACGTAGATGACCCGCGCGTCGAGACCACGCATGACGTACACGCCCGGGCCGTCGGGTGACGCGCGAAGACGTGCTCGGAGCTGCGCCTTGTCATCGAGAAGGCGCTCTGCGCGCCGAGGGGCCGCCATGCTGGTCACTGTATCGCTGCTCAGCGAGAACCCTCTGCCGTGTCGAGCTCGGCCACGAACTCGGCCTCATCGAGCACACGGACATCGAGCCTCTGGGCCTTCTCCAGCTTGCTCCCCGGAGATGCCCCAGCCACGACCGTGTGGGTCTTCCGGCTGACGCTCGAGCTCGGGTTGCCTCCGAGCGCGCGGATCCGGGCCTCGGCGTCGGCCCGGCTCATGCCGTCGAGGCTCCCGGTGATCACCCAGGTCTGACCGTTCCACGGGCCGCCGCCGCCGGCCGCGCGTTCGGGGTCCACGCCCGCAGCGCGGAGATGCTCGAGCACCGCGCGGCCTTCGCTGGACGTGAACCAGGCGGCCATATGTGAGGCGACCACCGCGCCAATTCCTTCGACGCCGAGGAGACCCTCCTCGGTGGCAGCGCAAAGCGCGTCGATGCTTCCGAAATGCGCCGCCAGGGTCTCCGCGGTGTGCTCACCGACATGACGGATCGCCAGGGCGTTGATGAATCGAGCCAGCGGTACGCGACGGCGGGACGCGATCGACTCGATCAACTTGGTCGCGGACCGCTCGGCAAACCCCTCCAGCGTCAGCAGCTGCTCGGCGGTGAGGCGGAACAGGTCGGCAGGCTCGGTGACATACCCGAGGTCGATGAGCTGATCGATGACCGCAGGACCCAGGCCCTCGATGTTCATCGCGCCGCGTGAAGCGAAGTGAATGATCAGCTCGCGTCGCTGCGCGGGACAGAGCGGATTCAGGCAGCGGCGGACCACCTCCCCCTGTTCGCGCACCAGCAGCGAGTCGCACGCGGGGCAGTGCTCGGGCATCTGCCAGGGGGTGGTCCCCGCGGGACGCTTCTCGAGGATCACTCGCTCGATCTCTGGGATGACATCACCTGCCTTGTGGATCAGCACGGTGTCGCCGATGCGCACGTCCTTGCGCGCCACCTCATCCTCGTTGTGGAGGGTGCAGCGCCGAACCGTGGAGCCCGCCACCAGCGTGGGTTCCAGGATCGCGACCGGCGTCACGGCGCCGGTGCGTCCGACCTGGACGTGGATGTCGAGCACCTGCGTCTCGTGCTCCTCGGGCGGGAACTTGTAGGCGATCGCCCACCGAGGTGCGCGAGAGATGGTGCCGAGCTCCGCCTGTTCGGCGAGCGATGCGACCTTGATCACGATGCCGTCCGTGTCGTAGTCGAGGTCATGGCGGCGTTCGGACCAGTGGTCGAGGAAGGCGAGCACCTCGTCGATCGAACCGGCGAGCTGACGGTGCGGATTGACGCGGAATCCCAGCGTTGCAAGCGTGTCCAGGACCTCAGCCTGGCTCTTGATCTTCCCCGAGGGATCGATCGCGTACATGAAGGTCTGCAGACCGCGCGCCGCCGTGACCGAGGGATCGAGCTGGCGAACCGCGCCTGCCGCGGCGCTGCGCGGGTTGGCATATCCGGGTTTTCCCGCCTCGTCGAGGCGCGCGTTGGTCGCGGCGAACGCCCCCTTGGGAAGATAGACCTCGCCGCGCACCTCGAGCTCATCAGGGAGGCCCGACACCTGCGCCAGCGTCATCGGGACCGAACGAATGGTGCGCACATTCGCGGTCACATCCTCGCCTTCAACGCCGTTGCCGCGCGTGGCCGCGCGGACGTAGGTGCCGCCCGTGTAGGTGATCGACATCGCGAGGCCATCGATCTTGAGCTCGCAGACGTAGCCGCCCACCGCGCCGATGGCGCGCTCCGCGCGGACGCCGAACTCGCGCACCTCGTCGGGGCTGAACGCGTTGTTGAGGCTGAGCATCGGGGTGCGGTGCCTGACCTTGGTGAAGGTCGCCGCAGGTTCGCCGCCCACCCGCTGAGTCGGCGAATCGGCGGTCTGCAAATCCGGATGCGCCGCCTCGAGATCGACGAGCTCGCGGAAGAGGTGGTCGTACTCGAAATCGGAGATCTCCGGCGAGTCGAGAACGTGATACTGGCGGGAGTGGTGGTCGAGCTCCTTGCGCAACGCCAGGACCCGGTCGCGCGCCTCCTTGGCAGTAGCAGCCTCGACGTTCTTGGTATCCATTGCGATGTCAGGAGTCCACGATCGGCCAGAGGGTCGCATCGGCAACGGCGAAGATCTTGACGCCATGATCGTCGAACTTGATCACCAGCTCCTCGCCGGCTCTGGTCATGGTGCTCTTGAGCACGGTGCCCTCACCGTAGCGCTGATGACCGATGCGCATGCCTTCGCTGAACCGCTGCGGCGCCAGCTCCACGGGGTTGGGACGCGTGGCATAGCCTGCCACCGCGCGGCGCACCGTCCCGGAAGCGCGGACATCCCCGAATGACGGCGCGCCCGGGCGCAGTTGCACCTCGAGCATCTCACCAGGGATCTCACCCAGGAATCGAGACGCCTCGGCCAGCTGTGGCGTCCCATAGGTGTGCCGCCTGAATGCGTGCAGGAGGTACAGGCGGCGGCGCGCTCGTGTGATGCCGACGTAGGTCAGCCGGCGCTCCTCGGCAATGCCGGGGTCACCCTCCTCGAGCGCGCGAGAGTGAGGCAGGAGCCCCTCCTCCATGCCGGCGATGAAGACGACTCCGAACTCGAGCCCTTTGACCTGGTGGAGCGTGATCAGCGTGACACCCGGTGCTTCATCCCGCATGGTGTCGACGTCGCTGACCAGCGCGACGTTCTCGAGAAACTGCGCGAGCCCGTCGGGTGGCGGGACGTCGGCATACTCGGCGGCGAGCCCCGCCAGCTCGAGGACGTTCGCCCATCGCTCGATGCCCTCCTGGGTGCCGTCCTGGAGCATCTCGCGGTAGCCGGTCTCGTCGAGGACACGCTCGAGGAGCACCGGGAGCGGCACGCGCTGGGCGTCACTGCTGAGGCGCTCCATGAGCGTTGCGAATCCGCGCAGCGCGGTCATCGCCGCGGGCCCGATGCCCTGTTCGCCCTCGTCGAGGCGTTGCGCTGCCTCCAGTGGCGCGAGGCCTTTCTTGCGACCGAGCTTCTCCAGCTCGGCAACGGTGCGATCTCCGATCTTGCGTCGTGGAGTGTTGACCACGCGCGCGAACGACACGGCGTCGCGAGGGTTGACGCACAGACGCAGGTAGGCGAGCACGTCCTTCACCTCGCGCCGGTCGTAGAAGCGCAGGCCGCCGACCAGCTGGTAGGGGATTCCGCGCCTGAGGAACACTTCCTCGAAAGCCCGTGACTGCGCGTTGGTTCGATAGAGGACAGCGCATTCGGCGAGCGCGATCCCCTCGCGACCGATGAGATTCTCGATCTCCGTACCGACCGCGATCGCCTCCTCGCGTTCGTCGTAGACCGAGATGAGCCGGACCGGCTCGCCGATGCTCTGCTCGGTCCAGAGCTTCTTCTGCGCGCGCTCGCTGTTGTTGCGGATCACCGCGTGCGCGATGTCGAGAATCGGTTGCGTGGAGCGGTAATTCTGTTCCAGGGTCACAGTTTTCGCATCCGGGAAGTCACGCTCGAAGGAGAGAATGTTGCGCACGTCTGCGCCTCGAAAGCCGTAGACACTTTGGTCATCATCACCGACCACCGTGACATTGCGGTGTTTCGCCCCGAGGATCTTCACCAGCTCGTACTGCGCCTTGTTGGTGTCCTGGTACTCGTCGACGAAGAGGTGCAGGAAGCGGTCCTGGTAGTACTCACGGACGGAGTCGGCCTCGCGAAACAGGGTGACCGCGCGCAGCAGCAGGTCATCGAAGTCCAGCGCGGACGCAGAGTCGAGCTCGCGTTCGTACGCCCAGTAGATACGTGCGATCTGCTCATCCATGGTGTTCGGGCTGACCCGCGCCTGGAAGTCACGCGCATCGAGGAGCTCGTTCTTCGCAGCGCTGATGGCGTGCGCGGCACGGCTCGGGGTCAGGCGTTTCTCGTCGATCCCCTCGGCGCGAATGGCGTCGCGGATTGCCGCAAGACGGTCGGTCTCGTCGTAGATCGTGTACCCGGGAGGAATCCCGATCGCCTCGCCATCGCGGCGCAGCAGCCGCGCCCCCAATGCGTGAAATGTGCCGAGCCACATCCCTTTGATGCTGTCGCCGATCAACTGCTCGACGCGGGCACGCATCTCACGAGCAGCCTTGTTGGTGAAGGTCACGGCGCAGATCTCGTCAGGGCGCACCCGTCGCGTGGCGATGACATAGGCGATTCGGTGCGTGAGCACGCGGGTCTTGCCGCTGCCGGCGCCGGCGAAGATGAGCAGCGGACCGTCAGGCGCCTCGACAGCGTCACGCTGCGGTCGGTTCAGCCCCTCCAGCAGGGCGGTCGCGCCGATGGTCGCGCTCAGGCGTGCGCCCCGGTTGCCGGCGTGGCGCGCCCGGTCGATGCGCGATAGGCATCGGGCCGCCGATCCGTGTGCAGATGGTTGCGCGGTGTGCGGATTCTCGCCTGCTCCACGGACTCGAGGTCGACGTCGGCGATCAGCAACTCCTCCTGATCCTTGCTCGCCGGGCCGGACACGGGCCAGCCATCGGCCCCGACGATGATCGAGGCCCCGATGAACGTCACACCGCGCTCGACCCCGATCCGATCCGCGCAGGCCATGACCACGCCGTTCTGGGCGGCCGTTGCCATCGCAACATAGTCGCCCTGGCAGTAACCCCGATCGTCCCAGACCGTGCGCTTGAAGGACGCGACCCAGTTGGTCGGCACCGCGATGATCTCCGCGCCGGCGAGAGCGAGTGCCCGTGCAGCCTCGGGAAACCAGAGGTCGAAGCAGATGATGATGCCCACCCGACCGAATGGGAGTTCGGCGATCGGCAGGTCGTCGCCGGGCTGAAACCAGGTCTGCTCGTCGTAGTACAGGTGCAGCTTCCGATAGGTGGCCAGGCGCCCGGATGCACCGACCAGCACCGCGCTGTTGTGCCTGCAGGCGCCGTCCAGCTCGCTGATCCCGGCCACGATGTTACAGCCGTGCGTCGCGCACACCTCGCGCAGTGCGCGGACGGTCGGTCCGTCGTCTGGATCCTCGGCGCTGCGCTGTGCCTCGGCCTCGTCCGCGAACACATACCCGCTGGAGGCGAGCTCGGGAAGGACGATGAGGTCGGCACCCTGTGCGGCGGCTGACGTTGCCCACAGCACCGCCTGCGAGCGGTTGTGCTCGAGCTCGCCGACGTGCGGCTCGTACTGGGCGACAGCGATGCGCACCGGGCGGCTCACACTGCTCACGGTAGCGCAGCCGGCGTGCCCGCAGGATGGCGGGGGATGCCCTCCGCGATGCCGCACAGAACCTCGTGCGGCAAGGTGCCGGTGAGGTCGCCGACCTCGTCGGCGCCGATGCGGATTCCGTCGCGCTCACCGATGAACATCGCGGTGTCTCCCGCCACGACGCCGTCCACGTCGGACGCGTCGACTCCGACCTGATCCATGCTCACGATGCCGACAATCGGGCACACGGACCCGCGAATCCCGAGGCGCCCGCGGTTCGAGAGGGCGCGGGGCAGGCCCTGTCCGTAGCCGAGCGCCGCAGTGGCGATGCGGCGCGCCGTCGGGGCGCGCCAGGTGCGCCCGTAGCCGACGCTCTCGCCGGCCGCGACCGTCCTCACCTGGGCGACGCGGCAGAACACGTTCATCGCCAGCCGGAGCGTCGCCGGGCCGGGCACCGGCGGGTAGCCGTAAAAGGCGATGCCCGCGCGCACCAGGTCGTGGTGCATGGCGGGATGCACCAGGATGGCGGCGCTGCCCGATGTGTGCAACAGCGCGTCGGGTGCCACGCCGCGGAGCGCATCGACGGCTTCGAGGAAGCGCCCGTGCTGGACGATGGTGAACGCGGCATCGTCGCCAGCCGAGGCGAAGTGCGTGAAGATTCCGACCACGTGCACGCGATCCCCGGCGCCGCGCACCGCGTTCACCAGCGAGTCGAGGGTTTCGGGAAGCGCGCCGAGCCGGTGCAGGCCGGTGTCGATCTTGATGTGGACGCGAGCGGTGCCGGCCACTGCCGTGGCGGCGACCGCCCGGATTCCGTCGGCATCGAGAACACTGATCTCGACGCCAGCGGCGATCAGCTCATCGAGTGTTGACGGCGGGCTCCAACCGACCACCAGGATCGGTGCCTGGAAGCCCGCGGCTCGCAGCGCGAGGGCCTCCTGCGGGGTGTAGACGCCGAGCCACGAGGCGCCGCCCTCGAGTGCCGCCCTGGCGGCAATCCCGATGCCGTGCCCGTAACCGTTCGACTTGACCATGACCATCAGCCCCGACGGCCGCACCAGCGTTGCGATCACCGCCGCGTTGTTCGCCAGCGCATCGGTGTCGATCTCCGCCCAGCGGAGCGCCCCGTCGCCGTCCGTCCGGCTCACGCTCCGACCGGCACGGGCTCCGGCGCCGGCGCTGTGACCTCCGCGGGGGCCACCCGCCGCACCAGACCGAACGGCGTCTGCTCGTCCGACTGTCCCAGCGGGTTGTCGGCAACCATGGCCAGAACAGAATTGGCATCGATGCCCACCGAGGCGAAGACCTCTGCTGCCATGTCGTTGGCGTCGATGATCGCGACTGCGATCCGGCGCTCGGTGCGCCGGCGCACGTCGGCGGCGATGCGCAGCGCCGCACCGGAAGGATCCAGAGGCGACTTGGTTGCCCAGGTGTCATACGGCGGGAGGTTGAGCGACGAGGGGCCGTCGATGGCGTTGACGCCGTGACCCGCCACGCGGTAGAAGACGCCGCGCATGCCGAGCGGCTTGGTGACGGCCGCCGCCGCGGCAGCGAGCATGATCCGCGGTGCCCCGGCTTCGTCGATGGCCAGTTGCATGGTGGTCGGATGGGCCAGACCGACCCCGGTTGGCTCATGGCTCACGTACCGGGAGAGCAACCGTGCGGTCCGCGACACCGCGATCTCGTTGATCGGATAGGAACGCCCCTGGCTGATCGCCAGCGCCTTCTCGCTCACCAGCAGGACGTCGCCGTCCGCCACATCGATGCCATCGCTGCGCAACCGCTCGAGACTGCCTGATATCGCCTCGAGGAGGTCGTCGCCAGGTTTGATCAGCGACGACCGCAACGGAAGGCGCGCCCAGATCCGGCCCCTGTCCTCGAGGAACAGATGGCGGCCCCAGTTGAGGTGGGCTCGATCGAGCAGGGCGTCGCCGCCGGCCACCTTGCGTGCGGTTGCGCGGTCACCCCGGCGGACGAATCCGCCCTGGTAGCTGTCCTCGTCGAGCGCGCGCGTCGCGCCGTCGATGTACACGCGCAGCCACACCTCGGCATTGACAGCGCGCCAGAAGAACATCGATTCCTCAATCTCGCCGGCGCACGCGCGGCGGAAGTTCTCGGCGACGGCGGCGGCCTTCCAGTACGGGCGAGCGCGAAATGACGGTGAGCGCATCAGGCTCTGGAGCACGGCTCGCTGGCGGCGGTACCAGCGGAACTCGGGCGTCGTGAAACCGATCTTCTTGCGCCGACCTTCGACCTTCTTTGGCAGGACACCGTGCAGAGCCTGGCGGACGATCGCGCGAGTCCAGCCGTTGTGGATGATCGCGCTGCGCGGCAGCGTGAGGATGTAGTCTACGAGCTCCTGGTCGAGGAAGGGCAGGCGCGCCTCGAGCGAGTGCGCCATCGACGCGCGATCTTCGTAGCGCAGCAACGGGGGCAGGCTGTAGACGCGGAAGTCCTGGAGCAGGCGGCGCTTGAGATCATCGGCGACCCGATCGTCCACCGGCGGCTTGCGCCCGCGGCAGAAGGACGGTGCGAGCATGCCGGCGACGTCGACGCGCTGACCGCGTTCGCGCAGGCGCCGGCGGACCAGCGGGCTCACGATGTCGCGGAGCAACCACGCCTCACGAGCGAACTCGGCGTAGCGGCGCTCACGCACAAGCTGGCGGAGCAGCACATACGGGTAGTGGTCGTACCCCGCCAGCAGCTCATCACCGGCCTGCCCGTCCAGGGTGACCGTGACCTGCCGTCTGGCCAGGCGCATCACCATCCACATGGCGAACGGCGCCGACGAGACCATCGGCTCCTCCATGTGCCAGACCCACGCCTCCAGCTCGCGGATGAAGTCCTGGTCGGTGGGCTGCACCGCGCTGTTGTCCGCGCCGGTCACGTCGAGCACGCTGTCGATGTACGCGCTCTCGTCGATGCGATCCCCGGGGAACACCGCCGAGAACGTTTTCAAACGGTCACCGAGCGACTCGGTGTCGCGAACGTGATCGCGGAGTTGCTGCGCCATCACGGTGCAGATCGAGGACGAGTCGAGACCGCCGCTCAGGCAGATGCCAACCGGAACGTCGGCGACAAGACGCCGCTGGACCGCGCGCTCGAAGACCGCGCGAAACGCTTCCGGGCTCGCGTCGCCGTCCTCCGAGAGCCGTGGAGTCCAGTACACCGTCTCGGAGATCGTGCCGCCGTCGACGACCGCGAACGCGGCGGCGGGCACCTGGCGTATCCCCCGGAAGAATGTCCCGTCGTTGTGGTCGAACAGCCCGTACCGAAGGTATTCGTACAGCTGCTGGTCGTCGACCTCTCGTGGGAAGGTCTCGTCCTGCAGGATTGCCTTGATCTCTGATGCGAAGACCACTCGCCCGCGATGACGCGCATAGAAGAGTGGCTTGATGCCGAAGTGGTCGCGCGCGAGCACCAGGCGCTTTTCGGGGGTGCGCTCGTCAAGGATGGCGAGACCCCACATGCCGTTGAAGCGGCGGAAGCAGTCGGTGCCCCACTGCGCATACGCGTGCAACACGACCTCGGTGTCGCAGGTGGTGTCGAAGGTGTGCCCGTGCGTCTCCAGTTCCGCGCGCAGCTCGCGAAAGTTGTAGACCTCGCCGTTGTAGACCATCTGAAGCCGGCCGCCGTCCATCGACACCGGCTGGTTGCCGTGCTCGAGGTCGATGATGCTCAGCCGCCTGAATCCGAGGGATGCAGTGGCATCCTCGAAGTGGCCTTCGTCGTCCGGACCACGATGGCGGAGCGACTCGGTCATCGCGTCGAGCAAAGCCCTGTCGGGCGGACCCCAGAAGCCCGTGATCCCGCACACGTCAGCGGCTCGCCGGGGTCAGTGGTGGTCGGTGCATGACCATGGCAACGGTACGACACCAGTGCAGGTCACGGACGCACCGGGCCGTGCAGCCGACAGCGTGACTACCCGACGCTAGAAGTCCATGTCGTCGTCGTCCATGCCCATACCGCCGCCGCCGTGCGAGTGGCCGCCGCCCGCGCCGGCTTCCTCTTTCTCGGGCGCATCGGCGATCAGCGCGTCGGTGCTGAGCACGATGGTGGCGATCGAGGTCGCATGGACCAGCGTTGCCACCACGACCTTGGTGGGATCGATGATCCCTCGCTCGATGAGGTTGCCGTAGGTCTCGCTCACCGCGTCGAAGCCATGATCGCCCTTGGCGACGGCCACCTCGTTGACCACCACCTGGCCTTCGAGGCCGGCGTTCTGAGCGATGATGCGCAGCGGCTCGCGAAGCGCCCTTGCGACGATGTCGGCCCCGACCCGCGCCATGCCGTCGAGCTTGAGCGCCTCGACAGCCGGGATTGCGCGAAGCAGGGCGACCCCACCGCCGACGACCACGCCTTCCTCGATGGCAGCACGCGTGGCCGCGAGCGCGTCCTCGACGCGAGACTTGCGCTCCTTCATCTCGACCTCGGTGGCGGCTCCGACCTTGATCACGGCGACGCCGCCGGTCAAGCGCGCGAGCCGCTCCTGCAGCTTCTCCCGATCCCAGTCGGAGGTCGTCTCCTCCATCTGCTGACGGATCTCGGCACAGCGCGCCTCGATGGCGGCTTTGGTGCCACCGCCGCGCACGATCGTGGTGTCGTCCTTGGTGACCGTGATCCGCCCGGCGACGCCGAGCTGGTCGTCACGCACGGCGTCGAGGCGCTGGCCGGTCTTCTCGCTGACCACGGTCGCTCCGGTGAGCACCGCGATGTCCTGGAGGATGGCGTCACGGCGCTCCCCGAACGCGGGGGCCTTGACCGCCATGGCGCTGAACGTCCCCCGTGCGCGATTGACCACCAGGGTGGCCAGCGCCTCGGCCTGGACGTCCTCGGCAACGATGAGCAGCGGACGCCCGGCGCGCATCACCAGCTCGAGGCTGGGCAGGAGGTCGTTGACCGACGAGATCTTGGCATCTGTGACCAGAACTCGAGCGTTCGTGAGGATGGACTCCATGTTCTGCAGATCGGTGACCAGGTGCGCG
>DASZJB010000008.1:0-6225 GCA_035948615.1 Candidatus Dormiibacterota bacterium
GATGACAACATCAGAGATATCGACCAGGCGCATCGCGATCTCGCGACCGCGCGCGGCTTTGAGGTCGACCGCGATGCCCCGTTTGTTGCGGTTGACCGAGAGGAAATACGCGGACTGGTCGCCCTGGTATGGGGGTGCCCATTCCCTCGTGTCGTCGCCGGTGCGCGGGTTCTCGAGCTTGATCACGTCGGCCCCGAGGTCGGCGAAGATCATGGTGGCGAAAGGGCCGGAGAGGATTCGCGAAAGATCGAGGATGCGCACCCCCGCGAGCGGGCCCGACGACGGCGGCTGCACGGGTTGCGAATCCATCGAACAGCCTTACTAGGAGAGCACGCCGACATAGAGGTTCACGACCTCATCGTTGTGCAGCAGGTCTCGGCCCCTGCCGTCGAGGCGGTTCTTGCCGAGCACCAGCACGTACGCCCACTGCGCGTGACGCAGGGTCTCTCGAGTGTTCTGCTCGACCACGACGACGGCGACATTGGTGGCGCGCACCTGCTCGATGCGCTCCCATACCGCGCTCTGGAACTTTGGCGAGAGTCCGGCGGACGGCTCGTCGAGGAGGAGCACAGCCGGGTCCACCATCAACCCTCGAGCCATGGCCAGCATCGTGCGCTGGCCGCCACTGAGGGTCTCGGCATGGCGTCGATGGGCCAGCTTGAGATCGGGGAAGAGCTGGTACAGCTCCTCGGTGCGCTCGTGCAGCCCGTGCCGCCGGCTGTAACCGCCCATCTCGAGATTCTCCTGGACGGTGAGCTGAGGAAAGACGTTGGCCACCTGCGGGACATAGGCGATGCCGCGACGCACGAGCTTCTCTGACGCGAGGCCGGTGGCGTCTCGCCCCTCGATCATCACCGTGCCCGCGCTGGCCCTGATGACACCCGCGATCGCCTTGAGCAACGTGGATTTCCCAGCGCCGTTGGGCCCGACGACGGCGGTGATGGCACCGCGGAGAGCGCGGACGCTGACGTTCTCGACAATCGGCGGCCCACCGTATCCGGCGGTGAGCCCCGAGACCTCGAGGGCCGCGACGGTCGGGGTTTCCGCCGGGACGGGATCAGGCGTCAGCGTCGTCATAGGTGGGCATCTCCCCGAGATAGGCGTCGACGACGGCCTGGTTGCCACGAAGCTGATCGAAGGGTGCCTCCGCGATCACCCGCCCCTCGGCCATCACCACCACCTGGTCGGTGACCCGCTCGATGAACGGCAGGTTGTGCTCGACGATGACAACCGAGGTGCCCGACGGGACGAAACCGAGCACGGCGCTCGCCATGCGCTCGCCGAGGACCGGATTGACGCCTCCCATGGGCTCATCGAGGATGACCAGTCGCGGCTTGGCCATGCGGATGCGCCCGAACTCCAGGAGGCGTTTCTGGCCACCGCTGAGGTTGCCGGCCCGCTCGTTGCGGAGGTGGAGCAGCCCGAACTCGTCGAGGACGGCGCGGGCCTGGATCAGCTGCTCGTTTGCGCGCTCCTTCTCGGCGCGCGACGGCCCCCAGAGCGCCCGCCAGAACCGCTCGCGACGTGGCTCGAAGCAGGCAAGGATGAGATTCTCGAGCACGCTGAGCGCCGGCCACTCGCGCGGACTTTGAAATGTCCTGATCAGGCCCATACGCGAAACAACATGCGGCGGCCTGCCCTGCACCTCCTTGCCTTCGAAGCGGACGGTGCCGGTATCGGGGACCTTGAAGCCGGAGATGAGGTCGATGGCTGTGCTCTTGCCGGCGCCGTTGGGACCGATCAGCCCGGTGATCTGACCCTCGGCCGCGGTGAATGAGCACGCCGTGACCGCCTGCACGCCACCGAAGTGCTTGTGCAGATCCTGCACCTCGAGCAGCGCGGTCACGCAGCGCCGGTGTCGAGTGTGGCGCCGGCGACCGAGCCTTCAACCGCGACGGCCGCGCCCCCGGTCCCGGCCGGATCCTTGTCGCGCAGACGGCGCTCCGGGAGCAGGCCCTGCGGCCGGAAGCGGATGAACAGCACCAGGATGACGCCGGTGAGAATGAGCCGCAGCGCCGGTGCGAAGCTCGGCTGGTTGGCGATCTCCGGCAGGTATCTCGTCGCCTCCTGCAGGCCCATCACCATGACGGCGACACCGAGCACGACGCCGCGGTTGCTGCCGCGACCACCGACGAGAATCGCGGCGTAGAGGACGATCGTTTCCACCGGTGACCACGCTGACGGGTTGAAAGCGCTGAGATATCCCGCGAAGAGTGCTCCACCCAACCCGCCGATACCGGCACCAATGACGTACGCCTTGAGCTTCATCACATAGATGCCCCGTCCGAATGCCGCGGCGGCGCGCTCATCCTCGCGCAGGCTGCGCAGCGCGAGGCCAAAGCGACTTCCGCTCAACCGGGTGACCAGGAAGAGCACCACCAAGAGGACGGCGACGCAGAGTCCGAGGTAGAAGAACGGGTAACTCGTGAAGTCGAGGTTGAAGAAATCACCCATGGGGTCGAACAGCCCGGACAGCCCGTTGTACCCGTTGAAGAGGGGCACGAACTGCCCGGCGAAGGTGTAGAGGACATACACCGCACCGAGCGTGACGATCGAGAAGTAGATGCCGCGCAGATGGCGCAGCGCGATCGCTCCCACGATGAGCGCGAGCAGCATCGAGCTGATGACCGCGATCGCCACAGCGATCGGAAATGGCAGTGACAGGCCGAGGATGTATGTCGTCGGGGTGGTGGCCGGTCCGATCGTCAGCACCAGCGTCATGTACGCGCCGAGCGCGACATAGCCGTAGAACGCCAGGTCGAAGTCGCCCGACCATCCCCAGATGATGTTCAGCCCCAGCGCCATGATCGCGAAGATCGAGCCCTCGGTGAGGACCGAGACCAGATAGTCGATCATTCGAAGACGCTCCGCCTCCCGCCGACGAAGAGCCCGCGAGGGCGTACGAGGATGACCAGGGAGAGGATCGCGAACGCGAACGCAAGGTTGTAGCTGGCGCTCAGATATCCGCCGAAGAACTCCAGCGCGATGCCGACGATGATCCCGCCCACGAGCGTGCCCACCGCCTTGCCGAGGCCGCCTGCAACCGCGGCCGTGAGCGTGATCAGGAAGAAGCTGAAACCCGAGTAGGGGCTGAAGGTGCCGACGCTCTCCGCGAGGATGAAGCCCGCGTAGCCGCCGATCAGCCCGGCAAGCAGCCAGGTGAGCGCCGCGACGCGGTTGGCGTTGATGCCGGAAACCCTTGCCAGTGAACGGTTTTGCGACACCGCCCGGAGTGACTTGCCGAATCGCGTGTGCTGGATGATCACGTAGAGCAGCGCGGTGATCACCACCGCGGAAACCATGATCTGGATCTCCGTATCCGTCCAGAGAAAGGGCCCCACCGTTCTCGGAGCTCCCTGAGGGACTGTGTAGCCCAGGTTAGCGGCGCCAAAGATGATCACCAGGATGTTCTGGATGACCAGTGAGACGCCGAGGGTGGCGATGAACGTCGGCAGGCCACCGATGCCCCGCCGCACGAATCGATCGACCACGCCGTTGTGCACGGCGAGCGCCAGCAATCCACCGCCTGCGGCGGCGGCCAATCCCGAGAGGATCACTCCGCCGCCGTGCTGCTGCACGAGGTATGCGCAGTAGGCGCCGACCGTCAGGATCTCACCGTGCGAAAGGTTGGCGACGTTGGTGACGGAGTATTCGAGCGTGAAGGCCAGGGCCGACAGGGAAAGAATGGCCGCGGTGACGAGACCGAATCCGAGCGTGAGTAGAGCCTCGTGCATCTAGACCAATTCTCCAATGACGTGACGGGGCTGCGCGAGACGGCCGGGGACGTGACGGGGGCAACGCGCAGCGCGTGCGCGCGATGCCCCCAATGCGTCAGGGAGTGGCTGTGGCAAGGTCCGCGGCGGAAAGGAGCGCCACCTGGTTCTCTGCGCCCGTGGTGGCGTCGGCCTGGAATGCTCCGTAGGGACCAAAGACGTTGTTGTACGCGTTGAAGATGAGGTCACCGCTGGCCCCGTCCATCTTGATCTTGGTACCTGCCTTGATGCCCTGATAGCACGCTTTGTAGGTGTCGCACGGTGTGCCTGGTGGGTTGGTGACCGCCTTCATGTCGGCGATGACCGCCGGGCCGTCGGTGGTACCGGCCTTGTCCATCGCCAACGCGAGGCTCA
Organism: Candidatus Dormiibacterota bacterium; assembly: GCA_035948615.1. GTDB lineage: Bacteria > Chloroflexota > Dormibacteria > Aeolococcales > Aeolococcaceae > Palsa-851. Next base: position 4,128 of record DASZJB010000008.1, read on the forward strand.
GCACCGCATCGTACGCGTAGTTTGCGCCGGCAATCGGCTGTGCATTGGCTCCGTTCTGCGCCGCGAACGCGGAGGCGAAGTTGTCGGCTGCGGCGCCGGTGGCGTTGGTCCCGAAGATGGAGACGAGATGATCGTGCGCGACCGGATACGTGATCGCCTTGAGGTAGTCGTTACCGCTGGTCACGTCGGTTCCGACAATCGGGATGGCGAGGTTGTCGAGCTCCTTGAAGTTCTGGAACATGACCGCCGCCGTCTGCGGGTCGAGCTGGGTGAAGATGACATCGGGCTTGGCGGCGATGATCGCCTGCACCTCGGTGCGATACGAGGTCTGCCCCGGCGCAACCGTGGTATTCGAAACGATGGTGTTGCCGAACTTCTGCCATGTCGCCGTTATCGGCTTGGGGATCGTCTGCTGCGCGATGTCCGACGAGAAGAGCAGCGCCGCGGTCTTGTAACCCTTCTGATTGGCGTAGAGCGCCATGGCGACGCCGAGCTGAGAATCCGACGGGCTATCACGCCAGAGGTACTGATTCGTGTTCTTGTCAAACGCCGTGCTGCCGCCCTGGAATTCGGTGGGAATCCTGGCTGCGCTCACGATCGGAGCCACCGCTGCAATCTCCTGTGTCTCCGGCCCGATGATGCCGCTCACGCTATCCGCCGAGAGGAGCTGCCGGACCGCCGGGACAGCGTCGGCCTCATCGCACTGCGTATCCGCGTGACTGAGGTCGAGCTGCTTGCCGAGCACACCACCCGAGCTGTTGATGACCTTCTGAGCCACCTGCGATCCCTGCAGCATCGCCTGCCCGAGGACCGCAAGCGGTCCGGTGAAACATGAGAGCACGCCGAAGGAGACATGGCCGGCGCTGTCGGTCTTGACGTTGCCGCCGCCGGAGGCGGACGGGCTCGAGCTGCCGCACGCAGCGACGACGACTGCGACGGCCACTCCTGTGAGCAGGCGTTTGCGCGTTTGCGGGATCCGGGCCATGGCTGTCGGCGACACTGTCCAACCTCCGTCACTGGCCCGACGACGGGCCGTCCCCGATATTGGCGGGAGTCTGCTCCGCGCTGGATGACTATGTCAATGGGTCAGTGGATAGTCCAATTATTTGCGCGATAATCCGCGCCGTGACCCTCGACACCTCGCCTCTCCGTCCACTGGGCCGCACCCGCCTCTACGAGGACCTCGTCGAACGGCTCGGGGAATTCGTGGTCCGCACCAATCTCCGGGTGGGTGAGCGGTTTCCGCCGGAGCGCGAACTGGCGTCGCGGCTCGAGGTCAGCCGAGCCTCGCTGCGCCAGGCCCTGGCGGTACTCGAAGCACAGGGGTTCATTGAAATCCGTCACGGAGGTGGCGTCTTCCTCCGGCGCAGCCGTGGATTCGGCGGTGTGCTCCACAAGCTTGTCGAACGGCGCGCCCGGCTCCCCGAGGTGCTGGAGGCGCGCGAGCTCCTCGAGGTCAGGCTCGCGGAGCTGGCGGCCACCCGGCGCACCGAAGAGGACCTCGCCTCGATGCGCGCTGCGCTCGTTGCCATGGATGCGGAGATCGCCTCGGCGGGCCTCGGCATGGATGGCGACGCCGCGTTCCACCATGCCGTGCACCGAGCCGGCAACAACAAGGTGTTGGAGCATGTGATCGACGGCCTCGCAGAGGCGATTCACGAAACTCGTTTGGAGTCGCTCAGCGAGCCGAACCGGCCGCGAAACTCGCTCCTGGCACATCGCCGCATCCTGGATGCGATCGAGGCGCAGCAGGTCGCCGAAGCGGCTGCTGCGATGCGCGCGCACCTGCGCCAGGTTGCCGATGTCGCGCTGCTCCGCTGGGAACCCTCCGTGGACGATCCCGCGCTGCCGTGACCCCACCGTCGTGGTTGGAGCACGTGACCGGCGTGGCCGAGCGTGGCCGCGCCATGCTCGGGCGCTCAGGGGGAACGCACAACATGGCGAACCTCGCGGCGACCTGCGACCGGCTGATTGCGCGGCGCGGTGAGGCGTCCGGCCTGGCGCTCGCCACCGAAGTCGTACGTGCCCTGGAGCGTATGAACAACGCCGAGACCGCCGATTTCCTGGAGGTGCTTGCCGGCTCGTTCTCTCCATCACC
>DASZJB010000009.1:0-12103 GCA_035948615.1 Candidatus Dormiibacterota bacterium
ACGATGAGCCCGACCAGGAGGACCCGGACCAGGACGAGCCCGACCAGGATGATCCCGACCACGACGAACCGTTGAAGGTTCCGCCGTTCCATGCGGAGGCGTTCGCCTCGGCGGCGGCCAGCGCCGTCGTGTCAACCGCGTTGCCGAAGATGTCCTGCTCGCCGGTGAGCGCATTGCCGTTTGCATCGACGACGTGGTCGGATCCGCGCGACGCCTCGAGGCTGCCGGTGCCGTTCGAGCTCGGCCACGACTGGGTGGCATTCGGCGTCGGAGCAGCGAGCACGTTGGCGAGATTCAGCTCGCCGCTCCCCTTGAGGTCGGTGGGGCCGTACATGGAGTGGGTGTGGCCCACGAGCAGCGCCTTCACCTGGTCAGGCGTGAGACCCGGTCGCTGGCTGAGCAGCAGCGCCGCCGCTCCCGAGACAACGGCGGCTGCCTGGGACGTGCCGCTCCCGAGGAAGAAGCGGCCGTCGACGGTTGCGGTGGCGCCGAATTGATCGTCGATGAACGATCCCGGGTCCCTCAGGGAGACGACGTGCACACCGGGGGCAGAGAGGTCCGGATTGCGGGTGCCGTCACCCTGGCTCGTGAAGCTCGCCGGCGTGTGATAGCGGACCGACATGGTGTTGCGTGTGTTTGACGCGCCGACGGCGATCACGTAGGGGTCGATCGCCGGGTCGTCAAGCCCGTTGGAGCTGTTCCCCTGGTTGCCGGCGGCGACGACAACCACGATACCGTGCAGCCACGCCTGCTCCGCGGCGTACGCGAGGGGATCGAGCACGTAGCTCTGCGAGCTGTCGGTGCCGTAGGAGAGGTTGAGGACGCGGATGTTCATGCCGTTGTCGTTCTGGTGCTGGACCACCCAATCGATGGCCGCAAGCACCTGCGAGACGTCGGTCTCGCCGAGCGCGTCGGCGACCTTCACGCTGACGATCTGAGCGTTGGGTGCCATGCCGGCGAAGTGTGTGGTGTCGCTCGAGCTCACCGACGTCGCCTCACTGTCCCGGCCGGCGATGATCCCGGCCATGTGGGTGCCATGACCGAATGTGTCGAGATACTCGAGCGACGGATCCTGTGATTCGAAGGAGAGGTCGGGGCCGTTGATGACCTTGCCCGGGGTGCCCAGGCCGTCCACGGGGGACACGCCGGAGTCGATCAGCGCAACGCCGACGCCCTGGCCGGTGTAACCGGCACTCCAGTACGCGTGGGCGCCGTCCATCTGCTCGATGTTGAACATGGAGTCGACGTCAGTCGCGGGGTTGTAGCCGGCGCCAACCGAGCTGTAGGAGTCGCCGAGCAGTTGGACGGGGGCGTTGAGCGTCACCTGGGCTACGGCTCGCGAAGTTTCGAGGTCGGGGACGGCGTCGGCGGGGACGTCCGCGACGAGCGCGTTCACCAGCGCGATGTGCTGCTCGACGCGTCCGCCGAACTGCGCGACCGCCGCGGCGGCGGCAACACCCTGGCCTGGTTGCGCTCGCACGATCACTGAGACGAAGTGCGTGCCGGCGTGAGCAGTGGCGGCCACAGCGCCGGCGCCGGCCAGAAGAGCCGCGGCGGTCGCGAAGGCGCCGACCGCACGTCGCTTGCGATCGTCCCAGCTGATCCCGTGTACAGGAGCCATCCCCGGCAATCCCCCGACTCGTGCCGGCTCGCGGCACCGTATCTCCCGCCTCTGATTCGCCTGGGTGAAGGCTACCGGGCAGATGTTCGGCCGGCTTTCGCCGCCACCGTTCTGCGACGCTCTGATCCGATCTCAGCCGCTCAGATCAGAGGTGTGGATCTCATGGTGCTTGTCGCCCGTTGGACCGCGAGGTGAGAGTCGCGAGCGAGTCAGTGTCGCGGTAGCCGAGCGCGTAGGCGACGGCCTCGTCGACGGTCATCGCAGCGGCGAGGCTGCGCGCCCGCGCTAGATTCGCGTGGTCAAGCCGTCCGCACACCTCACTCAGGCGCTGCTCGGCTTCAGGGCGATCGGGGATGCGATCCGGGGCAGCTCCCCAGCGTTCCGTGAGGATCGCCGACCCCTCAGCCAGCACCGCTGCATGGAAGGGTTGATCCTCAGCCGCTGCCAGAAAGGCGAACGCCTGCAGACCGCTGGAAACGCCGATGGCAAACGCATCTCGGTGAGCGACGCGGAGCCCCTCGGCTGCGTGCTCGCGCGCCGCACCGTAGTCGCCCACGTGGCGCTCGAGATTCGCAAGGCTGATCAACGCCGTGGCCATTGCGAAGTCGTCTTCGGCGCCGATCCGGATAGCCGACTCGTACTGGGTCCGAGCCTGCTCGTACTCGCCGCGGATGAAGGAGCTTTCACCGAGATTCGCGTAGGCAGCCATTGCTCGTACCGGCATCTTCAGCGAATCCCAGAGCGCGACGGCCTCGTGGAAGTGAGCGTCGGCTTCCGCGGCGGACTCTCGCCAGAGTGCAACCACACCAAGACTGTTGTGCAGGACCGCCAAGGTCACCTGATCGCCGTCGCGAATCGCGAGCGCCATCCCCTCAGTGAATGCCCGCTCGGCTTCGGCGCTGTCTCCCTGGATGGCGGCGAGGCGCCCCATCCCGGAGAGCACACGCGCTCGCGCAGAGACACCTCCGCCCGTCGATGCCAGCGCACGACTGAGCCAGAGACGTCCCTCGGTGAGTGAGCCGTGAAGCCACCAGTAATGCCACCAGGTCGCCGCGAGACTGAGGAACAACTCAGGGTCCGCGCCTTCTGCCCACTCCAGAGCTGCACGAGCGTTGGCGTACTCGGCTTCGAGCTGGCGCGCCATGTTGCGAAATCGGCCTTCGCCGTATTGACGCTCACAGCGCTCTCCGACCTTGAGATAGTGCGTTGCGTGGCGATTCCGGACTCGATCGGCACCTGGGTCGCTCGCGAGTTGCTCCTGGGCGAACTGGCGCACGGTTTCGAGCACCCGATATCGCCCTTCCCCGGCGACAACGTCCGCGTACACAACCAGTGACTTGTCAACCAGTCTCTCGAGCGATTCGACAACGAAGTCCGGCGGGAGTTCATCGTCGACGCAGACGGCCTCGGCCGCTGCGAGGTCGAAGCTCCCGGAGAACACGCCCAGTCTGCGGAACGTGACCTGCTCCTCAGGGATGAGCAGGCGGTGACTCCACTCGATGGTTGCCTGCATGGTTCGATGACGGGAGACCGACGCTCGCCGGCTGCCTGTGACAAGCCTGAACCTGTTGCCGAGATGTTCCAGCAGTTCCTCCGGTGACAGGGCTGCGCTTCGCGCCGCCGCAAGCTCGATCGCCAGCGGAATGCCGTCGAGCCGCGAGCACAGCGATATGACCGCGCGTGCGTTGTCCTCGGTGAGCACGAACGAGCGGCGCGCCCGGCGCGCGCGGTCGACGAAGAGCATCACCGCGTCGTGTTCGAGCAGCACCTCGACAGGTGCGTTGCGCTCCGGATTGGGCGTGTCGAGAGACGGCACCGACCAGGCCTGTTCCCCGTCGCAGTTGAGGCGCTCTCGGCTGGTGGCGAGGATGGACAGGTGCGCGCAGCTGCGCAGGAGTGTCTGCACCAGTTCAGCGGTTGCGTCAACCAGGTGCTCGCAGTTGTCAAGGACGAGCAGCAGTTGACGCTGCTCCAGGACGGCTGTGAGGCTTGCAACCGGTGTGGAGTCCGGCTGCTCACGAAACCCCAGCCATGTCAGCACTTCGTACGGGAGCGTTTCCGCCTCGATGACGGTGGCGAGGTCGACGAGCCACACGCCGTCGCGATAGGCGTCGAGCAACCGGCGTGCCAGCTGGATTGCGAGGCGGGTCTTCCCGATTCCCCCCGGCCCGACCAGGGTGACCTGTCGATTCGACGCGAGCAGTTCGGTCACCTCGGCGATCTGCGCTCCGCGTCCGATGAAGGTCGACAGTTCGGCGGGAAGGTTGGTGCGCCCCTTGGTCGCAATCGACGTCGGCGATGGCGTGTCGACACCTCCGGGGCGAGGAGGCGCCACCTCGTGCCGGAGGATCTCGCGGAATGTTGCCTGGAGATCGGGTCCAGGCTCCATTCCGAGCTCATCGGCAAGACGCCGGCGGGTGCGCTGATAAGCGTCTGATGCCTCGGCCTGCCGCCCGCATCGGTACAACGCGAGGAGCAGCTGCGCCTGCAACCGCTCGCGAAGCGGGTGTTCCTCTGCGAGCGCCTCCATGACGCTCACGTTCTCGCGATGCAGCCCCAGGCGCAGGCAGACGTCAAAACGATCCTCCAACGCTTCCAGGCGAAGCTTGTCGAGGCGGATGCGTTGGGTGGCAACAAAAGGAGCGTCGCCGAAGTCGTTGAGGACCGGCCCACGCCAGAGGGCCAGGGCCCGATCAAAGAGGGAGAGCGCCTGCGCATCGCCACCACGAAGACCCGCGGCTCGTGCCTCGTTGATGAGCGCGCGAAAGCGAGCGATGTCGAGCTCGTCGGGCCTGATCACCAGGGAGTATCCGGTGAGGCTGCGCACCACCAACCTGTCCTCGCCAGGCGCTCCGCCGCAATCCCGTTCGATGGTCCGGCGCAGCCTGTGGACGTGGACTCGGAGCGCGTCGATCGTCCCCTCGCCAGGTTCGTCGCCCCAAAGAATGTTGACCAGCTCCCCGTCCGAGACGACCCGATTCGCCTCGAGTGCGAGCGCCGCCAGCAACGTGCGTTGTTTGGATCCCCCCACGTCGAGGGGCTGACCGTCGCGTCTCACCTCGAGCGGGCCGAGGACGGCCAGCTCGAGAGGATGCGGATCTGAGGTCGCCTGGCTCATCCGAGTCCCCCTCCCCAGGCCCGGGCCTGTAATCAGAGCTTTATTTCGGGGTAAGTCCGCTCGATCACCCTGGCCGAACTTTACCCGAGGAACGGTACTGGAGGGCCATCGCATGGACAAGGGCGAACGAGTTACGACGCTCCGCAAGAGGAGATTGGGAAGGGCCCCGAAGGCGCTGCTCACCGCGCTGATCGTGCTCGGAATCGGTCTACCCGCGGTATCGGCGCCCATTCACGCGGGCGCGACCGATTGGGCGGACGGATGCACCACCTGGGGCGGAAACCTGACGCCGCCGGGATGGCAGCATGCCAATTGGTGCATCATCCCTGCCCTCCAGTCTCCAACCCTCTGCATGGATGCCGGAGCGGGGACGTCCGGGTCGCTGGTTGCACTGGAGCCATGTGGCAGGAGCCTGGGTCAGGACTGGACGTTTATCGCCGTGTATTCCTTTATGGGAGTCCTGTCGCAGTCGTGGGTCAACTACCTCCACCACACGTGCTTGGATGCCTCGGGGGGAGCACAGCGAGCGGAGGTACACGTGTACAACTGTTCGAGCGCAGCCAGTCAGGCATGGTTCCCCAATTCCCCGTACAACAACTCAATTCAGAACTCTTTCGTCACCGGGAGCCGCTGTCTTGACGATTGGGGTGGCGGACAGGGACAAATCGTCCGGATGTACGGATGCTACGGCGGGATAAACCAGCAGTGGGGTCACTACTGATCGGTTGATGACCAACGAGGGCGCGCGCGGCTGAGTCCGTGCGCGCTCTCTCGGTAATCAGACCTTCATCTTGCGGTAAGTCCGCTCGCTCACCCTGGCTCAACGTTATGCAGCGACGTGAAGGATGTCAGTGCTGCTGGAGGCCATCCCATGGACGAGGTTGGGCGAGATACGACACTCCGCAAGCGAGCTCGTGTCCATCGGCTGCGTCGCTACGCAACCATCGCGACCATTCTTGCGGTAGGCGGCATATCGGCGGCGATCTCGCCGACGGTGCGCGCATCCGCAGCAAGCAACTTCGGAGCCTCCACCTCGCGAGTCTGGTGGTTCTGGACGAGCAATGTTCCCTTCAGCTACACGGTGTACGCGAGCGGTAACGGCGTCTACAACCGGGCGTCGCTGGACGGTGACTACTATGACTACGTCTCGTCTGACGCGGATTACCTCACCGTCAAGAACGGACGGACAGTGCTCCCGCCGAATCCGATCTATGTTGGGACGTATCTGCAGTATTACCAGGAAGGCTACAACTTCGTGAACCGGTGGGGTGGTCAGTTCTACGTGAACTGCTTGAAGAGTCCCACTGACTCTGCAGTGTGCGTCGGCGATCACCCGGACTATGACTACTTCGAAGTCATGCACGTGATGCAGGTGTACGAGGGGTTCCCCGACAGCGGCTGCTGCACCGATCAAAACGAGCTGTGGCTCAAGTGAGGATGATTGCTGTGAGAAGTGCTCTCCGACTCCGAACTGCCAAGCGAACTCTGGTGCCACTGATCCTCACAGTCGCCGCAGCAGGCGTGGCCACTCCAGTGATCGCAAGTACGCTAACCGGCGTGCACGCTACGGGCACACGAGCGCCTGCTCCAGTGCTGACGCAACCGGTGCTGTCTAGTCCCGTCGCGCCGTGGATGCTCGCGCTGAGCGAGACGATCCATGCAGCACCGTCGAACGGTGCCCTTCCTGGTGGGTGTGCGACGCTGGTGGGCCACCGAATCTGCGTGCCTCGTGTGACCGTTGATGGGGCGGCACTGAGCCAGGTCGCAATCCTCACGCAGATGCTCGGCCTTGCGACACGCCCGACCACTTCCACACTGCCCGACTTGGCACAGATCGTCGCAGCGCTGTCAGCGCCCAAGACTCAGCAGCAGGCAATCGCGAGCACGGTCGCGGATCAAGTCCTTTACGTAGCCGCGGGTACGGCGATTACGTCCACATCGGCGGCAGCAGCACGGACCTTTACGCAAGAAGCGCTTCAGGCATACCTCGCCGACCCAGCTGCCGGCCAGGCGGCTGGTATTCTCCCGCCAGGTCTCTCCCCGCAGCAGTATTTCGGCTCGTCAACGATGCTCGGCGCCTATCAGCGCCTGGCGATCATCCGTGGTGAGACATCCGCGATCACGGCGACTCATACAACCGTTGGAAACTGGGTTCGCCAGCATCTGGCTGCGCACATCGTCTTGATTGACGGTGCCGGGCCGGCATTCTCGTTGACGAGCGCGCTCACCCTGCCATAGCACGCCAAACTCAGACATCGTCGGTTCGTATCGGACCAGCCCCGCGCTGAACACGATGCGAAGAACGAGGGGCCGCCTCCTCAGCTGGAGGCGGCCCTCTCGTCACAGAATGCAGCTTCCGGGTCTGTTGTCGACCAGCCGACGGCAGCCCTCGTTGAACCTCACAGAGCGGCTCTGCCTAAAGGTCGGCGGCAATCGTGGTTGCGAGGTTTGTGACGCCGGTACGCAGCGCGGCGGCGCTCATGGATGTTGAGCCGGCACCGACGTAGACCAACAGGTCTCCACGAGCGAACACGATGAAGGCAACCCCTGGAATGGTCTCGCCCACCGCGTCGTCACCAACGCCCACCACCGAGAAGGCTTGAAAGGGTTGCACTGGTTCTCCGAGCGAGAAGAACATCGCCGCTTCCCGCAACGTTGAGGGTCCGACGCCGCCAGACACCCTCGTGATTTGCACCTCCACCCGGTCGGCTTCATCCCGGGTGTCCGCGAAGATGCAGGCGGTGTAGCCGGATGCGGTGTCCACGAGGTCGCGAGCTTGGTTCGTAGGTCTCGTGTCGCCGCTCATTTGAGCCGCACTCGACTGGCTTAGCAACGAGCAGGGCCGAGGCGATTGGGCGACGCCTCCTGTGGACGTCGCGCTCGACCTGGCACTTGCCGACACTGTCCCGCCGGAGGTCGGCACCACAGCGTCGCACGCGGCGACGATACCGACCACGGAGACCAGCCAGACAACGGAGAGCCCGCGGGTGCAAGTTGCGGTGCGCACGGCCGGATGACAGTAGCAGCGGATGAAAGAGGGGCCGCCTCCAGCGAGTGAAGGCGGCCCCGGGCGAGAGGGGAGGAGGTGCTAGTGAGTCAGCTGCAGCCGCTCGTTGCGCCGCAGTTGTGGCACTTGTAGCAGGCGCCATTGCGCACCATGAGACTGCCGCAGTCGCTGCAGGTAGGGGCGTCTTCCTGGTTGATGAATGCGCCGGGACTGGTGATCGGAATCGCCGCAACCGGCTTGCGCGCCGTCGCTGCTGGAGCAACCGCGACCGGTGCCATCGCCTCGATCGCGGCCTCGGCGGCTGACACCGGTTCGGTCGCGCTTCCGTCGGGCTCGCGACGGATGATGCCGAGGCGGTCGCGATCCTCCTGCGGCAGGAAACGGGACGCGAGCCAGCGGAAGATGTAATCCATCACCGACTTGGCGATGGGAATCTCCGGGTTCCGCGTGAACCCCTGCGGGTCGAAGCGCGTGTGCGAGAACTTGTCGACGAGTGCCGGCAGGGGCACGCCGTACTGCAGAGCGAGCGAGACGGCGGTCGCGAACGAGTCCATCAGTCCGCTGACCGTGGAACCCTCCTTGGCCATGCGCAGGAAGATCTCGCCGGGAGTGCCGTCCTCATACAGGCCGACGGTGATGTAGCCCTCGTGGCCGCCGACCTCGAACTTGTGGGTGATCGCGGTGCGCTCTGCTGGCAGGCGCTTGCGCAGCGGACGCTCGACGACCTGAACGCGGTGCCCCGTTGTCTTGTCGATGCTCGTCGCCAGCGGCTGGCTGCGCTTGCTTCCGTCCCGGTAGATGGCGACTGCTTTGAGCCCGAGCTTCCAGCCGTCGGTGTACGCGCGCTCGATGTCCTCGACGGTCGCCTCGTTGGGCATGTTCACCGTCTTCGAGATCGCGCCGCTGATGAACGGCTGCACCGCGGCCATCATCCGGAGGTGTCCCTGCCACGTGATCGAGCGTTTGCCATTCTGCGGGGTGAACGCGCAGTCGAAGACCGCGACGTCCTCCTCGCGCAGCGTCGGTGCGCCCTCGATGGTGTCATTGGTGTCGATGAACGCGATGATGTCGCCGATCGCCGTCTCGCCATACCCGAGCCGGCGCAAGGCTGCCGGCACGGTGCCGTTGACCATCTTCAACATGCCGCCGCCAACGAGCTTCTTGTACTTGACGAGCGCGATGTCGGGCTCGACGCCGGTGGTGTCGCAGTCCAGCATGAAGCTGATCGTCCCGGTGGGCGCGAGCACGGTCGCCTGCGCGTTGCGGTAGCCGTGGCGAGCGCCGAGCTCGTGGGCCTCGTCCCACGCGTGCCGGGCGGCGCCGACGAGGTCAGGCTCGATGTTGTCGGTGGGGATGTTGTACGCGGCCTCGCGGTGTTTGCCGACCACGCGCAGCATCGGCTGCCGGTTGGCCGCGTACCCGTTGAACGGACCGATCTCGCGGGCAATGCGCGCGGACTGCGCGTATGCCTCACCGGTGAGGATCGACGTGAGGCAGGCAGCGAGATCGCGACCTTGCGGGGAATCGTAGGGAACGCCCCGAGCCATCAGGAGCGCACCGAGGTTCGCATAGCCGAGGCCGAGCGGACGGAACTCCTCGCTGTTCTTGGTGATCTTCTCGGTCGGGTACGAGGCGTTGCTGACCAAGATCTCCTGGGCCGTGATCGTGATGTGAATCGCGTGCCTGTAGGCCTCGATGTCGATCGAGCCGTCGTCGTTGAGGAAGCGGGTGAGGTTGATCGACGCCAGGTTGCAGCTGGTGTCGTCGAGGAACATGTACTCGCTGCAGGGATTGCTGGCGTTGATGCGTCCGGTCACCGCGGAGGTGTGCCAGTCGTTGATGGTGGTGTCGTACTGCATGCCGGGATCGCCGCACTGCCACGCCGACTCGGCGATGAGCCGCATCAGCTCCCGTGCCTTCACCGTCTTGAGGATCCGGTTGGAGTCGGTGACAGCGCGGAGGTGCCAGTCGCGGTCGTCCTGCACGGCGCGCATGAACTCATCGGTCACGCGCACGGAGTTGTTGCTGTTCTGGAAGAAGACTGACGAGTACGCCTCGCCCGTGAACGCGCTGTCGTACCCCGCCTCGATGAGCGCCCACGCCTTGCGCTCCTCGCTGACCTTGCAGGTGATGAACTCCTCGACGTCGGGATGGTCGGCGTTGAGGATGACCATCTTGGCGGCGCGCCGGGTTGTCCCACCGCTCTTGATGACCCCGGCGAAGGCGTCGAAGCCCTTCATGAAGGACACGGGTCCGCTCGCGGTTCCGCCGCCGGCGAGTGATTCCGTTGCGCTGCGAATCGTGGAGAGGTTGGTGCCCGTCCCGCTGCCGTACTTGAAGAGCATCCCCTCAGTCTTGGCCAGCGTGAGGATCGACTCCATCGTGTCCTCGACACTGTTGATGAAGCACGCCGAGATTTGCGGCTTGCTCGTGGCGACGCCGAGGTTGAACCACACCGGGCTGTTGAAGCTCATCTTCTGATGGAGCAGCAGGTGAGTGAGTTCGTCCTGGAACGCCTTGGCGTCGGTCTCGGTGGCGAAGTAGCCACCCTCCCTGCCCCACTTCCCGATCGTGTCCGCAACCCTCGAGATCATCTGCTTGACACTGGTCTCGCGGCCGGGCGTGCCGAGCTTGCCGCGGAAGTACTTGCTCACCACGACGTTTGTGGCCATCTGTGACCAGAACGTCGGGATCTCGCAGTCCTTCTGCTCGAAAACGGTCTCACCCTTCTCGTTGCCGATCGCGGCGGTCCGGGTCTCCCAGGTCACCTCGTCGAAGGGGTGCACGCCCTCGTGGGTGAAGCGCCGCTCGACGTGAATCCCGCCGCCCTCAACCTCCACCTTGGCAGTCACGCGAGGCTGAACAGCTCCACTTCGGCGCCCCGCTCGACGCCCCGACGGTGGCTCCATCGAGATGCTGTGCGAGTCGTCTGGAGCGGGTTTGGAGGCGGATCGATCCACGGTCTTTCCTCTTCTGTCTGATGGGCGCTTCATTGTGCAGAGACGTGTGCGGGACCGCGCCCTGGCGACCTCGAGCCCCAATCTCCGCGTGCTGAGATCACGCTAATGATCCCATATCTTGGGGCTCCGCCGTCCGGGAGCCCCCATATCTTGCGAGTCGGGAGGCCCGGCGTCAAGGGGTATCACGACCCAGTTTCGCCCGCGAGTACGGATCGGTGCAGCTCCGGAACTTCGATCCGCATCGCCACGCGCCGATCGCCTGCGAGGAGCAGGAACTCGCCACGAGATGCGGTCTCGAGGAAGCCTCGCTGCGCCTCTGTGAGACCGAACGCATGCTCCATGCGCGCGGTTTCCGCAGCTCGATGACCGCCCAGGAGGACCACAGCGCAGTTGGTCGCGATCACGCTGCCCTCATCGGTGCCGAGCAGGTCCTGGGCGTTCTGGGTCGCGACCACGAGCGACGCGCCGTATTTGCGACAGCGGCGCGCGAGCTGGACAAGCAGATCGCGCAGCGGCCGGTGCACGCAGAGCGCACCAACCTCATCGAACACGATGTGACGCCGGCGGCGATCTCGCCGCACCAGCTCCCACAACCAGCGGGCGACGATCAAGGTCGCGGCCGCAACGTGCTCGGGCGGCATATCGCGCAGCGAGATCGCGCAGACACCCGAGTCGACCGCGAGCGACGTCGGGCGGTTGAAGAGCGCGCCGAGCCCTCCGGTGCAGAAGCGGCGCACCACCGTGGCCACCGGGCGTGCGTCCACCTCGAGCGTGGCGAGGCAGTCCTGCAGGATGGGCGTGCGGTGTTCGTTGAGCGCGCGCTCGATCGCCGCGCGAGCCGCAGCGTCAACCATGGCGCGCTCGACGTCGCCGAGATGATCACCGCAGAGCACGGTCACGAGATCGACCACGGCTGCAACCGTCTCCTCGGGATCGTTGGCTGCGCCCTCGAAGACGTTGACGGCCGCATCGGTTCCGGGCGCGAGCTCGAGGTAGCGCCCACCGAGCGCTGCGACCAGGCCGCGGTACTCGCCCTCGGGATCGATGATCACGGAGTTCACACCCGCGACCGCTGCCTCGAGCATCAGGGTGCCGATCGCGAAGCTCTTGCCGTGCCCGGAGGCCGCGAACACAGCGATATTCGGATTTGAGTGGCGGGCGGTGTCGAAGGGCGCTACTCGCACCGGAAGCCCCGAGCGCGTCGTTGCGCCGAGCCGGTACCCGTCCGGATCCGAGCATCCCGCCTCGATCCACGGAATGCAGGTGGCGGCCGCGGTGGAATCGACGAGCTTGCCGCCACGCAACGCGTTGACCGCGAGCGGCAGCGTGCTGACCAGCGCCGCCATGTGCCGGAAATGCGTCACCTCCATGCCGATCAGCGCCGACGCGAAGCCGAC
>DASZJB010000010.1:0-3884 GCA_035948615.1 Candidatus Dormiibacterota bacterium
TCATCGACGGCGGAATCTTCGTCTCCGTCGGCAACAAGCTCGCCTTCCAGCACGACCTCACCCGCGACGCCATCCGCAACCTCGTCGCCGTCGCCGCGAGGCGGGCCCTCGATCGGCGAGCCGCCGACGTCCTTCTCGCCGGCGGGGCGCTCCCCGTCGAGGTGACTAGCCAGCTTGCCGACAGCGCCGAGTTCAATGACGACGGCGCAATCCGCATTCTCGCCGCCGCCGCGGAGGCGCTCGGCATCACCGACCCCAGTTCCTCAGCCGATATCGCGAGTCGGGCACTCGAGCTGGCACCGGACCGTCACCCGATGCGAGGCCCGCTGGTCGCGCGCCGAACGATCTCGCTGTTCGCGGCCGGCCGTGGCGAGGAGGCCCGGAAGTTCGCCGACACCGCGCTCCGGCAGACTCTGCCAGCCGAGCAGGAGGCCGAAGTACGCATCGGGATCGCCGGCATGTTCACGCTGTCGGCTGATGTGCGCGCAGAGAACCTCCGGCAAGCCCTCGCACTCCCCGGCCTACCGCCCGACATGCGCGCGCGTGCACTCGCGTCGCTGTTTCACAACCTCATCGTCGCCGGGCGACTCGACGACGCTCTCGCGACCCAGCCTGAGGTGTCAGCCGGGATCAACGCCGACACGGACCCTTCCGCGCGCTACACCTTCGAGATCGGCCTGTCCGGCATCGCGTATCAAACAAGCCAGTTCGGCCGTTCGCTCGTCCTTATCGACGACATCCAGCGGCGACGCATCGTCGGCGTAGACGACCCCCGAGAGCGGCTCGCACACAACTATCGCTCGTGGATCCTCGACGGGCTCGATCGCGTAGACGAAGCAGCCGCAGTCTCCGATGACGGCCTCGCCGCGGCCCAACGCGACAGACAGAACTGGGCTGTGCACATGTTTGAGTGCTGGCGGGGCCGGCATCTGCTGCAGATGGGCCGCCTCGACGAGGCGAACGTCGCACTCGAGGGTCGATTCACCCCCGCAGACGCCCACCTCATCGTCGGCATCCTGGACGCAGGCTCCCTCGTTGCACTCGGACGGGTGAAGCTTCACCGCGGGGAGGAGCGGGCCGCTGACGACGTCGCCGCGATCGCCAAGATCATGCTCAGCACTAGCGCGCCCGCCGTACGCAAGCACGCGGCGTGGTACCTCGCCCTGCATGCTGCAGCGACCACGGGTCCTGAAGAGGCCCACGGATGGTTGTGCGCACTCGGCAAGGAGGAACGCCTCGGCCTCTTTCCCCTGTTTCCCGTCGAAATCGCGGACGATCCCCACCTCGTGCGGATCGCGGCTGCCGCCGGAGACGAGGAACTCGCGCGGGCGGCGACGACACTCGCCGAACACCGCCACCAGCTCAACCCGAACGTGCGGACGCTGGAAGCCATTGCTGCGCACTGCCGTGGCCTGCTCAACGGGTCCGTTGACGATCTGGCTTACGCGGTCTCTCTGCTGGAGTCCGGGCCCCGCCCCCTGGCCCTGGCCGCCGCACTCGAGGACGTCGGTTGTGCACACCTGACCAACGGAGCGCGGGCCGACGCGATCGACGCGCTGAACCGGGCCCTCGAGATCACCGTCGCGGCCGGTGCCACCCGCGACGCAGCCAGAGTGCGCCGGCGACTGCGCGAGCTCGGAGTGCGGCGGCGGATTCTGTCGCTGGACAGGCCGACGATCGGATGGGACGCGCTTACCGACGCCGAGCAACATGTTGCGCGGCTCGCCGCCGAAGGTTTCACAAACCGTGCCATCGGCGTCCGCTTGTTCGTCTCGCCCCACACGGTCAATACCCACCTTCGACACGTGTTCGAGAAGCTCGGAGTGAACTCGAGAGTGGACCTGGCCCGCGTCGTCGAGCAGCACCCTCCCGCATCCGACAGCCCCACTAGCTAGCTCTGCGGCGAGTTGGCCGTTAGTTGCGCCAGCTGGTCGCGAGCGGCTTGCACCAACTCTGCGTTGGTGTTGGCGTGCCCTGCCAGACCCCAGCCGCCCTCTACCGCCTCCGTCAGCAGGACCCACGTCCGCTCGCTGATCGTCTGGTCACCGGCGGCAGCGGCGATGAGTTCGGTGAACTGGGCGACGACGTCGAGCTGCTTGTCACGGTCGAGTGCGCCAGCGTTGGTGAGGACCTGGACGCGGACGTAGCTGTTGTCACCGTCGACGTTGCTGAAGCCGTCCCCGGGCAACTCGTGGACGAATGCCGCGGTGTTCTTACGGAACATGGGGATGCCGGGCACGCCCTCGATCTTCATCAGGGTTGTTGCGAGGTCGACCGCCAGCTGGTGTTTGTCGGTGAACGTGCCCGAGCGGGCGTACACGTCGATCATCGGCATGTGGTTCTGTCTCCTTTGGTTCTGTGAGTGCTTCGGCTGGTTCTGTGAGTGCTTCGCGCGGGTCGGGCGGCGGGAAAGCTAGCTGGCCGTGCGGCCTGCTCGATCACAGTTGCAACAGCCTGAGGCTTGGTGATCATCGACAGGTGCCCGGCTTGGACGTAGGTGATCTTGGCGTGGGCCCGCTGGGCCATCGTGGTCAGTGCGGTCGGCGGAATCGCGCGGTCGGCACGTCCGATGACCGCCCACGACGGGATGGTCGTCCACGCGACAGGCCCGGAGGGCGTGGTAAACGCGCCCAGGGCGAGCGGGCCCTGGACAGCACCGAGGACAGCGGCCTCGGGCCCTGGCACGAAGTTCGCGAAGCAGGACGCGAAGCCGTCGTAGCTCGGCCCGGCCGGGATCTTGAGGTACCGGTCAGGGTCACCGGCCAGCATCACCGCGGCGGCAGAGCGGAACTTCGTCAGGAATCGACGGGTGGCGATCATGGACCTGCTCCCTTCCGAAGACCCTGTCAGATACGGCGGTTGACACGCAGCCGATCGCGTTCACGGCAGGCGCTGTGTGCCACAATGGCGGCCCGGGCCTCCCGCCGACATCACTCGATCGCGTGACCTGTTCCGCCGTCGCCGGCGACATGCAGCGCGCGAACCGGCGCTCGGCTTACGCATCACCCGATCGAGTGATGTCGCCTGCGAGCACGGCTCAAAGACTCGAGTCACGCCAAAAGTGATGGGAGTCGATCATGAGTACGAGCCCCACCGTTGTTCTGGTCCACGGCGCCTTCGCGGACGCTTCTGGCTACGCGGGCGTCATTCGTGAGCTTCAAGCACAGGGCGTGCCGGTGCGCGCGCCATGGAACCCGCTGCGGGGTCTCGCCTCAGACGCCGACGCGCTTGTTCGCTACACCAGCACCATCGAGGGACCGATCGTGCTCGTCGGTCACTCCTACGGCGGAGCCGTGATCACTCAAGCCGCGCCTTCCGTCGCCAACGCGCGCGCACTCGCGTACCTGGCCGCGTTCGCGATCGACGCGGGTGAGAGCTGCGCCAGCGTGCAGGGCCCGTTCCCGCCGTCGAAGCTGGCCACCACGAACGTGCCCACGCCCTATGACGCGCCCGGCGCGGTCGGCGGCCCCGACCTGTTCATCAACATCCCAGACTTCCGCGAAACGTTCTGCGCAGATCTTCCCGAGGAGATCGCCGGTCCGATGGCCGTCAGCCAGCGCCCGCTCAGCGCTGCCGCCCTGACGGAAAACGCCACCGCGGCGGGCTGGAAGTCATTGCCGAGCTGGTACCTGGTCTCCGAGCGCGACAACGCGATCCCGCCGGACTGTGAGCGATTCATGGCGCAGCGCGCCGGCGCGGTCACCGAGTCGGTCGACGGCTCCCATGTCGCGTTCATAGCACACCCCGATGTCGCAGCCGGCCTGATCCTCAAGGCCGTCGCCGCCGCCTAACCACGCCGTCGCCGCACCTCTGCGATGCTCTCGCCCGAACCACCGGCGAACCTGTACCCAGTACTTCCGCGCAGCACCACCGCCGTCCTCCGG
>DASZJB010000011.1:0-8745 GCA_035948615.1 Candidatus Dormiibacterota bacterium
CTAGCCTTCCGCCCAGGCCACAAGATGTAGGGCTGCACCCCTTACGTTTTCGGCTCGTCGGGCAGCGGGCGCCGGTTCTCTCACCGCTCAGGCCATGGCTCCAATCGTGGCCCCTCTCATCCGGAGGCCCGCTGCCTGCCCCGTATCGATGGGCACCGCATCGCCGAGGATTCGACCTCGGGTCGGGCTCGCACCCCCCTGATACGCTTCGATGAGTTCATGGCAAAGAAGACCCGAAAGCAGAAGCAGCGGGCCGCAACGCGACGCCCGGGAGCCCCGGCACGGGCGGCACCGGCCGCGACCACGCGCGAGACGGCGGCTCCGGCACCGGTCACCTTGCGTCCATCGCTTCCCCGGGAACTGCCGGAGACGCTCCTGCCACTGCCCGGCACCGAGCTTGCAATCGAGTCCGAGCCGGTCGACGAGGAACCCGACGACGAGGTCGCAGCTGCGGCTGCAGCCGCCGACGCGTCGTCGCGCCGCCGCGTCCAGCGTGTCAACCCGGCAGCCCAGCCGCGCACGATTCGTGGGCAGGTGAGCGCAGCGGCGCTGTTCCAGCCGCTCGACAGCGAGGAGGCGGCGATCCCGTTCGACCGCGTTCCCTACGTTCCTCGTGATCTCCGTCGTGTGGCAATCATGGCCGCGCTGATGATCGTGCTCATCCTCATCGCGGCGTTCGTGGTGACGCGCATCAATCCGTGAGCAGCGAGACACCCGCGTGCGAGTGATCCTTTACACAGGCAAGGGAGGCGTCGGGAAGACGACTGTGGCGGCGGCAACCGCCGTCAAGTGCGCGAGCATGGGCTACAAGACGCTGGTGATCAGCACCGACGCAGCGCACAGCCTCGGTGACAGCATCGATCAGGAGATCGGTGATCATCCGACCGAGCTCGCGCCCAACCTCTGGGGCCAGGAGGTCAACGCGCTCCACGAGCTCGAGGAACACTGGGATCGCATCCATATGTACCTCACGTCGCTGTTCGCGTCGCAGGGCGTCGACGACATCGTCGCCGAGGAGATGGCGTCACCTCCGGGCATGGAGGAGGTCGCGAGCCTCATGTGGATCAAGAAGCACAAGCGCGAAGGCAAGTTCGACGTGCTCATCGTCGACTGCGCTCCCACCGGCGAGACGCTGCAGCTGCTCGCGTTTCCCGACGTCGCCAAGTGGTACCTCGATCGCATCTTCCCGATACACAGAATGATGAACAAGGTCGCGCGCCCGGTGATGCAACCGTTCATCAGCATCCCACTGCCGAGCGACGAGATCTTCGGCAACGTCAAGGATCTTCTCCTCGACCTCGAGGGGATGAAGAAGATCCTCGGCGATCCCAAGGTATGCACCACGCGGATCGTCCTCAACCTCGAGAAGATGGTGGTCAAAGAGGCGCAGCGCGCCTTCACCTACCTGAGCCTCTACGACTACCTCACCGACCTGGTGGTGGTAAACCGCGTCCTGCCGCCCGAGGTGACCGACACCTATTTCGACTCGTGGCGCGAGGCGCAGCAGCGCTATGCCGTGATGGTCGAGACCGCGTTCTCGCCGATCCCGACATTGCAGACCAAGCTGTTCGACCGCGAGATCGTCGGGCTCGACTCGCTCGCGGAGATGGGCGAGTCAATCTATGGAGACCGCGATCCGTCGCAGATCTTCTACCACTCGGTGCCGCAGCGCATTCGCAAGGTCGGCAACACCTACGAGCTCCAGCTCCATCTCCCCTTCGTCGGTAAGGAGGACGTGGACATCAAGCATCGGGAGGGCGAGCTGTTCGTCAGCGTCGGGCCGTACAAGCGCGAAATCTCACTGCCCCGAGTGCTCAACGGCAAGCGCGTCACCAGGGGGCGTCTCGAGGAGGGAATGCTCGTGGTCACCTTTTCGGAGCGCAAGCCGTGACCGAAGCGTGCCGTGCCTGCCCGACACGTCTGGTCGACGAGGCCTCGCGGATCCTTGGGACATCCTTCAGCGACATCGTCCCTCCCGAAGCGCAGCGACACCTGCTCATCGCTCAGCGCGAGCTGCTCCTCGCCCTGGCGGCGATGATCGAGCACCACACGCAGCGACCGGAGGAAGCCACCGAGCCGACGGCCGGCGGCCGGAAGCGCTCACGAAGCGGAACAGCGCGCTCGCGGCGGCCGTCGCGGGTCGAGCTCGAGTAGCCGGGCGCCGGGTGACAAGCCCCGGTACCTACCTGGCGATCGTTCTCTACACGCTGCCGGGTTTCCTCTTCGGATCGGTGATCCACGAGCTCACCCACGCGGCCATCGCGGTGCGATGCGGCGATCCGACACCCCGACGTGACGGCCGACTCACCCTCGATCCGCGCCGCAACATCGACGCGCTGGGGTGCCTCGCATTGCTCATCGCGGGCGTCGGGTGGGGACGCCCGGTCCCGCTCGACCCGCTCTACCTTCGCGAGGGCAGACAGCGTGCGGCGGTGGCGGCGGCCGGACCGCTCGCGCACCTGGTGGTGGCCGCCATCTTCGCGGGGGCCCTGCGCGTCGAGCTGCTCGAATCGGGGCTCGACGTGAGCGGATTCGACACGCTCGCGCAGCTGACGGTCCAAGGCGTGATCCTCGGCGTGCTCCTGCAGGGGTTTCTCGTCAACATCGCGCTCTTCGTCTTCAACGCGCTTCCCATCCCCGGGTTGGACGGCTACGCGGTGGTACGCAGCCTCCTGTTCGGTAAGGCGCCGCGACTTTTCCTCTACGTCGAGCATTACCGCTACGTGCTCTACGCGCTCGCCGCCCTCGCGGCACTGCTGCCACCGCCGCTGACCCATGGAAGGGTCGACCTGGTTGCCGCGATGACGGTGGGCACGGCGTCGCTCACCTTCGACCACCTGGTCGTGCCCGGAGTGGATCCGATCTTTATCGGGCTGCCGAACCTGCTGCACCTGCTGTCATGAGCGTCGTGACCGTCAACGGCGTTGAACGGACTGTCGAGGGGGCGCAGGTGGCGATCGTCGAGCGCGGGCGCGTCCTGCTGCAGTTCCGGCCGTGGCCGCCTGGTTGGGAGCTCCCGGGCGGTCACTGCGAGCCCGGTGAAGACCCCGCGGTCACCGCCGCGCGCGAGACGGAGGAGGAGACCGGCTACCGGGTGCGCATCGCGGGGATCGTCGGTGTGTACTCGTGGCGCGGGCTCCGCTCGGCAGGTGACGTTGTCTACCTCGGTGAGGTCGTCGGCGGCACCCCTCGACGGAGTCTTGAAGCGTGGGCACTCCGGATGGCCGCACCCGACGCGCTGCCGCGAACCGTGTTTCCGTGGATACGTGAGCGGGCCCGTGACGCTGTCGAGGTCGCCGGCGGCGCTGCCGCGGTGCATCGACTGCAACCGGTGACGATCCGCCATGTGCTCGGCTTTGCGACCGTCTGGCTGCACGCGCCGATCGAACGCCTGCTTCGGCGCCGATGATCACCGCGTTGCTCTTCGTGGCGAGCCTGATCCTCGTCGTGGTTGCGTCGGAGCTGTTCACCAACGCGATCGAATGGGCGGGTTACCTGCTCAACCTCGGCACCGGTGCGACCGGCAGCCTGCTCGCCGCACTCGGCACCTCGCTGCCCGAGACGGTCGTTCCGATCGTCGCGCTTGCCACCCACTCGCCGGCGGCCGACTCCGTCGCCACCGGCGCGATCCTCGGTTCGCCGTTTCTCCTGCTCACGTTGGGTGCCGGCGCGACCGGCATCGCGGTGGTGCTTCGAGGGGGTGCGCGCCGGCTGGTGCTCGACCCACGCCAGGCGCGGCGGGACCTCGGGGTGTTTCTCGGAGCGTTCACCGTCGCACTGGTCTCGAGCGTGCTCCCGTCCGGCCCGCGCATTGCCGTCGGAGCGCTGCTGCTCATCACATACGCCGTCTACGTGGTCGCGACCCTTCGCGGCAGCGCCGCTGCGGGCGAGAGCCCGGAACCGTTGCACCTCGTCCGCTGGCGGCCGGGGGAGCCCCATCCGACGTTGGTCACGCTCCAGCTCCTCATCGCGGTCGGGCTCCTCGTGGTCGGCTCGCAGCTGTTTGTGACCGCGCTCGACCAGACCGCATCGGCGTTGCGGATCCCGGCGCTCGTGCTTGCGCTCGTGATCGTGCCGGTGGCGACCGAGCTTCCGGAGACGCTCAACAGCGTGCTCTGGGTGCGCACCAACGACGACATGCTCGCCTTCGGCAACGTCGCCGGGTCGGCCACGTTTCAGTCGTGCGTCCTCGCCGCGATCGGTGTCGTCTTCACGACCTGGCACCCGGGGTCGGCGGGGCTCATCAGTGCGACCCTCACCGTCCTGACCGCTGCGTTCCTGCTGGCCCTGCTCTGGGGTGGCCGGGCGCGAGGCTCACTGCTGATCCTCGCGGTCGTGCCCTGGGTCGCCTACGTCGTGGCGCAGGTCGCGACCGGAGGGCATCTCGCGATCTGACATCGGCACAATCGCGCTGTCATGCAGGTGCACACCAGCGGCGATGTCGAGGAGTACGCGGCCTCCGTGGAAGCGTTTCTCAGGGCCGACCCCTGCTCCCGCAATGTCCTGCTGACCGTCATCGACCTGTTGCGCGCGGCGCCCTGGACCTACCCCGTGACACCGAGCTTCTGGTGGATCACGGACTCGGGCTCGGTGGTCGGCGCTGCCAGCTGGACTCCGCCACACAATCTGCTGGTTTCGTCGCTTCCGACTGAGGCGGCGGGCGACCTTGCGACCGCCGCCACGCATCGCGCAACCGAGCTCGGCCTCCGGCTGCGTGGCGTCTCCGGTCCTGCGGACTCGGCGCGCGCCGTCGCCGCGGCATTGAGTGTCGCCAGCGGCGACAGCATCGAACGCGAACGGCCGATCCTTTTGAACGAACTCGTCTCACTCGTCGAGGTGCCGGTGCCGCCGGGCGCTCGCCGTCCCGGGCGCGCGGAGGACGTGCCCCTGGTCGCGGAGTGGCTCGAGGCGTTCAGCGCCGAGATCGAGCATGCCGCCCCGACCAACGCGCCGGCGATCGCCGGCAACATGGTTCAGAGCGACCACCTCGACGTCTGGGTCGTGGAGGAGCGGATCGTCTGCATGGTCGGCCATCGGGACGCCGCCGGCGTGCTGCGCGTCGGTCCTGTCTACACTCCGCCCGAGCACCGCAACCACGGGTACGCGCGCCGGCTCACCTACGAGGTGACCGCTCTCGCGCTGCAGCGCGCGGACGTCAGCAACGCCATGCTCTTCACGGATGCAGCCAACCCTGTCTCAAACTCGATCTACCGCCAGGCGGGGTACCAGCCGCGCGGTGAGCACCTGGAGGTCGAGTTCGCCGAGCGCAAGGCCGAGCGTGGTCACTAGAGTCGGCGCATGAATCTCGAAGGAAAGGTCGCCGTCGTCACCGGAAGCGGCCGTGGCATCGGCCGCGCCTACGCGCTCGCTCTCGCCGGGGCAGGCTGCGCGGTGGTCGTCAACGACGTCGACGGCGATGTCGCTGAAGCAACCGCTGACGAGATCTCCTCGGCGGGCGGCCGGGTCGTCGCCGAGGTATGCGCGGTCGGATCCTCGGAGGCGGCGGACCAACTCGTCTCCGGCGCGGTGAAGGCGTTCGGCCATCTCGACATCATGTGCACCAACGCGGGCATCCTTCGGGACCGCGTCCTCTGGAACATGAGCGACGACGATTTCGACGTTGTGATCGAGACCCATCTGCGCGGTACCTTCACGTGTGCGCGAGCCGCGGTGCGGCAGATGCGCGAGCAGGGCTCGGGCGGACGCATCGTCGTGGTCTCGTCGATCGCCGGGCAGCGCGGCAACTTCGGGCAGACCAATTACGCCGCCGCAAAAGCAGGCATCGCCGCGTTCGCCCGCACCTGGGCGATGGAGTGCGCCAAGCACAACATCACCGTGAACGCGATCGTCCCCAACGCGATCACCCGCATGATCTCGACGATTCCCGGCATGGCGCCACTCGTCGACGCCGCGGAGAGGGGCGAGCCGCTTCCCGCGACGGTGCGCAAGCAGATGGGCATGGGCACGCCGGACGACGTGGCGCCCCTGCTGGTGTTCCTGAGCTCCGATGAGGCCGCGGGGATCACCGGACAGTGCATCGGCCTCGGGGGCGACAAGCTCACGCTCTGGGCACATCCGAAGGAGATCTCGGTCGCCTTCCGCGACGGCGGGTGGAGCGCCGACGCCATCGCGGAGGTGTGGTCGACCTCGGTCGGCTCCGAGCCGGAGACCTACGGCATTCCGTTTCTCGGGGGCACCACCTGAGCCGAGGACTACGGAGGAGGCGAGAGCAACGGTGGCGGCTCCGGGGGTGCGGGAGCCGCGGCGGGAGCGGGACCGGCGCCGATGACGAGCGCTGAAACGTTGTAGAGGACGACCAGAGCGAGGATGACGAGCGCCACGACCAGGCCGGTTCCCGGGGTGACGTTGAAGAGCGAGGCGGCGTCGAGCCCGGGAACGCTCGACCCCTGACTGGATGAGATCTTCGCCAGGAGCACGTCGTGGACGTGAAGCTGGTCAAGCAGGAGCAGAGCCACGGCCCCGGCTCCGAATATCGCGGTAACGAGCGCCCGGCTTCTTCCCGACAGCAGGCCGATCACGCCCGCGAGCGCGAAGAGCAACCCGAGGCCGATGCTGACCAGCGCGAGGACGACCAGGAGTTGCGGACCGATGTTCGCCGACGAGGTGTCCGCGCCCGCGGCGTTGCCCTGGTTGCACGGCGCCGGGACCGACCCGATCACCGGATCTCTGCCGAAGGCGAGCTCCCAGCCGCTGTAGGTGAGGATGTTGACCCCGTCGAGCGCGTTGATGCATGTGGTCACCTGGGCGGCCTGCGCCGAGCTCACGCCCTGGGACGCGTCGATCGACCCGATTGCCGATCTGGTCGCGGAGGTGTTGCACGACACCCCGGCGAAGGCGAGGAAGAACGTCAGGATCACCAGCAGAAACAGGAGCGGGCTGACCCGGCGCGCACCGGGCTCGCCCGCCAGCGCGGTCGAGTTCACGCGGCCGCTGACGTCGACATCCCAGCCGGCCCGGTCTCGGGGACGATCCCACTACCTCCACTCACGCGTCGCAGTGTATCGGCACACCTATACTCGCCCGCGATACCTGCCCCGTTCGGAGGGAACGTCATCGCGGGCTTGCGCCGCCTCGCCGTGGTCACAACGGCATTTCTGCTGCTCGGCGCGTGCGGCGGTCCGTCGCTCGACGCGACGAAATTGCTGAAGACGACCAAGACCGTGCTCGACGGCACACCTTCGTTTCATTTCGTGCTCACCAGCGCCAACGTGACCGGATCCGGCGCGCAGCTCACCGGCGGCAGTGGAGACATGAAGCGCCCGGACAGCATGGCCGGAGTCCTGCAGGTGTCGATCTTCGGCCTGGCGTTGAGCGTGCCTGTCGTCTCGGTCGGCGGGACGTTCTCGGTGAAGCTGCCGACAAGCTCGAGCTTCAGCTCCGCGAACCCCGCCGACTACGGCTTCGCCGACCCCGCCAAGCTCATCGACCCGCATGCCGGCCTCTCCTCGCTCCTGCTCGATTGCCAGTCGCCGCAGCTGGAAAGCGACGATCGCTACAACGGCGAGTCGCTGCACGAGATCGGCTGCTCGCTGCCGGGCACCGCGGTCGCGGCCCTGCTCACCAGCGCTGATCCGTCGAAGAGTGTTGCATCCACCTTCGGCATCGACACGAGCACCAATCAGCTCCGGCGCGTCGTGCTCACCGGCCCCTTCATCAGCAAGAGCACCGACACCACCTACACCCTCGTTCTTACCAACTATGGCGAGAACGTGTCTGTGACGCCGCCACCCGCCAGCGGGTGAACACCCGCCGGCGCTGGATCCTCGCCATCGCGGCTGTGTCGGTGCTGGTCGCGGCCATGGACACCTACGTGATCGTCCTCGCGCTGCCCGCGATCATGGCCGACGTCGGCATCGGGATCGACCAGCTCCAGGCGGCGACGCCGATCGTCAGCGGGTTCCTGCTCGGCTATGTGGTGGTGATGCCGCTGCTCGGCCGGCTGTCGGACATCTACGGTCGCAGGCCGCTCCTGCTCCTGTGCCTCGCCGTGTTCGCCGCGGGGTCGCTTGTGACCGCCTCGGCGACCGACCTGGCCTCGGTCGTGGCGGGCCGCGCGCTCCAGGGCCTGGGGGGCGGCGGTCTTGTCCCGGTGACGCTCGCACTGGTCGCGGACCTCTGGCCCGCGGAAGAGCGAGGTCTGCCGCTCGGGATGATCGGCGGCGTCCAGGAGCTGGGGAGCGTTCTCGGCCCGCTCTACGGAGGGTTGATCCTCACGCTCTCGTCCTGGCAGACGATCTTCTGGCTCAACCTGCCCGTCGCGGGCGCTCTCGCGCTCGGACTGGTCTTGTCCGGCCGGCCCGTCGCAGAGCCCGACGGCGGACCGACCCCACGAGCGCGGCTCGACCGGGTGTCACTGGTGCTGGCCGGGGTCGCCCTGGTGGCCGGGGGCCTGGCGATCGCGGCGCCGGGTCCACTCCGTGACAGTGACGCCCTGGGCGTGGCGTACAGCGCGCTGGGCGGCATGATCTGGCTGACGCCGATCGCGCTCGTCGCCGCCGGGGCCGCCGCGGCGCTCATCCTCTGGGAGCTGCGCGGCCATGCCACCACCCGGGGACTGATCGCCGTCCGGCGCCTCCCAGCACTGGCCGCCGCGGTGGACTGGCCCGGCGCAGTCCTCCTCGGCGTCGCACTCTCGACGGTCATCGTCAGCTTCTCGGCGGAGGACCCGACCACGGGGGCGATCTCTCCTGCGGCGCTGTGGCTGCTGCCCCTCGGCGCGCTCTC
>DASZJB010000012.1:0-2990 GCA_035948615.1 Candidatus Dormiibacterota bacterium
GAGCCCGTCACCGTGCTCGCTGGAGTTAGCTCCGCCGAATTCGCCCACCAGCTCTCGAATTTCCGCTGCGACGGCGCGCATCGTGGCCAGCTGTTTGGGCTGTGTGAGATCCATGAACGGGCGGATGTGCAGGCACCCGACCGAGCAATGACCATAGAAGCCGGCCACCAGGCCGTGACGGTCGAGCACGGCGCTGAAGCGCTGCACGTACTCCGGAAGACGGGCCGGGTCAACCGCCGTGTCCTCGATGAACGCGACCGGCCTGCGGGTACCTTCGCTGGCGGCCATGAGCAGCCCCAACCCCGCCGATCTGACCTTGAGCAGCGCAACCTGGTGCTCGGGGGTGATGGCTCGAAGCGTGTGATAACCATGGTGGTGGCGCTGCCACAGTTCGGCGAGCCGGTCCACGCCCGCGGACGCCTCCCCAATGCTGTCGGCCTCGAAGGTCACGAAGAGCAGCGCGCCCGGATCCCCGTCGATGATGGAGCCCAACGCAGCGAATTCGATCTTCCGCCGGGAGAGTTCGAGGATGGTGCGGTCGATGAGCTCCACGGCACTCGGGCGTGCGCCCAGCGCGTCCTCCGTGGCAGCGATCGCGTCAGCCACAGATGCGAAATGGCCGACTGCGATCGCCTTGGCGCGCGGGAGCGGCACGAGGCGCACGGTCGCCTCGGTAACGATCACGAGCGTCCCCTCGGATCCGACGACAAAACGTGCCAGGTTGAAGGGGGACCCATCGGCAAGACGGTCGAGTCGATAGCCGCCAGCGCGCCGCCAATACGGCGGAAATCGCTCGACGATCGCAGTGCGATGCTCATCGACGAGCCGGGGCAGGCGCGCGTAGATCCGCCCCTCCAGCGTGTTCGGGCCGGCCCGCTGGACCACCGCGGCAGCGTCGACAGCTCCGAGCGTCGCCGTGCTGGCATCGCTGAGCACCACCTCCAACGCCTCGACGTGATCGATGGTCATGCCGTACACCACCGATCCGCTTCCCGCGGAGTTGTTGCCGATCATCCCGCCGATCGTCGCCCGATCGCTGGTTGACGTATCGGGTCCGAACAGAAGCCCATGCTGCGCTGCGGCGCGGTTGAGGTCGTTCTGCACGACCCCCGGTTGAACTCGAGCGAGGCCGCGCCCAGAGTCTAGTTCGATGATTGCGTCCATGTGGCGCGAGGTGTCGATGATCACCGCGCGTCCCACTGTCTGACCCGCCAGGCTGGTGCCCGCCCCTCGCGGCAGCATGGGAACCTGGCGACGCGCGCAGACGCCAGCAGCTGCGGCGACATCGGCTGCATCGCGGGGAAACACCACCGCAAGCGGTTCGATGCTGTACATGCTTGCGTCGCTCGAGAACAGGTGACGCGTGTACGCGTCGGCGCGCACCTCGCCTGCCATCGCAGAGCGAAGCTCCGTCTCGAGGTCGCTCATCTCATCGGATCACGCCCTCGTCGCGCAATGTGGCGATGTCCGCGTCCGAGTAACCGAGTTCGCCGAGGACTTCGTCGGTGTGCTCTCCGAGGATCGGGGGCGGACGTCTCACCGTCGCCGTGTACTGGGACAGCTTTATGGGAGACGCGGTCATGCGAAGCGCCCCGGCGGTGGGATGCTCGGTGGTGAGCACCATGTTGCGCGCCTGCACCTGGGGGTGTTCAAGCGCCGCAGCGATGCTGTTGATGGCGCCGGCGGGGATCCCGACACGCGTCAGGTCCTCGGCCCACGCGGCCGAGCTCCGGGTGGCCAGCGCGGCCTCGATCAACGGGATCAGCTGTTCGCGGTTCGCCACGCGCTGCGGGTTGCTGACGAAACGAGGATCGTCAACCAGTTCAGGCAGCCCGATGAGCGGAGCGAAACGCTGCCACAGGGTGTCGTTGCCAACCGCAACCATCAGGTGGCCGTCGGCGGTGCGCAGTGCCTGGTACGGGACGATGCTCGGGTGCGCGGACCCGTAGCGACGCGGCACCTCGCCGGAGGCGAAGTAGCCGCCGGCCAGGTAGGTCAACGAGGCGATCTGTCCGTCCAGGAGGGAGATGTCGATCCACTCCCCTCGTCCGGTGGTATGGCGCGCGTGGAGAGCGGCAAGGATGCCGATCGCGGCCCACATCGCCGCGCCGAGGTCGGCGGCGGAGTTGCCCACGCGGACGGGCGCACCCTCCGCCTCACCGGTGACGCTCATGAGGCCTCCGAGCGCCTGGGCGATGGCGTCGTAGCCAGGCTCAGACACGTACGGCCCGGTCTGTCCGAATCCCGAGATCGACGCGTAGATCAGACGGGGGTTGCGTACACTCAGTTCGTCGTAGCCGAGTCCCAAGCGCCCCGCGGTTCCGGGCCGAAAGTTCTCGATGACAACATCAGAGATATCGACCAGGCGCATCGCGATCTCGCGACCGCGCGCGGCTTTGAGGTCGACCGCGATGCCCCGTTTGTTTCGGTTCACCGCGAGGAAATACGCGGACTGGTCGCCCTGGTATGGGGGTGCCCATTCCCTCGTGTCGTCGCCGGTGTGCGGGTTCTCGAGCTTGATCACGTCGGCCCCGAGGTCGGCGAAGATCATGGTGGCGAACGGGCCGGAGAGGATTCGCGAAAGGTCGAGGATGCGCACCCCCGCGAGCGGGCCCGACGACGGCGGCGGCACGGGTTGCGAGTCCATCGAACAGCCTTATTAGGAGAGCACGCCGACGTAGAGGTTGACGACCTCATCGTTGTGCAGCAGGTCTCGGCCCATGCCGTCGAGGCGGTTCTTGCCGAGCACCAGCACGTACGCCCACTGCGCGTGACGCAGGGTCTCTCGAGTGTTCTGCTCGACCACGACGACGGCGACATTGGTGGCGCGCACCTGCTCGATACGCTCCCACGCCGCGCTCTGGAACTTTGGCGAGAGTCCGGCGGACGGCTCGTCGAGGAGGAGCACAGCCGGGTCCACCATCAACCCTCGAGCCATGGCCAGCATCGTGCGCTGGCCGCCACTGAGGGTCTCGGCATGGCGTCGATGG
>DASZJB010000013.1:0-31376 GCA_035948615.1 Candidatus Dormiibacterota bacterium
TATGGCCAGGACCAGACGTAGGAGAGGCGGCGTCGAGAAGGCCGTCAAACGCACCGTGAGGCGCGTAGGGACGACAGCTCGCCGTCGCGCACCCGCCGCTGGTGGCGATCTCGTGAAGGCGGTGCAGAACCTCGTGAAGGCATTGCCCGTCGGCGAGTTGGAAAAGCGACTCGCGGGCCTTGAGAAGACTGTCGCGCGGCTCGAAACGAGTCTGCGTGGTGCAGCCAAGCGCGCGAGCACCGCAGTCCGCGGTAGCAAGCGCACGACCGCCAAACGCGCAACTGCAAAGCGCGCGACCGCAAAGCGGGCAACCGCGAAGCGGGCCACCGCCAAGCGGGCAACTGCGAAGCGGGCAACCGCCAAGCGGGCAACCGCGAAGCGGGCCACCGCCAAGCGCGCAACTGCAAAGCGCGCGACCGCAAAGCGGGCAACCGCAAAGCGCGCCGGCGCCAAGAAGACGACCGCACGCAAGACCACGGCGCGCAAGACCACGGCTCGCAAGCCGGCCGCTCGTAAGGGTGCCGCCCGCAAGACCACGGCTCGCAAGCCGGCCGCGCGTAAGGGTGCCGCACGCAAGACCACGGCTCGTAAGACCACGGCGCGCAAGCCCGCCGCACGGAAGACCACGGCGCGCAAGACCACGGCTCGTAAGCCGGCGGCTGCTCGGAAGACCACTGCGCGTAAGCCGGTGACCCGGCGTCGCGCGGTGCGCAAGCCCGTCGCCGCACCGCCCGCAGCGGCGCCCGCGACCACGACACCGAGCTAGGACAGACTACCCAGCACGTCAGTCTTTGGTAGTTCAGAAGGCCCCCGGCCGTGCCGGGGGTCTTCTTCATGTCATCAGCAGCGCATGTCTTCAGCCGCGAGATGGTGGGGCGAGTGCGGCCGTTCCTCAGGTGCTCAGGACGCGTCCGATCACGCCGGCGGCGCGCCGGGCGCCCTCGGCGTCCACGTTGAGGTGAGTCACGCACCGGAGCGTGCGTGATCCCATGGCGCTGACCAGCACGTTCTGCTCGCTCATCCGAGCAGCGAGCCCCGCTGCGGGCGCGAACGTGTCGAACATGACGATGTTGGTGGCCACGGCCGGCCGCCGCAGTGTCGCCCCGGGACATCCGTCGAGGGCGTCAGCGATGACGCTCGCATTGGCGTGGTCCTCGGCGAGCCTCGTGACGTTGTGCTCGAGCGCGTACAGACCCGCCGCTGCGATCACACCCGCCTGACGCATCCCGCCGCCGAGTCGCTTGCGCCACCGGCGCACCGACTCGATCGTGGCGGTGTCACCGGACACCACCGACCCCACCGGAGCGCCGAGACCCTTGCTGACGCAGACCGTGACCGTGTCGCACTCGACGACCAGCTGGGCGGGGGCGACGCCCAACGCGACGGCGGCGTTGAACAGCCGCGCTCCGTCGCAGTGAACGCGGAGCCCAAGGTTGTGCGCGGCGTGCGCCGCACCACTGACCCGCGCCGCGTCGATGGCCGCGCCCCCTCGGCGGTTGTGGGTGTTCTCGATGGAGAGCAGCGTGGTCACCGGCTGATGGATATCCGGATCGCGAACCGCGGCGACGATCGATCCGGCATCAGGGATGCCGTCGACGCAGTCGAGCGTGCGCAGCTGCACGCCCGCGACAATCGCCGTTCCACCAACCTCGTAGGTGACCAGGTGCGCCTGCGCGTCGGCGATAACCTCGTCGCCCGGCCGGGTCTGCGCGGCGACGCACGCCAGGTTGCCCATGGTTCCGCTCGGGACGAACACGGCGGCTTCCTTGCCGAGCCGCCGTGCCATCTCTTCCTCGAGACGGCGCACGGTCGGATCCTCGCCCCACACATCGTCACCAACCTCGGCGCTCGCCATCGCCGCTCGCATTCCCGCATCGGGAACGGTCAGCGTGTCACTGCGGAGATCGACGAGGTCAAGCGCCGGCATTGCCGTCCCGCTGGATCACGCGTGCATGCTGCCCGATTCCAGGCCTCGCGTGCGGCCGCGATGAGCGCAACGCGCCGGCCACACGCGTCTGATCTCTTCCCATCCGTTTGGCCTCGTAGAGCGCGTCGTCGGCGAGACCGAACAGCTCGGCCGGCACGTCGGTGTCCTCCGGGTACGCCGCGACCCCGACACTCACGGTCAGACGCACCGGCGCCTGATCGGGAAGCTCGACCTCCGTCGCGGCGACGGCGACGCGGATCTTCTCAGCGACCATGTAGGCCTCGATGGCGGAAGTGTCCGGCATCAGCACCACGAATTCCTCGCCCCCGTAACGGGCGGTCAGGTCGGCGCGCCGGACGTTGCCGAGAACCACCTTGGCGAAGGCCGACAGCGCGACGTCGCCGGCTTGATGCCCGTGGCCGTCGTTCAGCTCCTTGAAATGATCGATGTCGAGCATGAGGATCGCCAGGGGTGCACCCAACCGCTCCGCGAGGGCAGCCTGCTGCCCGAGTGAGTCGATGAGGAAGCGATGGTTGTAGAGGCCGGTGAGGTCGTCGACCGTGGCCTGTCGCTGCACGACGGCGAGAAACCGGTATCGTTCGAGCGCGAGCGAGATCTGATCCGCCGTGGATCCGACCAGGTCGGTGTCACCGGATGTGAACGCGATCTGCCGGGCGGCGACCGCAAGGACGCCGTGGACGTGCGTACCGAGTCGCAACGGCGCGACGCAGAACTCACGCGCGTCGAGTCTCGCCTCCGGCGCGGCCGCCGTCGCGCCGAGAATGATCGCCCCGAGACCACCATGGCGATATCCCTCACCCAGTGGCCCGTTGCCTTCAAGAAAGCCGTCGAAGGCGATATCGCGCCCGCTGTCGGCGACGGCGAAGGGGTCGTTCAATTCCGAACCGCTCACGACGATCATCGCGAGGTCGACGTCCATCGATCTGCGCAATGCATCACAGACGCTGGCGAGCGCCGCGTCGAGTGGCTGCGCCAGGCTGAGCTCCATCGCGACGCTGGCTCGGGTCGCCGTGGTGCGCACCGTCGAGCGCACCTGGATGCGCATTGCCTCGAAGCTGGCGCCGAGCCGTCCGATTTCATCCACCGATGCGGTGTTGACGGGATGGTCGAAATCGCCGCTTCCCAGCGCCGCCACGGCGCTGTCGAGCCGCTGCAACGGCAGGCGGAGATCGATTTGCACGACCACCACGATGAACAGCATGGCGACGAGGATGACGGCGAGCAGCAGGATGATCGACTGCCATCCCACCGGTGGCCCCGAGAACGGCGTCGCCACCGCCAGGATGAACCCGGCGCCCACCGACGTCGACGCGACCGCGAACTGATGAGCACCGAGCCACACGATTGCGGGTCGGGGTGTCGATATGGAGGGGGTGAGAACCGCTCTCAGCGATCCAACACTGCTCGCCGACGCGCGCGTCCTGTCAGCGCGGATGAGGAGGATGCCGACCGGATCCGCGGTGGTCCCGATGTTGTGCGCCAGGGCGTTGACGAGGGTGGTGCCCAAGGGTCGAGCCACGAACGCAGTCGCGGTCGTGCCCGGGATCTGCGACGCGGCCACGAGCCAGGCGCGACCGTCGGGCGTTGCAGCGGTGGTGATGCCTCCGGTCGCCGCGCTCACGATGCCGTTGATCAACGCGCTCGCCGTCGGTGTCGTTCCCTGCACCGCAATGATTGCGCCATCGGTCCGGACCACGCCGAGCACGTCATCCGTACCGATGACTGCACCGTCCTCGGCAAGAGTGGCCTCCACGGCGGACGGGGCGCTGAGGTCGTGATTGGCCGCAAGCTGCCGGCCCACACCCGCGATGAAAACTGCGAGTGACGCGCGCTGGCCGTCGACGAGGCTGGCGGCGATCGATACCCGGTCGGCGGCGCCGCTCTCGGCCTGGGTACGCGCGCTCGCCTCCGCGAGCATGAGCGGCACCACCGCAATGGCCGCACCGGCGACCAGGATGACCGCCGCGAACTTCAGTGAGAACGATGCATCCCGCCAGATGCCCCTGAACCGTCGCACCCCTCGCATCGCCCGCGCTCAGCCGGAGCGTCGGATGAGCACGAGCGAGACCAACGCAATGGTCATCGCCACGAGGACTGTCGAGACGGCGATGATGGAGACGGCATTTCGGACCTGGCCACTGGCGATGACCGGACCGGTCGAGGGGATGGTCAAGGCGGGCGGCGCCGGCACGGGCGGCCGCGGGACTGGGGGAGGCGTCACAGTGGTCGACGGAGTCGACGCTGGTGACGGCGAGGATGTCGACTGCCCCTGCGGGCGCGGGGAGACCGCGTTGACCCGTGCGGGATGCTGTCGCGACGTCGGTGCCGGCGTGGGTGCCGGAGCCCTTGTAGGAGCGGGCGTCGGTGCCGGCGTCGCAGTCGGGCTCGACGACGGCTCGCAGCAACCGTCATGGTCACGGCGCACTTCCGACTCCCGGTGACGGCAGTGATCGTCACGGTCGTGATGGTGCGAGCCCTCGCGTGGCGCGGACGCGCCGCCGCGCGGTGCCGTCTCGGCCGCGGCGGCCGGCACGTCCGACAGTCCGAAGAGGACAAGGAACAGCGACGCGCCGGCGAGCATCATCAAGAGTGCGCGGCTGATCAGCAAGTCACCTCCGCGTCGATGCTACGGCCGCCCTCGGTGA
Source organism: Candidatus Dormiibacterota bacterium (assembly GCA_035948615.1). Classification (GTDB taxonomy): domain Bacteria; phylum Chloroflexota; class Dormibacteria; order Aeolococcales; family Aeolococcaceae; genus Palsa-851. The sequence continues at coordinate 4,594 of DASZJB010000013.1, forward strand.
GACTTGTGACCGAAATGTGACACTTTTCAGGTGCCCGTCGTCGTCATCAATTTCATCGACGGTGAGGTCGTCCTCGCCGAGGCGCCCGAGATCACATTTGATCTCGCGATCCTTGACGCCGAGCTCCGATCGATCAACCAGAACAGCGAGCGGGCGCTCTTTCCCCTGACCGCCATCCGGCAGATCCTGGTCGGCGATCCCGAACCGGCCCCGCCCGAGACCGAGGTGGCGACGTGGGACCGAGCGGCGTTCCACTTCATAGACGGACCGGTGCTGCGTGCATCCATACGCGCCGACGCTCACCTCGGTCGTTACGGCGGGGTCTGGCGGATCGTCGAGCCTGGTGGCTCCGAGCTGCGCACCATCGCCATCCCGTACGCCGCGCTCAAGGGCGTCTATCACATCCGTCAGTGGGACAGCCGGCCCTCAGGTGAACGCGACGAGCATGCCGAGCTCGATCAGCTCGCGCGCGTGCTCGCCGAGCGGGAGCGGACCATCGCCGGAGGCGGCACCGTCCCGACCCGGCGACCGCTGCTGTCGCGGATGCGACGCCCGCCGGATTCGGTCTGATCTCGGACCTGTCGCGCATCTGTCGACGGCGCTGAACGCCTCAGAACCTCGTGCTACCGTCGGCCAGGTGACCACCACGCTGGCGCGTGGCGAGAGCGACGTCACTGACGCTCCCCCGTCGCTGACGAGCCGCCTCCTCACCCCAAAAACGATCGCGTCCCTCGGCATCGCCGTCGTCATCGTCGGCGTGGGACTGTGGCGTGCGCAGATCGACTGGGGCGCGGCCTGGGACAACATCCGTCACGCGAATCCGTTCCTCTACCTCGGCGCGCTGGCGATCTATTACGCGTCGTTCGTGGTGCGATCGATCCGCTGGCACGTGCTCCTCGGCAACGCCGGCGAGGATCGTCCGTCCGCTTCCCTCGTGGGAATCATGATCACCTCGTTCTTCGTCAACTGCGTTGTGCCGGCGAAGATGGGCGATATCTACCGCGGGTATCTCGCCAAGCAGAAGCTTGACGTTCCGGTCAGCAAGGCGCTCGGCACCATCATCGCCGAGCGGCTCATCGACCTCATCGTGCTGATGTCGCTGCTGCTGGCGGCGGGAGCCGTTGTCTTTCGCACCAAGGCGCCGGGGATCCTCATCCCCTACGTCGTGATCGGTGTGCTCGTCTGTCTCGCCGGCGTCGGGGTGATCCTGGTGATGCGCGCGGGTCGCGGCCAGCGGTTTCTGCGTCTCCTCCCGGAGGCGGTGTTCCAGCGCTACGAAAGCCTGCGCCTCGGCACCGTGAACTCCTTCGCGCGGCTACCCACCCTGCTGGTCCTCACCGTGATGGTGTGGGCTGCGGAGGGAGCCCGGCTGGGCTTCGTGGTGTTCTCGCTGCACCTGGCCGGCGTGCACCTCGGACCGTCGCAGTTCCTGCTCATCGCCCTGGTGGCCGCACTGCTCACCACCGTCCCCTTCCTTCCCGGGGGCCTCGGACTCGTCGAAGCCGGCATGATCGGCGTGCTCATCACGGTCGGCGGCGTCACCAACTCGGCGGGAGTGTCGATCACGCTGCTCGACCGGAGCATCAGCTACGGCAGCCTGATCGTGGTCGGGTTCGTGATCTTTATCCTCACCCACGTGCACGTTCCCAAGGCTCAGCGCGCCGTCACCCAGGAATGAGAGCACTCGTCACCGGCGGAGCCGGGTTCATCGGCTCCCACATCACCGACGCCCTCATCGACGCCGGACACACGGTGACGGTGATCGACGACCTCTCCCGAGGTCTGCGCGCGCAGGTCAACGCCGGGGCCAGCTTCGTGGAACTTGACATCACCTCCGCTGAGGTGGCCGGCGCATTTGCCGAGGCGCGCCCCGATGTGGTGTTTCATGCGGCTGCGCAGATCGATGTCCGCGAATCGGTCCGCGACCCGCTGCACGACGCCGACGTCAATGTGGTCGGGACAGTCAATGTCCTTCGCGCCGCCGTGGACGCCGGGACGCGCCGCGTGGTGTTCGCGTCGAGCGGCGGGGCGATCTACGGAGACACCGACGTGATCCCAACTCCTGAGGAGCACCCGTGCCTGCCCGCCTCTCCCTACGGGACCGCGAAGCTCTGCGCGGAAGCGTACGGAGACACGTTCAGCCGGCAGGCGGGCCTCGAATTCGTCGCGCTCCGCTACGCCAACGTATACGGACCTCGCCAGGATCCTCACGGTGAGGCCGGTGTTGTCGCCATCTTCGCCACCCGGCTCGTGCACGGAGCACAGGTTGTGATCAATGGCGACGGCACCCAGAGTCGCGACTACGTTCACGTCCAGGACGTTGTGCGCGCCAACCTCGCTTCGATCGACGGCCCGGCCGGCGTCTACAACATCGGTACCGGTGTGGAGACCGACGTCAACAACGTCTACCGCATGCTCGCCGCAGCAGCCGGGGTCACCGCGACCGCCGAGCACGGACCGGCCAAACCGGGTGAGCAGCGACGTTCGTGCCTCGACACCACCGGGACTCGACGGCGCCTCGGCTGGAGCGCGGCCATCGGCTTCGACGACGGCGCGCGGTCGACCCTCGAGTACTTCAGGACCGCCGACTAGCTAGCCGTCGAGCTGCGACCGGGCACGCTCGAGGTTCGTCGATCCGCGACTGCGCAGCGTGGTTCCGGCATCACGCAGCGCATCATCGCTGGTGTAGGCGGGCGCTTCGGCCAGCCGCGCCGACCATCCCAGCTCATCGACGGCATGCTCGAGCGCCACCCGCGCCTCGTCCAGGTTCGCGTCGACGGGCATTCCGGAGATGCGCTCCAACGCCTGCGCACAACCGTCGAGGCGCCGTCTGATCGCGTGCGGAGCGCCGTCGCCGGCGGTCCCGTCGAGCTCGGTCGCCGCCTCGGTCGCCGTACCGAGCACGGCCACGAGCACAGACCGCGGGTCGTCTTCGACGCTCGCGCCGGCTCCCATCATCCGGTAGGCGCCGATCAGAAAGAGCACCACCGCAAGCGCGGCGATGATGTAGATCGCCGTTGCAGCCGTCTCCGCCGGTTACTTGTAGCGGAAGGTGATGCGCCCGCGCGATAGGTCGTACGGGCTGAGCTCGACGCGGACGCGGTCGCCGATCAGGATACGAATGTAGAACTTGCGCATCTTTCCGGAGGTGTACGCGAGCACGTCCTGACCCGTCTGCAAGCGCACCTTGAACATCGCGTTGGGCAGCGGCTCGACAACCGTCGCGTCCATCTCGATGGTCTCCTCCTTGACGTCGACCTGCGCGGTGCCGTCGGTGACGTCCCGCCTGCGGACGGGGCCGCGGCGGCGGGTGCTGCCAGGACGGGGTGGACGTCGTGCCAAACAGGGTCTCCTTGAAGCTGATCGGGCAGTTGGCGAGCGTATCACGGAGCCGTTCCCTGGTAACGTGATCTCGATGGCGGCTCGAGATCGATCTCTGTTCCTCGACGCGCTCCGCGAGCATGTGCTCGTTTTCGACGGTGCGATGGGTACCAGCCTGCAGGCTGAGAACCCCGGCGTCGACGATTTCGGTGGTGCCGCGCTCGAGGGATGGATGGACGGCCTCGCCATCCACGCACCCCAGATCGTCGAGCGCGTGCACCGGGGTTTCCTCGATGCAGGGTGCGACGTCATCGAAACCTGCACCTTCCAGGCAACGCGCCCCCGCCTCGAGGAGTGGGGCCAGGGGGGCGTGACCACCGACCTCAACGTCTCCGCCGCACGGCTCGCCAGGCGGATCGCCGACGAGTATGCGGCCGACGGACGTCCCCGCTTTGTGGCGGGCAGCATGGGTCCGACCGGGTTCCTGCCCGCATCCAGCGACCCGGCGATGAGCCGGCTCGGGTTCGCCGACCTCGTGCCCGTGTATCGCGAGCAGGCCGAATCGCTCATCGCGGGTGGCGTGGACGTGCTGATCATCGAGACGCAGCAGGACATCCTCGAGACCAAGGCCGCCGTCTTCGGCGCACGCGCGGCGGCATCGGCCGCCGGTCGCCCGGTCGCCCTCATGACCACAGTCTCCCTTGACGTCACCGGGCGGATGCTGCTCGGAACGGACGCGGCGGCGGTGCTCGCCATCCTCGAGTCGCTGCATGTCGACGTGATCGGTTTCAACTGCTCGACAGGGCCCGAGCACATGCGCGAACCGATTCGGTACATCACCTCGCACACCACGCTGCCGGTCGCGTGCATCCCCAACGCCGGTCTTCCGATCAATGTCGAGGGGCGGGCGCACTATCCGCTCGAACCGGTGCCGATGGCGACCGAGCTTGCAAGCTTCGTCAGCGAGTATGGAGTCAGCATCGTCGGCGGGTGCTGCGGATCGACCAACGAGCACATCCGTGAGCTGGTGACGCGCGTCGGCGCGGCGGCGCGTGGACAGGTGACGCCGGACATCGAGCCGCGCCTGGCGAGTAGCATGCATGCCATCGAGCTGCGTCAACAGCCGGCTCCGTTGCTCATCGGCGAGCGCGTCAACGCCCAGGGATCACGTGCGATCAAGCGTCTCCTCCTGGCCGACGACTACGACGGCATCCTCGGCATCGCGAGAACGCAGGTCGAAGGGGGCGCCCACGCGCTCGACCTGTGCGTCGCGGTCACCGAGCGAAGCGACGAGGCCGAGCAGATGCAGACGGTTGTCAAGACGCTGCAGATGAGCATCGACGCGCCGCTGGTCATCGACAGCACCGACGCCGACGTCATCAAAGCCGCGCTCGAGGTGTACCCGGGTCGGGGCATCGTCAACAGCGTCAACCTCGAGAACGGACGCGTGCGCTGCGATGCCGTGCTCCCATCGGTACGCGACCACGGCGCCTGCGTCATCGCGCTGACCATCGACGAGCAGGGTATGGCTCGCAGTGCCGAGCGCAAGCTCGAGATCGCCCGCCGTATCCACGATCTCGCCCGCGATGAGTTCGGTCTGGCTCCCGACCAGCTGATCTTCGATGCGCTCACCTTCACGCTCGCCACCGGGGAGGCGGAGTGGATCGATTCGGCGCACGAAACCATCGACGGTATCCGCGCCATCAAACGCGAGCTGCCCGGCGTGCTCACCGTGCTCGGCGTGTCCAACGTCTCATTCGGCCTTGCTCCGCATACGCGTCCGGTGCTCAACAGCGTGTTCCTGCACCACTGCGTCGAAGCCGGGCTGGACGCGGCGATCATCAATCCGACGCACGTCGTGCCCTACGGAGAGATCGACCCGCAGGCTCGCCGGCTCGCCGAAGAGCTGGTGTTCAACAGCGCACCGGACGCGCTCACCCGGTTCATCGCGCATTTCGACGACGGCGCGTCCACCGGCGGCGCGGCCCTCCCCGAAACCGCCGATCCATACGAGGGGATGTCCACCGTCGAACGCATCCACGCACAGATCCTCCACCGGCGCAAAGACGGCATTGAGGAGCAGATCGACCTCGCTCTGCGTGAGCTGGATGCGGTCACCGTGCTCAACACCGTGCTCCTGCCCGCCATGAAGGATGTCGGAGATCGGTTCGGATCCGGCGAGCTCATCCTGCCGTTTGTGCTGCAGAGCGCCGAGGTGATGAAGCGTGCGGTCGCGCACCTCGAGCAGTACCTCGAGAAGCGCGAGGGATACACCAAGGGTAAGGTGGTGCTCGCCACCGTCTACGGCGACGTGCACGACATCGGCAAGAACCTCGTCAACACCATCCTCAGCAACAACGGGTACACGGTGTTCGACCTGGGCAAACAGGTGCCGCTCAACACCATCATCGACAAGGCCCTCGAGGTCGATGCCGATGCCATCGGCCTGTCGGCGCTGCTGGTGAGCACGAGCAAGCAGATGCCCGCCTGCGTCAAGGAGCTCGACGAGCGCGGCCTGAGCTACCCGCTTATCATCGGCGGTGCGGCGATCAACCGCGGCTTCGGCAGGCGAATCCTGTACCTCGATCAGGAGCGCGCCTACGAGCCCGGAGTCTTCTATTGCAAGGACGCGTTCGAGGGACTGGAGACCGTGGATCAGCTCCTCGACCCGGATCGGCACGACGCGCTGCTGACGCGCGTCCTCGAGGAGGCGCGCGCCCATCGCGTGCGCGAGCACGAGAAGCTCGAGCGCCGCTCGGCCGCCGCAGCCGGCGCCGCGGCGCTTCCTGCACGGAGCACGGTCCGGCGCAACGCCCCGATCCCCACCGTGCCGTTCTGGGGCGCGCGGGTGCTGCGTGACATTCCCATCTGGGACGTCTACCCCTTCATCGACCGCAACTCGCTCTACAAGATGAGCTGGCAGTTTCGGGGTGTTCGCGACCCGGCCAAATGGGAGGAGTTGCTCCACAGCGAGCTCGAGCCGCGCCTGCAACGCTCCATGGACGATGCGGTGCGCGACGGCTGGCTGAAGCTCGAGGCCGTGTACGGCTACTGGCCGGCGCTCGCCGACGGCGACACCGTGATCGTCTACGACCCCGGCGACATCGACGCCGAGCTGGGACGCTTCACCTTCCCGCGCCAGTCCGAGCAGCACCGCCTCTGCCTCGCCGACTACGTCCGGCCCGTCGAAGATGCCGCCGACGGTGAGCGGGATGTGATCGCGCTCCAGCTCGTGACCACCGGTCCGGGCGCCTCGACGCTCTCCAACCGCCTGCAGGTCGACGGCTCCTACGACGACATGCTCCGCATCCATGGCTTCGCCACCCAGATGGCGGAGGCGACGGCGGAGTTCGTTCACCACCGCATCCGCCGCGAGCTGCGCCTCGGCGAGGATCAGGGACGCCGCTACTCGTGGGGCTACCCGTCCTGCCCGGACCTCGAGGACCACGAGATCCTGATGCGCATCGTGCCCGCTGGGGAGATCGGGGTCACGCTCACCGAGGGCTACCAATTCGTACCGGAGCAGTCGACCGGCGCGATCGTCATGCACCACCCCGAGGCGCGTTACTTCGCGGTGTACGGCGGCTCGCCGGTCGAAGAGGACACTCCGGGTGCGCCGGAGCCGCTGCTCACAACGGTGAGCGCCTAAGCGTCGATCGAGGCGGCGTCACGGGCGTGTGCCGGTTCGATCCTCGGGCGGCCAGCGCGATCCGGGCGTGATACCACGCGCCACATCCATGAGAACTCGAGGCGACTTCTCGGTTGTAGCGCTTGCTCTGCTGACCGGCGGGAACTCGCTCGCGACCTTTTGGGCCGGAGCGCTACCCGCCGGCGTCGTCCTGACCGCCGCAGCGGCCATCTGCATTGGGCTCGCCCTGCGCGCCGCCCCTGGTGCGCCCAGTCCGCAGGTCATGGTGGGAGCTGTCGCCGTCTCCGCGCTGTCGCTCATCGACCATCCATTAGCACCCGTGCTGACCGTGGTCGTGCTTGTCATCGTCACCGCCGGAGTGCTGGCACGAGACTTCCGGCTTGGCGTCGTCCTGGTCGTGCTGGCGGCCATCTTCGTGGTCGTCGCGGAGGCAATGCGGCTGCAGTGGGGACAGCTTGCGTTCGATGTCTTTCGCGAGATGCAGGTGGCGACCGGTGCGCTGGCGCACGGCGCCAATCCGTACGGCCCGACGGTGCAGACCCTGATTCCTGTCAGTGACCACGGCGCGGTCCTGACTCCCGAGCACTTTGGTTATGGACCCGGCATTCTGCTGCTGGGCTTGCCCGGGCGGCTGCTCGGTGATGTGAGACTTTCCCAGGCAGCCATCTGGGTCGCGATCACGGTCGTGATCGCCCTGGTGGCGCGCCGCCAACCTGTCGCCGTTGCGGTGGGTTCGATTGCGGTCGTGCTGCTGTCGCCCTTCGGTATCGACCTGGCTGAACACGCCTTCAACGACGCCACCGGAGTTGCCTGCCTGCTCCTCTGGTTTCTGGGGCGACAACGGCACCCTCGATGGGCCCGCCTTGCGCTGGGTATCTCGCTCACCACCAAGCCGACCATCCTCGCCGCGCTGCTCGTGATGCTGGTGTGGTCGCGCGCGGCGCGCCGGGATATCTTGTGGGGGTTAGCGGTCGCGGCTGCGATCGTGATCCCGTTTGCGCTGTGGGACGGGATCGGCAACTTCCTGCATGCGACAGTTGAACTCTGGCTCGGCCCGGTCTTTCTGGTGAACCGCGCCGATGCGATCACCGTCGGAGCCCTGATCCACAGCTACGGTCTTCCGTATCTGCCCAGCGTTGTGATCAGCGTCGCGACGCTGCTGGTGGGGGTGTTGATACTGCGCCACCGTCCCCGCGATTCGGTCGACCTTCTTCTCGCAGGTGCCGCGCTCACCATCGCCTACCTGATATTGGGACACATTGCGTTCTTGAACTATTACGCGGTCGCGGCGGTGTTGCTCATGGCCGCGATCGCAATCGACGGCAACCGTCGTTTCGCAGCTGACGACGACATTGCCCTGCCACGAGGTCGTCACTCCGGTCCTGCGAGCGTTTCAACACCACGCGTGCCGATCGCGGTGGGATCTCTTTCGGACTGAACCCGGTGCCGCCCGCTCGGAGCCGGCGCCGGCCTACTCGTAGCGGCGGATGCGGTCGTCCTCCTCTCCGTGCTCGCTCTGGTAGAACGCGCAGGATTCGGGCTCAGAAATACATGGAGGCACCGGGTGGCGGCCGGTGAACCTGTGAGTCCGCCGGTCAACGTGACAGTCGGCCTTGTAGCGGGTAAGCAGGCCAAACGGTCCCGCGCTTTCCTTGATGATCTGCTCGAGGTACGGGCAGCGGCGGCCACGTGGTCGAGAAGGCGGCGAATGGCGCTGCGGCTCGGGCCGGCCGCGCGGTGGCGGTGGTTCTGCTCGCATCGACCCCCCGAGTGTAGAACTCCTTACGGGGCAAGCATCGACTGGATGCGGGAGGCGAGTTCCTTGATCTTGAAGGGCTTGGCGAGCGTCTGAACGTTGCCGTACGCCTCGAGCTTCGGGGCGGTCGAGGCATTCACCAGCGCGCTCACCACCAGTACCTTGGGATCGCTGCCGTGATCTGAGCGGATCCGCTCAAGCACCTGGGTTCCGGAGAGGTCGCCGGGCAGCATGAGATCGAGCAGGACCAGATCAGGCTGGAAGTCCACAAACGCTGCGAGGCCTTCGTCGCCGCTCTTCGCCACCTTCACCTCATAGCCCTCCATCGTGCAGAGCAGAGATTCGATGTCGGCGAGCGCGTAGTAGTCCTCGATGATCAGGACTTTCTTCATGGCGGTACTCGTCGCTGGGCTCATGGGGGGATCCGGCCGAATATAGCACGGGCATTTCAGCGATCCGGATCGGGTGTGACCAACCCGTCACCACCCAGCGCACCCCCGCCACAGCGACGCCATTCCGGCAGCGAAGATCAGATCGACCGGTCGATCAGGGTCCCGGTGCCAAGGCCGCCGCCGCAGCACATCGCCTGCAGCCCGTAGCGGCCGTCGCGCCGCTCGAGCTCGTGGAGCAGCGTGGTCATGAGCCGAGCCCCGCTGGCGCCGAGCGGGTGGCCGAGCGCGATCGCACCACCGTTGACATTCACCCGGTTCATGTCCGGATGGTGCTCGTGCTCCCACGCCAGCACCACCGGTGCGAAGGCCTCGTTGACCTCGAAGAGATCGATGTCGTCGATGCCGAGACCGGATCGCTCGAGGAGGCGGGTCGTGGCCGGGATCGGTCCGGTCAACATCGTCACCGGGTCGACGCCGACCACTACCTGCGCGGCGATGCGGGCGCGTGCCGTGATCCCGAGCGCGGCGGCCCGTTCCACGGACATGAGAAGCACGGCGGCGGCGCCGTCGGTGATCTGGGAGCTGTTGCCCGCGTGCAGGATCCCGTCCGGCTTGAACGCCGGCTGCAGGGATGCGAGCGATTCGGCGCTGGTGTCCGGACGGATGCCCTGGTCCTGGCTGATCACGCGACCGTCGCCATTGGCGCCAACCACGACAGGTGCGATTTCACGATCGAACCTGCCATGTGCCTGAGCGTCACCGGCCCGGCGTTGCGACTGCGCCGCGAACTCATCGGCCTGCTCGCGAGTGATGTGCCACATCTCCGCGATCATCTCCGCGGCGAGACCCTGAGGCACGAGGTTGTACGCCTCGAGCAGCTCGGGCGGGAACGGCGTGCCCGGGCCCTGGATCACGGTTGCGCCCATCGGCACCCGGCTCATGCTCTCGACCCCTGCGGCGATCGTGATGTCGCACACGCCCGACTGGATCAGGTTCGCCGCGAAGTGGATCGCCTGCTGCGACGAGCCACATTGACGGTCGACCGTGGTCGCCGGGACCTCCACGGGAAACCCCGCCGCGAGCACCGCCTGACGACCGATGTTCACCGCTTGCTCCCCGGTCTGCATGACGCATCCGAAGATCACATCGTCGACCATCGCGGGGTCGATCCCCGCACGGCCGGTCACCTCGCGAAGCACATGCGCGGCGAGGATGACCGGGTGCACGTCGCGTAGATCACCGTTGCGCTGGTTGCCTCGCCCCATCGGGGTGCGCACCGCCTCGACGATCACGACGTCAGTCATGGTTCCACCTGTTGCTTGGTCGGGCCGCCAACCTTAGCAGCGGGAGTAGCGTCAGCCGCCGAAGCGGTAGACGCTCTCGAGAACAGGTCTCGGCGCCGAACTGTCGAGCAGATTCGCGGATCCGCGCTCGGCGGCGACGAGCGCCCAGCCACTTGGAGGAGCCGGGTCGAACGGGCTCAGCACGAGCACATCGCCCGCGTTTGGGTGACTCCCGTAGGCGAAGTCGGGGGCGACCACCTCCATCCCCAACGCCGTCAGCCCCGGGGTGGCGTCGTCGGTCTCCGGATGCGCCGGAGGGGGCGGAAGGTAGGCGAAGAAGGCTTCGATGTATGGCTGGTCGAGGGTGTCGGAAAGGAAGATCCGGTGGGAACCGGCGACCGCGCGCGCCGTGGAGATCGCCGCGGTCTCGCCGGTGTCGAAGAACGGGGCCGCGCGGTTCGGGTAGGCCGCGTAGAGGTCGACGGTGAAGAAGGCCGCCTGCACCAGCAGGCCCGCGCCGAGCAGCCCAGCGACGAGCCGGCCCGCCCCGACCCGTCCGGCCAATCCGGTGCGAAGCCCGTCCGCCCCGAGCACGGCGAGAACGACGAGGAACGGCAGCATCCCCGACGACCGCAGTGCGTGGGGCGTCCCGTTGTTGGTGAGCGCCGCGGCGATCGGGGCCAGCAGGATGCCCGCGACGAGGAATCGCACCAACGGCTCCCGGCGCCGCTGCCAGCACACGACCACCCCCGCGATGAGCAGTGGCAACATCACCCACAGCAGCATTCCGCCGATCTCGGTGTTCTGACGAGGGTTTGCGTCACCCTGGAGGAAGAGGAAGCCGGGGCTGAAGTACGAGAAGTAGTTGGTGAGAAAGCGGTCGATGACGTCACCAAGCGGCGCACCGTCGGCCCAGATGCTGATCGATGCGAAGCGGCCGGTGAGCGCACCGGGGTTGAGCAGCGCGTAGACGACGAGGAGCAGATAGCCGGCGGCGACAGGGACGAGTGCTCGCCACCAGCCGCGTACCCTCGCCGGCCCCCAGGCGATCGCGAGTGCGATGGCGATCAGAAGGATCTCGAGCCTCGCCGTGGTGTACGCGTAGATGGCGGCGGCGAGCAACACCCCTGCGATTCCGAACTGACGAGCAGTCGGGGGCCGGCCGGCGAGGAACCAGAGCGCCCCGGAGAGCAGAGCAACCATCGAGATCGTCTCGAAGCCGACGCGGCTCTCGATCACCAGCCAGGGGGTGAGAGCAGTCAGAGCGAGGGTGCCCAGCGTGATCATCCGCGAACCGGTGAGGCGCCACGCCGCCGCGGTGAGGCACCCCACCACCACGCAGCCAAAGAGGGCCGCCGGAAAGCGCTCCACCGCAACCGTCAGCGGAAGGAATCGGACCAGCGCGGCGACTCCATAGACGTAGATGGGGTTCTTGTACTCGCCGAACGCCTCGAAGAAGAGCGGAAAGCGGACCCCATGCTCATCGACGCCGAAGTGGGCAATCGTCCAGGCGTTGTAGCCGATCGACGCCTCATCCACATAGTTGCCGGGCGGGGAGCCCGAGAGGTCGACGAGGTTGCGGACGACGACGAGGGCCGCGAGGACGGCGATGGCGCCGACCCAGAGGCGGCCGTGCGACCGATCCGCCGCCGGCTCAGCCTTCACGCACGCGCAGCGGCGACGAAATCGATGAACAGACGGCGCGCCCAGTCGCGGTCGAGGTACAGCTCCTCAGGGTGGCACTGGACTCCGACCACGAAGCGCCGCCCCGGGTGCTCCACGGCCTCGACCAGCCCGTCGTGGGCACGCGCGGTGACCACCAGGTCGCGGCCCAGATCGCGTAACGCCTGGTGATGCATGCTGTTGACGTCGACCTGATGCGCGGCGGCGATGGTGTGCAGCCGTGAGTTGGGAACCACGTCGATGTTGTGCGTCAGCTCCTGGCGCGACCCGTCCTGCGAGTGGTTGTGCTCGGTCGCGCCCTGGGTGCCGACGTCCTGCCACAGGGTCCCCCCGAGCGCGACGTTGAGGACCTGCGCGCCGCGGCAGATGGCGAGCACCGGCTTGTCGGCCTCGATCGCCCAGCCCGCCAGCAGCATCTCCGCACGATCGAGGTCGTCGTCGACCTCGACCGCGCAGTCGGCACGCGTCGCTTCCCCGTACAGCGTCGGCTCGACATCCGGACCGCCCGGGAGACAGAGCGCGTCGCAGAGATCGAAGAGCTCGCGCAGCCTCGGTTCGGCGAGCGACGAGCTGATCCCGAGTGGAGTCCCTCCGGCGCCCTCGAGCGCGTCGAAATACGCACGGTTGCGCGCGAGATCCGCAGGGAGTCCCTTTTCGTGCAGAACCCGCAAGGTGATGCCGATCAACGGCGAACGTGTCATGGCAGGGCTTTCCCGGTGTGGCTAGGACGTGAAGCTGAAACGTCCGATGTGCAGCCAGGGTGACAGTACCCCGGATTCCCCTTCGCCGAGCTCGAGTCGCCGCTCGCGGCTCACGTGCAGCACGTTGGCGAGCGCGTCGACGATGCTCTGCGTGAAGCGCAGGTCCTTGACCGGGCGGGTGAGGCTGCCGTTCTCGATGAGGAAGGTTCCCTCGCGGGTCATCCCGGTGATCACGGTGCGCAGCGGATGGACGTCCCGCACGTACCAGAGCCTGGTGATGTACAGCCCACGCGACACCGAGGCGACCATCTCCTGCCAGGGTGTGTCGCCCGCGTCCATGGCGACGTGACGGGGGAGCGGCCCCCAGGTGTTCGGCTGCGGCAGCGAATGACCGGTCGACTCGACGCCGTCCTGCAACGCCGTCGGGGTGTCGTAGACGACAGCCGCGCACACTCCGTGGTCGATCATGGTCACCGGTCGGGTTGACACGCCTTCGTCGTCGAACGGAAAGGGAAAGATCTCGGGTGTCTGCGCGTCGTCGCGGATGGTGATCGAGTCACTCATCAGTCGCTCGCCGATGCGCATGAAACTGCGGTGCTCCTGCACCGCGAGCGCGCTGAATCCCACCCAGGACAGGTGTTCGAGCAGGTCGGTCACGGCGTACGGCGACAGGATGACCTCGTAGTCGGTGGGCGCGATCGCGGTCGCTCCCTGGTTGCGCTCGCAGGTGTCAACGACCTCGGCCGCGATGCCGTCGACGTCGAGTGCGCCGATGTCGGCGGAGTGACGTGACGCGTAGCCCCCGCCGTCATCGCCGCGGGCCACCGTCACCAGGCTTGCCTGGGTGGAGGTCGCCGACCTGCGAAGCCCGGAGCTGGTGACGATCGCGGTTGTGGTCGTGGTCGTGCTCAGCGCTCCGTAGGAGTTGAGTCGGTGAGCCTCGGCGGCGCCGGTGATGACCGAGACAAGTTCCGCACGCTCCTGCGGCGTGGCCGCCGCGGTCGCCTCAGCGAAGGCCGCGGGGTGATCGCCGGCATCGTGGGTCGGGTGGGGAAGCGGTGAGACGTCGGGAGAGGTGGTCACGCGGCGGCTCTCCTCAGCGGCGGCGAACGCGAGCCGCACGGCACGGTCGCCGTGTCCTCGCACCTCTCCGACACCGATGCGTCCATCGTTGATGAGCCGGACCCTGACGTGGCGGAATTGCTCGGCGACGCTCTGATGAATCTCGTTGCCGGCGAAGCGGGTCAGCTCGCTCCGCGAGGCGGCGATGATCACCTCGGCCTCACCCTGCTCCAGGGACGCAAGCGCTCGATCCCCGACGTCGAGCAGCTCGTCGCCGTCATTCATCGGGCGGGCTCCACGCGGACATTCCGGAAGCGGCAGGGAGCCGCGCCGTGCCCGACGTGCATCAACTGCGACGGCTGGCCCTTGCCACAGTTGACCACACCGAACATCTGCCATTCGGCCGGTCCCGCGACAGCGTCGCACGACCCCCAGAACTCGGGCGTCTGGCCGCTGTAGATCGGGTTGCGGACCAGGCGGGTCCGCTTTCCGCCGACGATCTCCCACCCGTTCTGCGTCCCGAACTGAAAGTTGAGGCGCCGGTCGTCGATGCTCCACGAGCGGTTGGTCTCCAGGTAGACCCCATGTTCGGTGGTGGCGATCATCTCCTCGAGGCTCGACGTTCCCGCCTCGAGGTTGACATTGGTCATGCGGATGATCGGCAGTCGCGACCAGCCGTCAGCGCGCATGGCGCCGTTGCTGACCTGGCCGATCGCTTCGGCGGTCTCGCGCGACGACAGATACCCGGTGAAGATGCCCTGGTCGACGAGCACCGACCGCTGCGCGGGCACACCCTCGTCGTCCCAGCCAAAGGTGCCGAGCCCAGGCGCCCGGGTTGAATCTGCGGTCAGGGTCACTTGCTCGCTCCCGTAGCGGAAGGTCCTGAGCAGGTCAGGAGTGAGAAAGGAGGTTCCCGCGTAGGCGGCCTCGTGCCCGAGCACGCGGTCGAGCTCGGTGGGATGGCCGCAGGACTCGTGGACCTGGAGTGCCGCCTGGGTGGCATCGAGGATCACGGTCATGGTCCCAGCCGGGCACTCGGGTGCGCTCAGCAGCGCCACCGCCTCCTCGGCCACCCGGCCGCCGTTCCCCGGCAGGTCGAACGCCAGTACGGCCTCCCATCCTGCGCAGACCTGGTGCCGCCCGAAGCTGTTCGGGAAGCTGCGCGTCTGCACCTCGTCGTCGCTGGTCGCGGTCGCGTCGAGGCCGCCACCGGACTCGATGATGGTCTGGCCGAGCACCGCGCCCTCACTGCTCGCGAAATGTCGCACCTCGCGAACGAACTCCAGCGAGCATTCCCTCACCCGGATCTGGGGAAGGTGTGACATGGCCTCGTCGGTTCGCAGCAGGAGATCGACCTTGGCGTCGAGGGAGATCTCAAAGGGATCGCGAAGCACCGGCGTCCGGTACTCGCCGACGAGTGCGGGTGCAGGGCCGAGCCGTACCGGCGTGCGGTTGACCCGCGACGAGGCCTTCGCGATCCGGACCGCCTGGCGAGCGGTCTCCTCGGCGCTCCCCGCACTGAGATCATCGATGCTCGCGAACCCCCAGGCCCCACCCGCGATCACGCGGATGCCGATGCCTTCATCCTCGAAGAGCTCCACGGAAGCGACGACGCCGTTCTTGACCGTCAGCCGCTGAACGGTTCGATTGATGACCCTGCAATCGGCATACGCGGCACCCGCGACGGAGGCCGCGTCGAGCGCTCGTTCACTGAGATGACGCACGAGGGCCGAGTATACGGGCCGTCGTGCCGGCGAACGTGCGGAGCTAACCGGCGCAGTTTCCGCCTGAGCAGTACCACGCGGCCGTGTCGAAATCGGGAACGAGATCGTTCTGGACGACGCCGTACATGCTCGACGAGTAGGTGTTGACGATGACCTGCTGATACAGCGGAATCGACGGCAGCAATGTGGCGAGCCGCTGGTCGGCGAGCGCGTAGTCGTGCGCACGTGCGGTGAGATCGGCGTTGTTGCGAGCCAGATCGAGGTCGGCGTCGAGCTGGGCGTCGTTGAGCCCGCTGAAGTTCATGCCGACCCCGAGATCCGCGCTGGAAGGAACGGCGGCGGCGTTCAGACACGCTCCGCCACAGTCACCGTGCCAGATGGAGGACAGCGTATCGGGTTCACCGGGGAGACCGAGCCCAACGCTGTACAGCACCGCATCAAACGCGTGCGTCGCCAGCGGGCCCCCGTCGGCGAACGAGGCGAAGAACCCTGCCGCCGGGAGGTTCGGCGCGAACGCAGCCGGCACGTTGATGCCGATCTTGGCCAGATCCGCGCGGATCATCGACTCCTCCGCGACGCGCACCGGGTCGTCGCTGGTGGTTCCGAGATTGATGACCAGGCAGGTGCCATCCTTGGCGGCGCGAAAGTCCTGCCCGTCAGGTGCGCTGCCGCACTTGGCGCTGCGAGGGTCGCCGGCGGTGTCGAGCATCGAGTTGGCCGCCGCGGGGTCGGCGGCCGTGGTCGGGACCGCGGCACCATTGAGATAGCTCGCTCCGAGGTTCATCCACGAGTCGGGGGGAACCGTCGTGATGCCGGGCGCGACCGACCTGACGATCGCCTGCCGGTCGATGCCGAGAAGGATGGCCGCGCGGATGGCGGCGTTCGCCGTGTCCTCGTTCTCCTCGGCAGCGGGGTTGTCGCACAACCCGCCGTCCGCCGCGCAGAGGTTGAACATCAG
The DNA here is from genome assembly GCA_035948615.1 of Candidatus Dormiibacterota bacterium. Taxonomy (GTDB): domain Bacteria; phylum Chloroflexota; class Dormibacteria; order Aeolococcales; family Aeolococcaceae; genus Palsa-851. Next base: position 21,123 of record DASZJB010000013.1, read on the forward strand.
CACCTCGGCTCCCGAGCCCGCCACCGGGTCCACGGTCAGCGGCGCAGTGTGGGCGCGCACCGCTGCATCGAGCGCCGGCAGCGCCGCGAGCCCGAGGTTCAGCCCGACCTGCACCGCGCCCGAGCGCACATCCTTCTGCTCGGTTGCGAGGTCGGGCTCGATCCTGAAGATGATCTTGTCGAGGTGGGCGAGCCCCGCCTGATCCCAGTAGTTGGGGTTGCGGACGAGCACCACCTGGGACCCCGGAGTGTCGCTTGACATGACGAATGGTCCGGTGCCGTCGAGCACGGTGTTCAACGATGCGGTGCCCTTGAACGCGGCGGCGTTGCCGGATCCCTTGGTCAGATCGAGGCTGGTCGCGCTCGATGCCAGGTCGCCTCCGGATGCGAGGAGCGGATCGAGCACCGCCGCGGGCAGGATCCCGTCGACGCCGCTGCCCAGGGCGAGATAGGGCCCGTACTGAGACTTGAAATCGACGACCGCGGTGTACCGGTCGAGCTCGGTGCACCTGGTGACCTGGTTCCATCCGGTGGTGGATGCAAGTGGTGTCGGGTTCGGCTTGCCCTGGGCGCCGTACGCGAGCCAGTGAAGCTCGAAGGTGTCGCACACATCGTGCGAGGTTAGGTCGCTCCCGTCGTCCCAGCGCACGCCCTGTCTGAGGTGCCAGGTCACGCACATCGCCGCCGCGGCGTCTGCGCAGCCGGTCGTCTGCACACCACCGTCGGCAACCGTCGGGACCGCGGTCGCGAGGTCAGGGGTCCAGTAGTCCGCCTCGGAGGTCGAGGTTGCAGTCGCGGCTGTCGACCGGTACCACAGAAGACCTTCTTCGACGGGCGCCGCGATCACGCCGGCGAAGGGCAGGCTCCCCACGATCCCGGCGTCCAACAGCGTCGAGGGTGACTGCCACACGCCGATGGTCACCGTCCCACCCTGGGCTGCAGTGCCGTCGGGAGCGACGCTGGGGGACTTCGCCGGGGGTGAGGACGTGCACCCGGAGACGAGGACTGCGAGCACGGTCGCAGGCGTCATCGCCACGCGCCACCGGTGGTGGGTCGAGGGAATGGGTGGGCGGCGCGCTGCAAACACGAGCGTGCATTGTGCCCCGCTCGTATAGTGGAACCGGAGTGGTAGCTGGGCTGATGGGGATTTTCGCGGGTAGGGCGGAACCTGGAGTCACGCCATGAGAATCGGCCGTGGGGCACCGCGCAGAAGAGACCCGAGGCGGCGATTTCGCAACCGCCTGTTGGTGGGCATGGTCGGGGTTGCGCTGCTCCCGCTAGTCACCTTCGCGGTTCTCGCTGTGTTCGAGCTCGACACCGTCGCGAAGAGCACTGCCAACGCGACCGAGTCCGCAATCCTCCAGCGCCAGCAGGGGATCGCCGACTCGGCGCTGGACAGCCGTGCCACTTCGCTCGACAGGACCATGAGCGCCATCAACACCGACGTGCAGGATGGGCTCGCCAGCGCGCTCGTCAAAGCTCTGGCGGTCACGCAGCCCGCTGCGCTCCCGGCGACGGGGCCGGGCACATATTCGCCGCCGCCACCACATGTCGCACCGGATCCGAAGTTCGAAGACGCGACCGCCGCACCCCAGGTCGTCCAGGAGGTGTCGCTGGTGCTGAAGAACAATCCGTCGATCAACGCGGTCTGGTTTGAGGATGAGAAGACCGGCGCCATCCGCGTCTACCCGGGGGTCAACGGTCCCGGGGACCTCGTCGCGAATGGCTACGATTCGCGCAACCCGGAGCTGCGTGGTGGTCAGAAGGTGCTCGCGAGCTCCGAGGGAGGGGTCGGGACCGCCAACCAGCCGAGTCAATGGACCCAGCCCGGCGCGGATGGACCGTTCTGGACCGATCCGTATCCGCAAATCGAGGACGCGCAGATCGGCGTGACCGCCTGGTACCAGGCCAACTCGTCCATGCAGGTGGGGGTGGATGTCTCGGTGACGAAGCTGATCGAGCCGGCGGTCGGCTCGGCGTCCAGCACCGTCGACCCCTTGATCGTGAGTGCCTCGGGCATCGTGGTCTACGCGTCGCCGCAGTCGGCCACGGACTTCCCGGGCGCGGCCACGGGTTTGGTGTTCACCGCCAAGCAGCCGCGCTTCATGGGCTCCCTCGCGCGTATGGAAAGAACCGGCGCGATGCCGCAGACACCGCTGACAGCGACCCTCAACAGGGCCAGCTCGGACGTCTTCACCGCTCCCGTGTACAGCGGCCACTGGATCATCCTCAACCCGGTGCCGGTGAGCGCACTCGAGCCAAACCTCAGCGCCCTCACCCTCGGCGTCAACGACAGCGTCCACCGCCTTTTCCCCGTCACCGTCCTGCCGGTGCTGATCCTGCTGGTCGGGCTCGCCTTCATCGCGACGACACTGCTGTCCCGCCGTATGTATCTCCCGGTGCAGGCGCTCACCGATCACGCCGTGCTCGAGGAGCGCACCCGGCTCGCCCGCGAGATCCACGACACCCTTGCGCAGCAGCTGACCGGCATCGTGCTGGAGCTCGAAGCCGCCGACACGCTTTTGAACCGCGGATCGGAGCGGCGCGCGAAGTCGTCGGTGGAGAAGGCTCGTGAGCTCGCCCGCAGCGCCCTCCAGGAAGCACGCCGGTCGGTCTGGAACCTGCGCCCGGCTCCGCTCTCCGCAACGGGCCTGGTGGCCGCGATCGGCCATGAGGTGGAAGCCTGGGAGGAGCGAACCGGCATCCCCGCGCGGTTTCGGGCTCGCGCGGTGCCCGAGCATCCGCCACTCTCGCCAACCGCCGAGGTCGCTCTCCTCCGCATCGGTCAGGAGGCACTCTCCAACGCAGCCCGCCACGGCAAGCCCGAGCACGTCGACGTCGAGTTGCGCGCCCACGCGCAGGAGCTCGTGCTCTCGATCCATGACGACGGGGTCGGCTTTGATCCGTCCGCGAGCGCGCCACGCGAAGACTGTTTCGGCCTCGACGGCATGGCCGAACGGGCACGCAGCGCCGGCGGCACACTCACGGTGGTGAGCGCTCCCGGGAACGGGACGACGGTCACCACCAGGCTTCCGTTCACCGAGGTTGTAGCTCAAGCGGTCAGCGCATGATCAGCGTGCTCGTGGCCGACGATCATCCGGTGGTTCGCGACGGTCTGTGCACGATGCTCGAGCTGGAGCCCGACATCAAGGTCGTCGGCAGGGCCGCCGACGGCGCCGAGGCCGTTGAGCAGGCGCGCCGGACTCACCCCGACGTCATCCTGTTGGACGTCCAGATGCCGGTGATGGACGGCATCGAAGCCCTCCGGAAGATTCGCGCCCGCGACCCCGAGGCTCGCGTGATCGTGCTCACCACGTACCGCAACGAGGACTACATCTTCCCCTCGCTCAAGGCGGGGGCGCTCGGCTATCTGCTCAAGGACGCGACCCGCGAGGAGCTCGCCGGCGCCATCCGGGCGGTCGCCAACGGCGAGTCCCTGCTCGATCCGCAACTCGTCAGCGCCGCCGCCGAGCACATGCCGTCGATCACCCGGCGCGAGCGCGATGTGCTGCGACTCATGGCAGACGGCAAGAACAACGCGGAGATCGCGGTGCTGCTCTTCCTCAGCGAGAACACGGTGAAGACGCACGTGAGCAACATCCTCGAGAAGCTCGGCTGCAAGGATCGTGCGGCTGCGGTGCTCCTGGCCTGGAGACGCCACATCATCTAGGCCCCAATAGACTGTCCCGGCAATGGAAACGGTGGGCGTTGGACTGCTCGGGCTCGGCACCGTGGGAACCGCTGTGGCGAGGCGGCTCATCGACGAGTGGGAGATGCTCGGCGAGCGAGCCGGGGCCACGCCGGTGTTGCGCTGCGTCGCCGTGCGCGACCTGTCCCGGACGCGGGGCATCGATCTGAAGAACGCGAGGCTCCTCGGCGACCCCGAGGCGGTGGTCGCGGATCCTGCGGTCGCGATCGTCATCGAGGCGATCGGTGGCACCGATCCTGCCACCGCTCTGATCGAATCGTCCTTGCGCGCCGGCAAGACGGTGGTCACAGCCAACAAGGCCGTGATGGCGGCGTCTGGTCCTCGCCTCAGCACGCTCGCGGCCGAGCACGGAGCGCGTCTCTATTTCGAGGCGGCTGTCGGCGCGGGACTGCCGATCATCGCGCTCCTCCGCGGGAGCCTGCTCGGCGATCGCATCTCCGCGCTCGACTGCGTGGTCAACGGTACGACCAACGTCATCCTCACTCAGATGCGCACGCCGGGGGTCAGTTTCGCCCAGGCGCTCGCCGATGCCCAGCGCCGAGGGTTTGCCGAAGCGGACCCGTCGCTGGACGTCGACGGCTGGGACGCCGTGCACAAGCTCGTGATCCTCGCCTGGCTCGCGCTCGAGACCTACGTCACACCCGACACCGTCGACCGCGTGGGGATTCGCGACGTGGCCGGTGCAGATGTCGGCGCGCTCGCCGAGCTCGGGTATCGGGTCCGGCTTCTCGCCCACGCCGAGCGCGCACCCGGTGGCGCCGTGCACCTGCGCGTCCGGCCAACCGCGTTCGGCGGGGGTCACCTCCTCCACGATGTCGATGATGCTGACAACGCTGTCATCATCTCGAGCGATCTCGCGGGCACGGTGATGCTGCGAGGGCTCGGCGCGGGGGGCGCATCGACCGCGAGCGCTGTGGTGAGCGACCTGGTCACGGCGGTGCGCGATCGCGGCCAGGCGAAGGGACGCCCGGCACCCGCGCGCGCCGGGGTTGCCATGCTCAGCGATGAAGACGTGGAGGTGGCCGGCTACGTCCGTGTTCGGCTCGCTGGCGAGGCCGATGCTCGAGCGCTCGTGCTCCAGGCACTGGAGGACCGTGGCCTCGCCGTCGACGCTGCGGTCGACCTGCCCGGATCGGAGCTGATCGTGCTCACCGGCATGGCGCCCCGCGCCGTCCACGACCGCGCCCTCGAGACGCTCGACACGCTCACGCCGGTCGACCAGATCCTCGGTTCGCTCGAACGGGTCGAGGCGTAGACAGCCCGGCATGACCACCCGCATGCGGGGCGTCCTTGCCCGCTGGGCCGATCGCCTCGCGCTCCCACCTGACGCGCCGCATATCAGCCTCGGCGAGGGGGACACGCCCTGCGTCGAGTCGCTCACCATCGGCCCGTCGCTGGGGCTTGCCTCGCTGCATTTCAAGCTCGAGGGGATGAATCCGACCGGCTCCTTCAAGGACCGCGGGATGGTCGTGGCCGTCGCCGCCGCGCTTCATGAGGGCAGCCGGGCGATCATCTGCGCATCGACGGGGAACACCAGCGCGTCGGCAGCCGCCTACGGAGCGCGCTTCGGGCTGCGCACTGTTGTGGTCGTGCCCCAGGGGCACATCGCGTCGGGCAAGCTGGTCCAGGCACGGGTCCACGGCGCCACCGTCGTGAGTGTCAAGGGGGGATTCGATGTCGCGCTCCGGATCGTGCGCGAGCTCTGCGAACGTCACCCGGTCACGCTCGTCAACAGCGTGAACCCGAATCGCATCGAGGGTCAGAAGACCGCCGCATTCGAGATCGTTGACGAGCTCGGCGACGCTCCCGACGTGCTCGCGCTGCCGGTGGGCAACGCGGGCAACATCACCGCCTACTGGCGCGGTTTTCGTGAGGATCACCGCGACGGGCGGTCGAGCCGACTGCCGCGCATGTTCGGCGGTCAGGCGGCGGGGGCGGCGCCACTCGTCCTGGGGCGCCCCGTCGACGACCCGCAAACCGTGGCGACGGCGATCCGCATCGGCAACCCGGCATCGTGGGCGGGGGCGATCGAGGCCCGCGACCAGTCCGAGGGACTGATCGCTTCGGTCAGCGACGACACGATCCTCGACGCGCAACGGCGGCTCGCGAATCTCGAGGGAATCTTCTGCGAACCTGCGTCCGCCGCGGCACTGGCGGTGCTCGAACGGGCCATCGGAGAAGGGGCCGTGGCCCCGGGAGCGCACGCGGTGTGCGTGCTCACCGGTAACGGCCTGAAGGACCCCGGCGCCGTCGAGGCCGCGTTCACGCCGATCCTCGAGATCCCCGCCGACGCAAGCGCCCTGGCGCACACGATCGGGGTCTGACACCCGCGTGCGTGTTCGTGTCGCGGTGCCCGCCAGCGTCGCCAACCTCGGTCCGGGATTCGACATCCTCGCGCTTGCGCTGCAGTTGCAGAACGACATCCGCGCGGAGCAGCGACCTGGAGCGTTGACCATCGACGCCGGCCCCGACGCTCCGCTGGAGCTCAACGATCCAGGGCGCAACCTGGTGACGATCGCCTACGCGCAGTCGTGCGCAACGCTCGGCGTTCCCGTCGAGGGTGTCCATTTCACATGTGTGCATCGAATCCCGATCGGGCGGGGTATGGGGTCGAGTGCGGCCGCGGCGCTCGCCGGCGTGCTGGTAGCCACAGCGCTGCACCAGGCGCCATGGGACGAGGACGACGTCCTCGAGCGCGTCGCCGAGCTCGAGGGCCATCGCGACAACGCGGCCGCGGCTTTGCTCGGGGGTCTCGCCATCTGCGCACCCGGTGCCGCTGCGGCCCAGCTGGCGGTCTCGGACGACCTCCGTGCGGTGCTCTTCATCCCCGACGTACCGTTCAAGACCACGGAGTCGCGCCAGGTCGTGCCCGAAACCCTCAGCCGCGCGGACGCGATCTTCAACGCGAGCCGCTGCGCACTGATGGTCCGAGCGCTTGCGCTCGGCGACCACGCGTCCCTGCGTGTCGCCATGCAGGATCGCTGGCACCAGGACGCTCGCTTCGCGCTCATGACCGGAACGCGGGAGGTCGTCGACGCGGCCAACCATGCCGGCGCGTCGGGCGCGGCCCTCGCGGGGGCGGGTCCGTCGGTCATCGCACTGACACCGATGGACCCGGCGCCCATCGTCGCGGCGATGGCGGCCGCCGCGGCGAGCGCCGGCGTGGCCGGTACGACCATGGTCCTCGCCCCGCGCAACTACGGCACCAGGGTGGACGTATCGCCGTGACCCGCCTTGTCCAGAAGTACGGCGGATCGAGCGTCGCGACGCCGATGAAGTTGCGCCGGGTCGCGCGCCGCATTCGCGAGTCGGTGGATGCAGGGAGCCAGGTCGTCGTTGTGGTGAGCGCAATGGGCGACACCACCGATGAGCTCATCGCGCTCGCCCATCGCGTCACCGCCGACCCGCCCTCGCGCGAGATGGACATGCTGCTGAGCAGTGGTGAGACGATCACCGCGCCGCTGCTCGCGATGGCCCTGCATGCCGGCGGGACGCCGGCGATCTCGCTGACCGGCGCGCAGGCGGGCATCCGGACCAGCCGGGCGCACCGGATCGCACGCATCGTCGACATCGTCCCCCAGCGGGTCCTCGACGAGCTCGAGCGCGGCAACGTGGTGGTGGTTGCCGGGTTCCAGGGTGCGACCGAGGACATGGATGTCACCACCCTCGGGCGTGGCGGGTCCGACACGACGGCGGTTGCGCTCGCGGTGGCGATCCGCGCCGACCATTGCGAGATCTTCACCGACGTGTCCGGGGTGCACACCGCCGATCCGCGCATCGTTCCCAATGCGCGGGTGATCGCATCCATCGACTACGACGAGATGCTCGAGCTCGCCTCCGCGGGGGCGCGGGTGATGCACCCGCGAGCTGTCGAGATCGGCGAGGCGTATTCGATGGAGATTCGGGTTCGCTCCACGTTCGACAATGAACCGGGGACAATCATCGCGAGGCAGAGCCGGATGGAGAACCGCCAGAAGGTGCGCGCCATCGCGCACGAGACCGACGTCGCCAAGGTGACGATCCTGCGCGTCCCCGACAAGCCGGGCGTGGCGGCATCGATCTTCGGGCCCTTCGGTGATGCGGGGATCGACATCGACATCGTGCTTCAGAACGTCAGCCACGACGGCACCACGGACCTGAGCTTCACCATCGCCGAATCCCACCTGCCCAAGGCCCGGCGGATGCTCGCGTCGGTGGCGAAGAAGGTGCAGGCGCAGGGGTACACGGCAACCGCGCGCATTGCCAAGGTGACCGTCATCGGCAGCGGGCTGCGGGGGACACCCGGCGTGTACGCCAAGATCTTCCAGGCACTCGCCGACTCGAGCATCAACATTCAGATGATCGCGACGAGCGAGATCGCGGTGACCTGCATCATCGACCGCCCGCGCGTCCGCGACGCGGTTCGCGCCCTGCACGCCGCGTTCGAGCTGGAAAGGATTTGAGCCTCAGTGTCGGCATCGTCGGGCTGCCGAATGCGGGGAAGTCGACGCTCTTCAACGCGATGACGCAGGCCGGCGCGGCGGTGGGCAACTATCCGTTCACCACCATCGAACCCAACACGGGCGTCGTTCCCGTCCCGGATTCGCGCCTCGACAGGCTCGCGGCGCTGTTCCGGCCGCCCAAGGTGATCCCGGCCACGGTGACCTTCACCGACATCGCCGGACTGGTGAGGGGCGCCAGTCGCGGTGAGGGGCTCGGCAACCGTTTTCTCGGCCACATTCGCGAAGCCGACGCGACCGCGCTCGTGGTTCGCGCATTCGAGGATCCCGACGTGACCCATGTCGAGGGTGGCGTCGACCCCGTGCGCGACATCGACGTGCTCGAGCTCGAGCTGCAGCTTGCGGATCTCGAGACGATCACCAAGCGACTGGAGCGGACCGAGAGGAGCTCGCGCCTGCAGAAGGAGAAGGAGCCCGAGATGATCGCGCTCCTGCGCCGCGTCCAGGAGCATCTCGACGGGGGCAATCCTGTGCGGACGATGTCGCTCAATCCGGAGGAGCAATCGATGTTGCGCGAGTTCTGGCTGCTCACCGGGAAACCGCTCATGGTCGTGGTCAACGTTGCGGAATCCGAAGCGGGCGAGCCGGTGCCTGAGGCGATCGTGACCCGCGCGCGACTCGCGGGCGGCGATGCGATCGCCGTCTCGGCGCGCATCGAGAACGACATCGCCGAGCTCGATGCCGCCGACCGCGCCGCATTCCTGCACGACCTCGGCCTCGAGGAGCCGGGTCTCTATCGGGTGGCGCGCAGCGCATACCGGCTGCTCCGCCTCATCACGTTCTTCACCGCGGGCGATACGGAGGTGCGCGCGTGGAACCTGCGCGAGGGCGAGACCGCGCTCGACGCGGCCGCGAGCGTCCACAGCGACATCGCTCGCGGTTTCATCCGCGCCGAGGTGACCGGCGCCGAGGAATTGCTGGACGCGGGTTCCTACGCGGTGCTGCGCGAGCGTGGCAAGCAGCGGCTCGAGGGCCGCGACTATGTGATGCGCGACGGTGACGTCATCCACGTGCGCTTCAATGTCTGACGTCATGGGCATCGCGACCACGCATCGTCTCGAGCTCATCGTCGATGCGCCCGCGCCCGGCGAGGAGAACATGCGTCGCGACCTGGCGCTGCTCGAGGCCTGCGCTCGCGGCGAGATCCCGGGTGCGGTGCGTCTCTACGGGTTCTTGCCCGCGTGCCTGAGTCTCGGTCGCATGCAGCCGCTCGACGATGTGAATGTTGAAGCGTGCGCTGGTGATGGCGTCGACGTGGTGCGCCGCCCGAGTGGTGGCCGGGCCGTGCTCCATGACCAGGAGGTCACCTACTCGGTGGTGTGCCGATCGACGGATCCAGCGTTCGGGGGCCGGGTGCTCGAATCGTGCTCTCGCATCCACCTGGCGGTCGCGGTCGGCCTCGCGACACTCGGCGTGCACGTCACGCCTCGCGCGCTACCGGCCAACCTCCGACGCGACGCCCGCGAGGGCGCAGCGGTCGCTGATTGCTTTGCCCGCCCCGCCGCACACGAGTTGCTTGACGACCGTGGTCGCAAGCTGGTCGGCAGCGCCCAGGCAAGGCGGGCGGGGGCGTTGCTGCAACACGGTTCGGTGCTGCTCGAACCTCCGCGGGCGACCGGCTACCTTCGCGGCGATACCGCGCCGACTACCGGTGGCGTCGGGGTTCGCGAGCTGCTCGGTCGCGAGGTCAGCCGCGAGGAGCTCGTCGACGCGCTGGCGGCGGGGTTCCGACGTTCTCTCGAAACGTCCGTTTAGACGGCCGTCGATCGGCGCTGTGCAAGCTTGGGCGGAGTCGGTTCGGTACGGCGAAGGCATGCCGGCGAACCTCGGCGTACTGAGGATCGGCAACGCGATGGCCACCGTCGTTCTTGGGAGCGTACGCGTTCTAGCAGCCTTGAATACCACCGCATGATGTGCTAGCCTTCCGCCCAGGCCACAAGATGTAGGGCTGCACCCCTTACGTTTTCGGCTCGTCGGGCAGCGGGCGCCGGTTCTCTCACCGCTCAGGCCATGGCTCCAATCGTGGCCCCTCTCATCCGGAGGCCCG
>DASZJB010000014.1:0-32155 GCA_035948615.1 Candidatus Dormiibacterota bacterium
CCAGGCGGCGTTCATGCCAGAGGATCAGCGCTTTCCGGAATTCGGACAGTGCGTTCACAAGGTGGCGTTCCATCCCGATCGCCCCGAGCGGCTCTTCGCCCAGAACCACTTCGGCGTCTATCGCAGTGAGGATCGCGGCACATCATGGACGGCCATCGAGTCGGGGCTGCCGAGCAACTTCGGATTCGCCCTTGTCTCCCACCCACACCGACCGGACACCCTCTATTCGTTTCCGCTCCAGGCAGACGCCGAGCGGTTCCCGCCGGAGGCGAAGCTGCGCGTGTACCGAACCGAAAACGCGGGCGACAGCTGGGAGCCGCTGTCGGAAGGCCTGTCCAAGGACCCCTACTATGGCGCCGTCCTCCGCGACGCGATGGTCGCCGATTCCGCAGACCCGGCGGGCGTCTACTTCGGCACCAGGCTTGGAGAGGTATACGCCAGCCGGGAGCAGGGCGAGAACTGGTCGCTGATCGCCAGCCATATTCCAGACGTCCTCTCCCTACGGGTTGCCGAGGTCGCGTGACCTCGCGGCTCCTCCTGCCCGCCGCGCTCCGGCGTTACGCCGATGACCAGGCCGAGGTAGAGATCCGCAGCGGGACCTTGGGCGCTGCCCTCGATGACCTCTGCAGCCGGCTGCCCCAGCTGGAGCGCCGGTTACGCGACGAGCAGGGTCACCTACGACCTCACGTCCTTATGTTCGTCGACGGCGTGAGCGTGCGAGGTGGTGCGCCCATGGACACGCCGCTTCTCGATGGGGCCGAGGTCTTCGTCGCCCCGGCCGTGTCAGGCGGGAGCGGCTGAGGCAGGGCTTATCGGGGCGACACGTGGCGTGGGTTGGGGAGGGGATGGGCGGAGCCGGGCCATCTCGCAGCCGAGGCTACCCCCCTCGGCGAGAGTGAGGGGCGGGACGGCAAAGCCGTTCCGACCCCGTGCCCGGCGCAGCCCATCCCCTCCCCACCCCATCACACTGTCAACCGATGAGCACGCCGACCACGCACAGCCTGACCGTCGAGGGCGTCGGTCCGGTTGAGGTCACGGTCACGGATGCCGGGAGCGGGCACCCAATTCTCATCCTGCATGGCGGTGCCGGTCCCCAGTCGGTTTCCGCGTTTGCTGACCTGCTGGTCACAACACATGGCGCTCGGGTGATCGCGCCCACGCATCCGGGATTTGGAGGCACGCCGCGGCCTGACAGCCTTGTCAGCATGGCCTCGCTCGCGCGCGTCTACGTCGCGCTGCTGGACCAGTTGGACCTCAAAGGCGTCACCGTGATCGGCAACTCCATCGGCGGATGGATCGCCGCCGAGATGGCCCTGCTGGGGTCGCCGCGGATCAGCAGCTTGATCTTCGTGGACGCGGTAGGAATCGAGGTCGAGGGTCACCCCATCGCCGACTTCTTCTCACTGACACTGGACCAGGTGGCTGAGTTCAGCTACCACCATCCGGACCGTTTCCGAATCGACCCGACGACCATGACCGAGGCGCAGCGCACGGTCATGGCGGGCAATCGCGCGAGCCTCGCCATATATGGCGGCCAGTCGATGATCGACCCGAGCCTGCGCGGGCGTCTCGCCAACATCACGGTGCCGACGCTGGTCGTCTGGGGAGACAGCGATCGCATCGCCGACCCGGAGTACGGTCGCGCCTGGGCGGCCGCCATCCCCGGCGCGACCTTCATCCTCCTCACCGCAACCGGCCACGTGCCACAGATCGAGACACCGAAACAGCTCCTGACACCGGTGTGGGACTTCGCCGCCGCACACGCTGGACGCGAGTCAGCCGCCACTGGTCTATGACTTTCTCGTGGTCTCGGGTGGGGAGGGGATGGGCTGCGCCGGGCCATCTCGCAGAAGAGGCAACCCCCCTCGGCGAGAGTGAGGGGCGGGACGGCAAAGCCGTTCCGACCCCGTGCCCGGCGCAGCCCATCCCCTCCCCACCCGACGAGACGCGCGACGTCACTTACGAGGTGGCGCCATAGTGCAGATGGACCATCCCGTTTGCGAATCGGCGTTCGTCGAGTAGCTCGAGTCCCACCAGCACGCCGCCGGGCAGGGAACGGACGCCGCCCCCGACGATGACCGGTGCGATGAACAGGTGGTATTCGTCGACGAGGCCCGCGGCGATCGCCTGAGCGGCGAGGTGCGGCCCACCGACGCTGATGTCGTGGTGTGCGCCGGCCTTCAGGCGCCGCACCGCCTCGGCGTCGAAGTCTCCTTCGATCGTGGTCCTGGCGCTGGAGGCCATCGCAAGCGTCTTCGAGTACACGATCTTCTCGGCCGCCTGCCAGATTTCCGCGAACTCCCGCGCGACGGGGGATTGATCCTCGAGCGTATCGGCACTCTCCCAGAAGACCATCACCTCGTACATCCGCCGGCCGTAGAGGTACGTGCCGATGGGGCGTTCCAGGTCGTTGACGAAACGGTGCACCTCTTCGTCGGGCGCGGCCCAGTCGAAATTTCCTTTCGCGTCCGCCACGTAGCCGTCGAGTGACGCGATCGTCGCGTAGATGAGCCGCGACACGGTCAGGCAGCGACTCCGTCGATGGTCACCTCGAACAGCGGGCTCGTCGCCACCATGTTGTCGACGTCGTCGCGGTTCCAGATTCGCGCGATGTGGGGCATCACCTCGCGACGCTCTGCCTCGTCGGTGATCACCCGAGCGGTGGCGGCGAGGTCGGCATGGACGCCGCGCTTGAGGTGAAAGATGAAGTGGGGATTGGCCGTGAGATTGGCGATGTAGCTTCGCTTGAACCCCGGCATGCCGCTCACATACAGCCGGCCGCCGACGTTGTGGAAGACGATCTCGATGCGATGGGGGTTGCCCGTCTTGCGACCGGTCGTGGTGATGTCGATGACACCGCCGCGGCTGAGCGCGTCGCGGATGGGTTGGTCGAGAGGTTCCGTTGTCATGTGCTTCCCCGGAGTGGTCCGTCCTGCTGGTGCGTGAGCTCTCAGCCTAAACGGACCGCTCCGGGAGCCGCACTCTCACCCTGCGCTGAGCACCGGTGCCATCTGGGCGACGCGGATGTGGTTGCCGAAGGGATCGCGCAAGCCGAAATCGATGCCGTATGGCTGTTCCGTCGGCTCCTGGGTGAACTCGACCCCCTTGGCGCGGAGCTCCTCATACGTCGTGTGAGCGTCCGCTGTCGTGAAGAAGAGGTGCCCGCCGGTCCGGCCCTTGGTCAACAGCGAACGGACCTCCTCGGCCGTGGCCGGGTCCATCGCGGGCGGTCCGGGCTTCTCGAGCATGATCTGGCGATCGGGGTCTCCCGGGATGCTGACGGTCAGGAATCGCATGAAACCGAGATCCTGATCCGTGTTGATTTCCAGGCCGAGCTTGCCGACGTAGAAGTCGACGGCCTGGTCCTGATCGAGCACGTAGATCTGCGAGATTCTGAGGCTGCTGAGCATGTTGTTGGTTCCCTTGTCTTACGGGGTGGACGTGCGCCAACGCTAACGGTCTTACCGGTGGCCGTCTTCTCCAAAACTGCTCGGTCTCGTCCACGCCATGGCGAAGCACGTTGGTACGGCAATGACCTCACCCCGGCTCCGGTACGCCGTGGGCGATTCGCCGACGATGAGGTGAAATGTCTTGCTGAAGGTGCCCAGGCTGGAAAAGCCGACGTCGAAGCAGATGTCGGTGATGCTGCGGTCGGTGCAGCGCAGCAGGAAGAGCGCTCGCTCGACGCGCCGGCGCTGCAGGTAACGGTGGGGGGTCTCCCCGAATGCACCGCGAAACGCCCGGATGAAGTGAGCCTCGGAGACGTATGCGATGCGCGCGAGCGTCGCAATGTCGAGAGGCTTGCCGTAGGTGAGATCCATGGCGTCGCGCGCGCGCAGCAGCCGTCGATTCGACTCCTCGACTGCCCGGGTCATCGAGAGCCTGACGCCTTCCCCGGAAGCGATCGTGCGTACCCGACTCCCTCCTCCACCCAGCGTTGCAGCTGTGCTCTGCTTCGAACCCCATCGGCTTCGACGCGCAACCACCCCGGCATCTCCCGCCCGCGCATCACGGCAACCTGAGCGTGCGGCCGGCCGGCAAGTTCGACGCCCTTCGCGGGGTCGACGCGCACCAGGACGCCGCCCTGTCCGCTGGCGCTGATGGCCATGTTGCCGCCGATCAGGAACGCGAGACCGCCGAACATCCGCTTTTCGGTCAGCCCGGCCTCACCGCCGATGATCTCGCGGATGCGAGCTGCCAGCTCCTCATCAAAGCTCACGCGCTCATTCTCGCCCGTTGCTGTCCACGTCGGATGGCGCACGAAACTCGAACACGCTCCCCACCGAGGGTTGGAGGAACGCGCCCGGCAGGGCATTCGCCAGTGCGTGCATCGCACGCCACCCGGTGCAATGCGCCGGCACGATTCGATCGATCCCAAGGGAGGTGAGGTCGTTGACCGTCTCCGGGATCAGCGGTTCGAACAGTCCACCGGTGAGATGGAATCCACCGATCAGCCCGGCCACCCGGGTGATGCCGGTCAGCATCTGCGCATTGCGAACCACGTTCACGACACCCGCGTGTGAGCAGCCGGAGACGATCACCAGCCCCAGGTCACGAACATTGACGACCAGGTTCTGGTCGTCCCATGTCCAGGGATCAGGTTCCCATTCCCCATCAGCGCCGGACCGCGCCATCTGAATCGGAAACCCCTTCTCGTAGGCGGTCACGCGGGCGACCTGGCCGGAGACCAGGACGGTGTCATCGATGAGCAGCGTCGGGCCGCGCTCCTCGATGACGGTGACTCCCTCGCGCTCCAGGTCGTTGGGACTGGGGGGCGGCAGATGCAGCTCCGCGCCGGTCGGCATGACGATCTTCCGGTCCTTCCATGCGTCGGGGTGGATGATCAGCGGCAGTCGCATTGGGCCGTGCCGCCGGAAGAGTCCCTCCAGGCCGCCGTGATGATCGACGTGTCCATGAGAGATGGTGATGGCGCGCAGGTTGGTCACGTCGACCTGCATGACATCGAGGTTGTTCTGGAGCGCCAACGGCGAGAGTCCACCGTCGTAGAGGACCGCGTGACGATTCCCGTTCACGGTCACGGTTATCAGCGCCGAGAAGCCATGTTCGGCCAGCAGTGAGTCGTGATCCGACCAGTCGTATGCCAGCGCGAATCGCCGAACACCGTCCTGCCCCGACATGAGGAGGTCGAGCGACAGATCCATGACCAGCGTCACGTCGACGGCATCAACAGGGGCGAGTTCGACAGTCACGACGGCTCGCGAATCGTACATTTGACTCCAGGTCGCATGGTCTTCCAGTGCCCCTCACGACGTCCTCGCGAACCACTCCCGGCGCAGTTCGTGACTGCCGTCGTCGCATCCGACCTCGTAGTACACGGCGGTGCGATCGCCGTCGTCGACCACTGAGGTGTAGCGCAGCGCCGGGTACGCGCCGGATGCCTGTGCAACCGGCGCATCGCCGACGACCCGGAGTTGTCCCGGCCGTCCTTCCGCGATGCCGGTGCGCTCCTCCCAGTTCTCGCCGGCATTGGCGCGACCGTCGTAGAACGCGACCATGGTCCCGCCGCGCTCGATGACGGCGGTGACCCGTGTGCCCCGCTGGTCCCATCGACCCGGCTGTGGCTGCAGCGCCGGTCCGTGCACGGTCCACTCGATTCCGTCATCGCTGGTGGCGAAGTCGGTCCACATCCGGTCGGTCGCATCCGGGTCGTCGAGTGGATGACAGCAGATCCACGCACGCCATCCGCGTTCGTCCCGGATGATCACCGGATCCTTCACCGCCACATGCTCGTCGCCGGGCATGACCACCCGGCGTCGGGCGGTGACGAACGTGTCGGGCGAGGCTGCCCGCAGCAGCTCGACCCGCCAGTGGCGCGTGCCCCTCGTGGCGCAGCTCAGGTAGAGACGCCACCGCCCCTCGACGTCGGCCACGAGCGCGGGCCGCTCGAGCGATTCCGCATCCATCGATGCCTTGTCGATGCGGCAGAGCTCCGTGAGCGTGCCGTCGCCCGACACCCGGGCGACGATCACGTCACCGCCTCGACCGTCATCGACGGGACGCCTCCTCCGATACGCGACGTAGTGCACGCCGTCGCGCACCAGCGCGCTCGGAGCTCCGACCCAATTGCCTGGTCCGCGGTCAGCCGGCACGGCGATCGTCTCCGCCTCGACGTTGCGCGGAAGCGGCAGACCCGCCGGCGGCGGGCCGACGCCGGGGACGGGCGGTTCGGACCTCACCGCGCCATGGTGCGCGTCGACGCGCGGTCCCGTGTGGCGGTCGCAATCGGACTGCAATCAAGCGGATGCACGATGCGGGCACGTCGTATAACACCAGGAGCGACACCATGACAGACCCCATCGGCAGGTTCACCCGGGCGATCGAGACCGCATCCGTGAGCGGAGCGGGCGTGTTCGCGGATGACGCCGTTCTTGATGCAACCGTCCCCCACTGGCGGTTCACCGTGAACGGCGCCGCGAACATCGAGACCGAGCTCGGTCGCTGGTTCGCCGACCCGGCGCGCTTCGAGGAGATCCACCGGACCGAACTCCCCGACGGCGAGCTCCTGGAGTTCGTGGTCACCTGGGAGGAGGACGGCGAGCCCCATATGGCCCACCAGACGCACCACATCCAGGTCCGCGACGGTCTGATCATCAGCGACCGTGCGTGGTGCGGCGGCAGGTGGGGTGCTGCACTGCAGGCGGAGATGGCCGAGGCTGCGCGACTGTGACCGCTCTCATGCCGGCGCACAGCCCGATTCCGGTCGCGGAGTCACTCGACCTGCTGCTTCAGGGATGTGAGCGACGCGAACCCTGGAGCACGGCCGACGGCCTGTCCGGCAGCCGATTCGAACGAGTCGTCATCGACGGGACTCCAATGGTCGTGAAGTACATCTCCGTCGACGACGACTGGATCATGCGCGCCACCGGCGACCTCGGGCGGCGTCAGCTGACCTTGCTCTCATCCGGTGTGCTGACGGCGCTCCCGGCTTGCATCGACCACGCGATCGTGGGATGTGCTCCCCTCGCGACAGGCGACGGACATCAGGGTCTTGCGCTCCTGTTGCGTGATGTGTCAACAGCGCTGATCCCCTCCGGGAGCGATCCGATCTCCCTTGATACGCACCGCCAATTCATCGAGCACATGGCGGCACTTCACGCTGCCTACTGGGGATTTCGCGATCACGCGGGGCTGTTCCCCTTTGCCCATCACTACGTCTTCCTGACCCCCGCGATGGCTGCGCTCGAAGCCGCGACCCATCGCGCCGGCCCCGTGCCCCTCGCGGTGGCCGCGGGCTGGCGAATAATCGACGAGCGCCATCCACTCGAGGCGAGGCGGCTTCGCGCGCTGACGGAGGATCCGTGGCCGCTGGTCACCGCCCTCCTTGCCGGACCGCAGACGCTCATCCATGGCGATTGGAAGCTCGGGAATCTCGGCCGCGATGGCTCGCGAACCATCCTGCTCGACTGGGATCGCACCGGCGAAGGGTCGCCGCTGGTCGACCTCGCCTGGTACCTGGCGGTGAACTGCGCCCGACTTCCCGAGACCAAGGAGGACACGATCGGCGCGTACCGAGCCGCGCTCGAGTCAGCGGGCATCGACACCGGGTCATGGTGGGACGCGCAACTTGCCGCCGCACTGACGGGAGCCTTCCTGCAACTGTGCTGGGACAAGGCGGGGGACGACGCCGAGTTCGAATGGTGGAGCCACCGCCTCGCCCATTGGCTGCCGTAGCCATCGAGCCGAGCAACGCGTACGAGGGCGTCGCAGCGGCATGGGCTCGGGGGCCGGCCGCTCTCTACGACAGGCTGGCGACGCTCACCATCGAGAGCGTTGCGTACGAGCTTGCGGGTAGTCTCGTGCTCGACGTCGGCGCCGGTACCGGAGCGCTCTGCCGTGCGCTTCGAACGGTGGGCGCAATCCCGGTCGCTGTCGACATGTCGCGTGACATGCTCGGCGTGATCGGTGACGCGGCCGCGCTCCCGATTGTTGCCAACATGGGCGCGCTGCCAGTCTGCGATGGTGGATTCGACGCTGCCGTGAGCGGGTTCGCGATCTCTCACGTCGACGACCCGGAGCACGCGCTGGCGGAGATGCGCCGTGTGGTGCGACCCCGCGGCCGGGTGATCGCCGCCGTCTTCGGTGCAGCACCGGCCGGCGCGTCGAAGGACGTCATCGATGAGGTGGCTCTGGAATATGGCTACAGCCCGCCGAGTTGGTACATCGCGCTCAAGACCCGCACCGAGCCACGGTCGAACACACCCGCCCTTCTGAGTGGTTGCGCCGAGTCCGCCGGCCTGGAGGACATCGAGATCACCGACGTCATCGTGGACTCCGGGCTCGACCGGCCGGAGTCCATCGCCGCATATCGCACCGGACTGGCGCACATGGCGCCCTTCGTTGCGTCGCTGCCCGATTCGCGGCGCGTCGAGTTCATCAACCGAGCCGTGGGCGCGGTACGCGAGCGAGGTCAGCCGGTGCGGCCGCGCCTCCTCGTGCTCTCGAGTCGCGTTCCCGCGTAATTCAGAAACGCCGCGCGGGCGGGCGAATCGAGTTGGGCGGCGAGCCGGTCGCGGTGCGCAGCCGCAAGCTCGAAGCACATCTCGGACTCGATCCAGGAGCCAAGATCCGACATCAGCCACCACGCCTCGACCCCGGCGACGGCGGACAGCGACGAGCTCAGCTCCGCAAGTGCGTCGTCGGGCGGCGGTTCGGCTTCGAGCGCCGCGCGTGCCTGCAGGCGAATCACCTCGCCCAGCTGCGCGTAGCGCGGCGCATAGCGGTCCGTGGCTGTCGCCACAAGTCGCTCTCCCATGGTGAGCGCCGTATCCGGATCGCCGCGCAGCAGCGCGAGCCGTCCCTCGAGGACGTCCAGACGCAATTCGTGGCGCCACCTGTACGCGTACTGCTCCTCCATCAGGCTCCGCCCAGCTTCAATGGCATGGGTCGCCGCGGGGAGGTCGCGCTCGGCGATCGCGTCGTCGCAGGGGTCGAGGACCGCATAAACCTCCAGCTCGCGGGATCCCGACTCGCGAGCGCCTTCGAGTGCCGCTGCGTTGCGTTCTCGGGCCAGGGCGATCTCTCCGACGTTGCGCAGGACCCAGGCCCCGAGGTTCACGCCAAGCGCCGCGTACCGTGTGAGGCCTCGTCGCCGGCCCTCTGCCGTCGCGCGCTCGAGGACACCAAGGGCCTCAGCGGCACGACCGCAGGTCGCCAGCGCGTACCCGTGGGCAAGGTACGCGTGCACCGGCGTGTAGATCGTTGATGCGGCGTCGACCGCCGCCGCCGGGCTCGCCTCGATGGCGCTGATCGCGAGCCCCGCTTCACCCATGTGCACCTTGAGGAAGGCGTACACCGAGGTCGGTGGCCGCAGCCGGTTCTTGCGGGACGCGGCCATCGCATCATCCATCACGTCGTCCGCACCTGCGACATCGCCGATCGCGTGCAACGCCCGAGCGCGGATCACCTGTCCCTGCAAGCGCTGCGCCGGGTCGGTCGCCTGCTCGATGAGCGCCTCCCCGAGCGTTGCCGCGCGCTGGAAATCCTTGCAGTAGTACGCGACCGAGCCGGCGACCTCGAGCGCTCGAGAATCGGCGGCGCTCTCGACCGCGATCATCGCATCCGATTGCGCGGCGTCGAACCGGTTGAGCCGCAGCTGGACGATGGCGCGCTGCACGCGGGCGTCGGGCGTGTCATCGGCGCCGATGGCTTCATTGGCAAGATCGAGCGCGGTCGCATAGTCGAAGCGGTCGGCAGCGATGCGGCTCGCTGCGGTGAGCGCCGACGACGCGAGCGTCCTCGCGCCGCTCAGCCTTGCGTGGTGCGCGACGAGCAGGGGATCCGCAGCCTGCCTCGACGACAGCACGCGTGCGGCTTCGCGGTGGAGGAGCGAGCGCCGAGGCGACGCCGTGGACGCATCCAGGACCTCGCGCACCACCGCGTGGCGGAAGGCGTACTCGCCGTCGCGGGCCTCGAGCAACCCCAGGCGCACTCCCACATCGAGGTCTTCGAGCAGGCGGATGGGATCGGTTCGGAGCACTGCCGCGAGGACGTCGATGTCGACGGACGCCCCGAGGACGGCTGCGCTCGTCAGCGTCCGCGCCGCCGCGCCGGCCTCCGCGCAGCGGTCAAGGACCGCCGCCTGGATGGACTCCGGCGGCGCAGCGCGCTCGTCGCTCGACGCGAGCTGGGTGAGAAACAGCGCGTTGCCACCGCTGCGCTCGTGGAGCCGGCGTGCATGCTCGTCCCCGACGATCTGTCGCGCCGCTTCGAGGGACAGCGGCGCCAGCGGGAGACGCATCGCCTGAGGCGGTACCTCTCCTTCATCGGTGCGGCGGGTGAGGAGCACGAGGAGCTGAAGATCCGGGCTGGTGATCAGGTCGTTGATCCAGGCCCACGTGAGCGGATCGGCACGCTGGATGTCGTCGACGAAGAGCACAGCCGGTGACGAGCACGCTCGGCGCACGACCCGTCGCAGTGCCGCGAACGCAACCGACAGCCCCGTGAGCGACGATGTCTGCGTCTGGGTGAGATCGCCGAACGGCTCGGTCTCGATCGACGTCCAGTCGAGCATCGCTTCGAGCAGCGACGCGTCGCCGCCAAGCAGCTCCCGGCCCATCTCCGCGCCGACCTTGCGGACATGGTTGCGGATCATCTGCAGGACGGGCTGGAGCGGCAACGACCGGCTCAACTGGTCGCAGCGCACGGAGAGCACGACTGTCCCTGCGTCGAGGCGATCGACCCACGCCGCAGCCACGGTGGTCTTGCCGATTCCAGGCTCACCCTCGATGACCACTGCCGCCGGCGAGCCGGTCTGCACGCCGAGAAACGCTTCATCGAGCATGCGCAACTCGTCGTCTCGTCCGGGGAGGCTCGATCCGCCGCCCGGCCTGAGCTGACGCGACTGCGGAGACGCGACCACGATCCCGGGAACGGAGAGCCCCTTGAGCAGCGCGACGTGGGCGGCATCGGTCTGCTCCGATGGCGAGGTGCCCAGCTCGTCGGCGAGCCGGGCACGCATGTGCTCGTACATCGCCAGCGCCGATGAGGACCTGCCCTGGGCAGCGAGTGCCGCCATCACCAGTCGCAGCGACTCCTCGTCGTACGGGTCCTCGTCCAGCGCCTGCTCAGCGGCCTCGACGCCGGTGCCGAGGTCCCCGGCAGCGAGCGCGGCACGGGCGACGAGGTGGCGGGCTCGCGCGCCGAGCCGCTCGACGGCGCGACGCTCCTCGGCCGGCCACGCCTCGTCGTCGAGCGCGGGATGAGCGAGCAGTGCCCGGGCGGCGGTGGCCGCGGCCAAAGCGGGCGCGGGCTCGTTCTCCTGCAGACGGCGTTCCGCCTCGGATTCGAGCTCCGACGCGGCGGCGATATCCACCCAGTCGGCGTGCAGCGTGTACCCAGCATCGCTGTGGGTGATCCGCGCAGCTCCGAGGACACTCCGCAGCCGGCTCATGATCACCGCCATCTGAGCGGGCGGATCTCGCGGCTGATCGTCGACCCAGAGGACGTCGGCGAGGCGCTCGATGCTCACCGGACGTCCCCGCGCAATGCCGAGCACGCGCAGCGCGAGCCGCGCCTTGCGGCTGCCGAGCTCGTGTTCGGCGAACCCCTCAACCGAAAGGCCATCGATGACGCGGACTCGCACCGCGTCCGGCGGCGAGACCGGGCGCACCGACGGCGGCGCCTCGGCGCGGACCACGGCACCTAGGATACGTGCCGCGGGTCCGCGCGAGGGCAGCATCTACGGCGCCGTATCAGGCCTTTCCGTAATTGCTCGCGCCGTTCCAGTCGATGAGCACAACCGGTTCGTCGCCGATCACCCATGCATCGTGGCCCGAGGGCAACGCGGTGATGTCGCCGGTGCGCGCGTCAAACTCGCTGCCGTCCGCCATCTGGATGCGCAGCACGCCCGACGCGTGATACTGGAAGTGCGGCGCCTCGCAGAGCTCGGTCCCCGCGATCGGCTTGACGTGTACGGACCACCGCCACCCGGGCTCGAGGGTCAGCCGCCCGACCGTGCCACCGCCGATATTGACGAGATCCACGCGCCCCTTGTCGAAAACCCGCTCCTCGTCGGGGCTGCCGAGAGTCTTGTGTTCCGCCGAGACTGTCGTTGGCATTGCATGCCTCCTGTGAATGCGCTCGGCGCCGTCAAGGGCGCCTCAGGAGGCCATGCTGGATATCCGCGCTTGCAGTATCACTGCAGGCCGGGTTGCATCCACGACGCCGCGCGAGGACGGCGTCTCAGACTGACGCATTACCCGGCTGCGTCGCGCTCGGCGAGCCCGCCGCCCCGTGGCGGAGGCCGTCGAAAAGGAGACCCACCAGGCGCTCCGACGCCGCCGACCTCTCCTGGTCGGTCGACATGCAGATGCCGCCCACCGCGCGCAGCAGATCCCCTCCGTCAACGTCGGCGCGGATCGTCCCGGCAGCGACGCCGGCTTCGAGCAGCTTGCTGGCGGCGGCGGTAGCCCGCCCGCGCGTCTGGTCGGAGAAGTTGGGGTTGGTGCTGAGCAGCGGCTTCAACAGGGAGAGCATGCCCCGCTTGGTGGCCACGTGGACCACGAACAGCTGCATCCACTCCGCCAGCGCCTGTTCGGGCGGCATGGACTCGAGGAACTGGTCCGCCCGCTCGCAGAGCACGTCGATCTCGTGTCGATACACCGCCTCGACCAGAGATTCACGCGTGGGGAAGTGCCGGTAGAGGGTCCCGATGCCGACGCCGGCGTTGCGGGCGATGTCTTCAAGGGGGACATCAGCGCCCCGGGCCGCGAAGGCCTCGGCGGCGGCCACGATCAGCAGATCGCGGTTGCGGATCGCGTCGGCCCGGGGGCGGCGATCTGTCGAAACCGAATCAGCGGGCTCGATCGCCTCGCTCTCAGCCACTACGACGTCACGTGCCACCACTGGATCACCATGCCTTAACTTGCAAAACGGAGGGACCCTCCGTATACTACCGGAGGAAGCGTCCGTTTCCTCAGTCTACGCCACGGAGGTCCCCAATGCAATCCACCGCCACTCGCCTCGCCCCGCCCGGCAGGGCAACCCGGCGTCAGCCCCGCCGCGGCCTGGTGCTCGCCATCATCCTTGCCGTCCAGCTGATGGTCGTGCTCGATGCCACCATCGTGAACATCGCGCTCCCCGACATCGCGGGTGCGCTCCACTTCTCGCCGGCGAACCTGTCGTGGGTCATCACCGCCTATACGCTGGCTTTTGGGGGTTTCCTGCTCCTCGGCGCCCGCGCCGGTGACCTGCTCGGTCGCCGTCGAGTGTTCATCGCCGGCATCGCGGTCTTCACCGCGGCCTCCTTCCTCGGCGGTGTGGCCCCATGGAGCGGCTGGCTCCTCGCCGCACGTGCGCTCCAGGGGATCGGCGGAGCGCTGGCTGCGCCGTCAGCGCTTGCGTTGCTCATGACCATGTTTCAGGACGGACAGGAGCGCGTCCGCGCCATCGGCTGGTACACCGCCGTGTCGATCGGCGGCGGTGCCATCGGACTGATCCTCGGGGGACTGCTGACCCAGTGGGCCTCGTGGCGGTGGGTGCTCTTCGTCAACGTGCCGATCGGCATGGTGGTCATCGTGCTGGCACGACGCCTGCTCACCGAAACGCCCAGCCGCAACGGTCACTTCGATATCCGCGGTGCGCTGGCCTCGACGATTGGCGTTACCGCGCTGGCGTACGCGTTCGTGCGCGCGGCCACCTCCGGGTGGGGTGACATGCTGACCGTCGGCGCGTTCGCCGTGGGCGCCGCACTGCTGGTGACGTTCGTGATGCTCGAGCGCCGGGCAGCGGAGCCGATCACCCCGTTGCGGCTCTTCGCTGACCGCAGCCGGAGCGCCTCATATGTCGCGCGGCTCTTCCTCACCGCCGGCATGTTCGGGATGTTCTTCTTCCTCACCCAGTTCCTGCAGGAGGTGCTGCACTACAGTCCGCTCAAGAGCGGTCTGGCGTTCCTGCCCTTCACGGTTGCGCTGTTCGCGACGTCGCAGCTGAGTGCGCGAGCGCTCGTGCAGCGCTTCGGCGCCAAGACGGTGATGGTGTTCGGATTTTCCGTGTCGACGCTCGGCATCCTGCTGCTGACGCAGCTCTCGGCGTCGAGCAGCTACCTCTCGCTGTTCGCGCCACTGATGCTGTTTGGCGCCGGCAACGGACTCGCGTTCGTGCCGCTCACCTCGACGTCGCTGAGTGGAGTCCGTCAGGAGGATGCCGGCGCGGCATCGGGGCTCGTCAACGTGATGCAGCAACTCGGCGGTGCGCTGGGACTCGCTGTGCTCGTCTCGGTGTTCGGAACGGCTGCACGCGGGGCCGCCGTGCAGTCGGTTGCCGCCGCGCAGCACGCGTTCGTGGTTGGCGCCGATCACGCCTTCATCGCGGCGACGGTGTTCGTGTGCGCGACGGTGCTGGTGCTGGTGGTGGCGATCCGCGGGCGGCGTGCAGCCGCCCGCGCCGCCGTCGTGCCCGCGTGGGTGCGCGATCTGGACACGACCGCTACGGCTGTTGAGGGTTGACCCGGTCGATGAAGATGGTTGATCGGTAGTACGCGAGCTCCGCGATCGACTCGCGAATGTCGTCGAGCGCTCGATGCACCTCCTGCTTGGGAGGTGCATCGGCGAGGACATCGGGGTACCACCGCCGGCAGAGTTCCTTGACGCTCGACACGTCGATGGAACGGTAGTGCAGGAAGCCCTCGATCTCCGGAAGCTGCGCCGCGAGAAATCGCCGGTCGGTTCCGATCGAGTTGCCACACAGCGGCACGGAGCGCTGCGCGCTGATGTGAGCGCGGAGGAATTGGAGCGTCTGGTCGCCGGCCTCGGCGAGGGAGATGGGCGATGACTGGATCGCATCCAGCAGCCCGGACCGAGTGTGCATGGTTCGCACCACGTCGTCCATTCCTTCGAGCTCCTCGGGTGCGGCGTGCACGACGATGTCCGGCCCCTCTGCGATGAGGTTGAGCTGATCGTCTGTCAGCAGCGTCGCGATCTCGACGATCACATGGCGTGCGGGGTCGAGACCGGTCATCTCCAGGTCCATCCAGGCGAGCACGTTCCCGATCCTAGCGCGCGTGCGGAGTCGCATCGTCAATCCTGCCCGGGCGACTCCGCCATGTAGACTGCTGTGGACGAGCTGCGTGCGATTGGCCCCGATGTCATGCGCAGACCAGCGTCCAGAGTGAGGGCAGGAATGAGAGAGGCGACCCCCGGACCGCAACGCCACGGGTCGAAACTGACCGCTCGATGCGCGCGGCGCCTCGCTTCTGTGCTGGCGGCGATGGGATGCAGCGTGGCGTTCATGAGTGCAGCCCAGGCGGCACCCGCGCCTCAGCCATCAGCGACGCCTGCGCTGGCGAACCACGCCTACCGCGACGGGCTGGTGCCGATGCTCTCCAGTGCGCAGGGCAGCCCCACCATCAAGGCGGCTTGCTCGTCGAGCTGCGTGCACTTTCGAGGCGGCGTTTCGGGTGTCGGCGTGACCACGGGCAAGGAGCAGGTGTACCTCGTCTTCTGGGGAGACCAATGGGGGACCCAGGGAACCAACTCCAGTGGCTACGCGACCTACACGGGTGACCCGACGGGCATCGCTCCGGACCTGCAGGCGTTCTTCAAAGGTCTGGGCACGGGTGGCGAGCTGTGGAGCGGGATAGCGACGCAGTATTGCCAGGGCGCGGCGGTAGGTGCCACGAGATGCACATCCGCGATGGCGCACGTGGCGTACCCGACCGGCGGTGCGCTCGCGGGCCTGTGGGAGGACACCTCGACGGCGTCGCCGGCTCAGTCGACCGGCCACCAGCTGGCCGTCGAGGCCGAGCATGCCGCGAAACACTTCGGTCTCACGACGACCGCGGCCAACCGCGACGCGCAATACGTCATCGTGTCGCCCACCGGGACCAACCCCGATAACTACCAGGGCGGCGGATTCTGCGCCTGGCACGATTATTCCGGGGACACCGCGCTGGACGGGGGCGGCGCGGCCTCGGGTGCGCTCATCGCCTTCACCAACCTCCCGTACATCCCAGACGCCGGCGCCAACTGCGGTGCCGGATTCGTGAACCCGGGCAACCAGCGCGACGGGGTAACGATTGTCGAGGGGCACGAGTACAACGAGACGATCACCGACCAGTTCCCGACGGGAGGCTGGACTGCCAACGACGGCGAGGAGATCGGCGACCTCTGTGCCTGGCTGCAAACCGGTGGCGGCCGCGCCCAGAACATCACCCTGACGACGGGGAAATTCGCGGTTCAGGGGATGTGGTCGAACAGCGCCGGCAAGGGCGCCGGCGCCTGCGCGATCAAGCACGCGATCAGCACCTGACCGGTATGTGACCTCCATGACCAGCGCCGAGACAGTCGTCACCTACCGGAGCCCGCTCCACAAGATGACCCAGACGACGCCGACATGTCTCTGGAACGACTCGGCGTCCATCGATGAGCTCACCTACGCGATCGAGCACGGGGCGGTCGGGGCAACCTGCAACCCGGTGATCGCCATGGCGGTGCTTGCGGGTGACGCGGCCACATGGCGGCCGCGCACTGAAGCCCTGGTGCGCGAGCTCCCCACAGCGACCGAGGACACCATCGCCTGGAAGCTCGTCGAGGAACTCTCGATCCGTGCCGCGCGGCTCCTCGAGCCGATCTTCGAGACTCAGGGCGGCCGCAACGGTCGTCTCTCGATCCAGACGGATCCGCGGTTCTTCCGCGACGGTGACGCGATCGTCGCTCAGGCACTCAGGTTCAGCCGTCTCGCTGCAAACATGATCGTGAAGATTCCCGTGACCCGTGCAGGGATTCCCGCCATCGAGGAGGCGACCTACCAGGGAGTCAGCATCAACGCGACGGTCTGCTTCACGCTTCCACAGTGCGTCGCGGTCGCCGAGGCGGTCGAGCGCGGGCTGCGTCGTCGTGAGCATGACGGCAGGGACATCGGGTCGATGGGCCCGGTCTGCACGATCATGGTTGGCCGCCTCGACGACTGGCTCAGGGTGGTGATGGAGCGAGAGCGCATCACGATCGATCCCGGGTACCTCGAATGGGCCGGTGTGGCGGTCTTCAAGAAGACGTATGCGCTCTTTCGCGAGCGCGGGTACCGGATCCGGCTGCTCTCCGCGGCGTTTCGCAACCACATGCACTGGAGTGAAATCATCGGTGCCGATGCGGTCGTCTCGCCGACCTCCGCATGGCAGAAGCGCATCAACGCGAGCGACATCGACGTGATTCCGCGCATCGGCATGCCCGTGGATGCAAAGGTGGTGGACGGACTGCTCGCGCACTTCGAGGACTTCCGCCGCGCGTACACGGAGAACGAGCTGAGTGTCGAGGAGTTCGATCGTTTCGGCGCGACGCGACAGACACTGCGCCAGTTCTGCGCAGCGTGCGGCGACCTCAACACCTACGTGCGCGATGTGATGATCCCCGACCCCGCTCGGGGGTAGGCGTCATCAAGCTCACGTCGTTGATCCGTGCCGGCGAGCAGACCGAGCACATCTCGCTCGATCTGATAGCGGCGCAATCCGGGGAGCCGGTCGAGCTCGGTGATGGCGGCGAACGGCTGGCGGTCATCCTCTCCGGGCATGCCGCGGTCACCATCGACGGTCGGGATTTCGGCACCGTGGGCGGACGAGCCGACGTCTTCGAGGGCGCGGGCGATGCCGTCTATCTCCCCCCGGCGTCGTCGGCAGTGTTGGTGCCGGCCGGAGACGGCGATGGCTCCGGGTCAACGATCGCCGTCGTCTCCTCCCGCGCCGGCTCGCTGCCACCGGGCCCCGCGCGCCTGATCCCGGGCGCAACCCAGCGCGAGGTGGTGGTCGGACGCGACAGTTGGGGCCGGACGGTCCGGACCATCCTCGGACCGGATGATCCCGCGTCGCGACTCATCGTCGGGGAGACGGTGCACGCCGGCACGGGGACGTGGTCGTCATTCCCGCCCCATCGGCATGATCGGGAGTCGGCAGAGGAGGCGCGGCTCGAGGAGGTCTACTACTACCGCCTGCATCCGGCCAGCGGCTTTGCCGTCCAGGTTCGCTACGACACCGACGCCGGGGAGCAAGACCTGCGAATCGTCCATGACGGCGACACCGCGGCGATCACCTCCGGGTTCCATCCGGTGGTGGCGGCGCCAGGTCATAGTCTCTATTACCTCTGGATCCTCGCCGGGGAGGAGCGCGCCATGCGCGTCTACATCGATCCCCGCTACCGCTGGGTGATGGAGCAGGCGGCGGGGCGCTGACTCGTTTCTCCGCAGATCATTTCGTAACGAGATGCCTCTGCGACCGGTTCACGACTTTTACAAAGCCCGTCCACGACGGAGCTGATAATCGGTACGGGGTTGGCGGAGCCCGTTATGGAGCCACGATGACCACGACAACACGCTTCGCCCTACTGCTGCTCCTCGGCAGCGCACTCGCCGCCTGCGGGAGCACGCCCGCTGCAAGCCCCACGGCCACTCCCCTGCTGACGCCTGTTCCGACGCCCAGTCCCACCGCGACGCCGGCTCCGACCGCGACGCCAACTCCAGTGCCCACTGCGACTCCCCTTCCGGCGGCAGTCCTCACGACCCGGTGCGACGTGGTTGGAACCGCTCAAGGCGGCAGCGTTTCGTGGAAGGGCACTGTCGCCACCTGGGAACTGCTCATCTCCCCAGGGGGCATCGTGGTGAACCCCACCAACACCAGCGGTGAGTTCGGTCCGCTCACCGCGGGCACCTATACGTACGAGTTCAAGGATGGCGGCGGAAACGATGTCCGGCACGGGCAATTCAAGATTGCCGCGTGCCCGACATGAGGGCCGCGTCTCAGCTTGACAGCGCCTCTTCTCCGGGAGCTACGCAGGGCCGCGACGCCCTCCTGTCATGAATCAGCCGCGGGGACGAACAGCAACCCCTTGGGGCTGAGGAACGCGTTGGAGAGAGGCGTGATCTGGCCCGTGAACAGGTTGAGCGTCCCGATCAGAGGATTGGCGTTGTCGTTTGGCTCGCCGACGAAAACGGTGCCTGCAGGCCAACCCTTGGTCTTCAGTGCCGTGATCGTCCCGGCCTTGGCATCCACGACATAGAGCGTGCCCCGCTCGGCGGTCGCGGTTGCGAGCCCGTCGATCGGCGGGATGTTTCCGGTGACATTGTCGGTCACGTTGAGCACGGTCAGGTCCAGATCGTCGTGCCGGTTGGATGCGAAGACGATCTGACCGTCCGCCTGACTGATGGTCGCGAGCTGATCTGCGAATCGCGGAGCAGCATCCGGGATGACGCCGTTGGTATCGGGATCGGTCAGCGCCAGCGTCACCGTCGTGTGAGTGAGAGCATCGAGAGCCGTGCTGTCATCGAAGAAGAGCGCGCGGAGATGGGCGACGCCGGTTGCGCGGTCGAGGTCCACCGCGTAGTCGGTCGCCTCCTGAGTGTCGCTGGGGTTGGAGTGTGCAAGCACGATGCGCCCGCCCCAGATCGCGATGCTGTCGGTGCCACCGTTGTCGTTCTCCGCAGGGGACCGGTCGTAATGAAACTTGGTCGCCTCTCCCGTGCCGGGGTTGACCAGGTACAGGGCTGAATTGTCGTCCTCGTTGACGGTGACGACGAGGCGGTCGATACCCGGGTCGGCGGTGAGCCCGTCGGCCTTTCCGGTCACCCAGATCGTCTCGACCAGTCTTCCGTTGATCGGATCGTAGCCGGCGATCGCGCTCTTGGTCGGTCCGCCCGGCGTGCCAGGGGTGCCGTCCGGGTTGATCCCATTCTGGTAGGCGGTCCAGATGAGCGCGCGCCCTCCGTCGACTCCCGGCGAGGCAAGCCGGGTGATGTCGTCGGGCCCGGTGGCTCCTGCGGGCGGGCTCGCCACAAAGACCTCGCCGGGAAGTGTTCCCGGATCCTTCACAGTGCTGTGTCCGGCAGCTGCGCCCGCAACCGGCAGGGCTATCGCAATCCCAACGGCTATCGAACCAGCAGTGAGCAGACGTCGCATCGCTGGTGTCGATCGGTTCATGAGGATCTCCTTCACACTGCGGCTGCGGGCGCCGAGTACCAGCGACCCGCGATGTTCGTGTTGCCAGTCTAGGTAGGCGTTCCTCAAGAGCTGGTTAGCGACCGGTTATGAAGTCGCGGTGGAATGCTCGCCCCTACGTGGGCGGATCGACCTCGTGCGCCGCGTCGTCCTCGCGCGGCATGTACCACTCGCGGTACTCGCCACAGCGACCGTCGTGTCCGAAACGCAGCAGGAAGATATTTCCGTACTCCTTGGCGATGTGAGATCGTGAGTCGTCGAAGTACCGAGAGAAGCCTGTGACGATTGCCAGGTTTCCTGTAATCGCGAATGGTGCGTACTGCGCTTCGAAGGCGTCTGGAGGATCGCCGGTTATCCGCCAGTACTCAGCGATCGCTGCATGCCCGTGGCGTGGGGCTGTGAAGGGATCGGCGAAGTACATAGCGTCGTCGGTGAACAGCTCCGCCACGCGGGAGTGGTCGCCGGACTTCCAGACGTCGACGTAGCGAGCGAGCCACTCGACGACCGCGCCTTCAGTGACCGGCGTGTCCGCGTCGCTCACGCGGCTCCAGTTTTGACAACGCGGTCGTTACGTATGTCACCCATCAGCGCTGCTCACCCGAGATCCCTCAGCGGGCGCGAAGAGGACGAGCACAACCAGGTCTTCGACGATGCGCACGAAATGATGGTTCTCGCCCGCCGGCACGTAGATCACCGAACCAGGTGCAGCATCCGCGGTTGCATCATCGGTTGCGAGCGCGCCTCGGCCGCGCAGCACGACATAGATCTCGTCCTCGGTGTGCGGGTCCTGGGTGTCGACGCTGCCGGCGGGCAGGGAGTACGTGCCGACGCTGAGGTCGGGAACGCTCAGATGCTCGACCCAGTTCGGCGTGCCGCCCGCCTGGGCTCCGAAGTGGTCGGCTCCGGTTAGTACTTGCATGGCACCTCAGCGGGCCGCGGCGGGACTGGCCCCGCCGGCGATGTCGAGCAGCGACGTCAGGCCGCGCTTTGCGATCTCGCCGGCAATGATGATCCGCTGGATCTCCGACGTGCCCTCCCAGATTCGGTCGACGCGGATGTCGCGATACAGGCGCTCGACCGCACTGTCGCGCATGTAGCCGCGGCCACCGAGGACCTGGAGGCTTCGATCAACCACCCGGCCGGCCATCTCGGACGCCGCCAGCTTCACCATGGCCGCCTTGGCGTGGAGAAGCTTTCGCTCCAGCCGGCCGGTTGCCTCCCAGGCGACCTGATCCACGAGCGACCGCATCAGCGCGATCTCGACCGCGCTGTCCGCGAGCATGGCGCCGACGAGCTGATGCTCGATGATCGGCCGGTCGAACTGCACACGCGTCCTGGCGAAATCAGTCGCCACGCTGAGTGCGCGGCGCGCGGCGCCGACGCATCGCGCTCCGATCATCAGCCGCTCCTCCACGAACCACTCCTTGGTGATGTCATACCCGGCGCCGACCGCCCCGAGCACGCACTCCGCGCCGACCGCCACGTCCTCGAGGATGAACTCCGGGTGCTCGAAGACGAAGGTGTGCATGTAGCGCGGCGTGCGCTTGATGCTGACGCCGGGGAGATCCTTGTCCACGAGGAAGAGTGTCGGCGCCCCCTCCGGCTGAACGAGGGCGAGAACGATCAGGAAGTCGGCCACGTCGCCGGTGGTGACGAACCATTTCTCCCCGTTGATGCGGTATCCGCCGTCAACGCGCGTTGCGGTGCTGCTGATACGCGAGGGATCGGATCCGGCATCGGGCTCAGTCACGGCAAAGCAATCGCGGCGATCACCGAGGATCGCCGGAAGCAGGAAGCGCTCGCGCTGCGCGTCGGTGCAGTGACGCAGGGCGTTGGCGGGACGCCATACCAGGTCCCAGAGGGCGTTGGTGAGCCCGCCGAGGACGGATTGCACGATCACCTGATCGAACGTGCTCAGACCCTGGCCACCCCACTGCGCGGGCATGTTGATCGCGTTGAGATGGTGGTGTCGGATGCGCTGGGCGGCCCAGGCAAGTGACTC
The DNA here is from genome assembly GCA_035948615.1 of Candidatus Dormiibacterota bacterium. Classification (GTDB taxonomy): domain Bacteria; phylum Chloroflexota; class Dormibacteria; order Aeolococcales; family Aeolococcaceae; genus Palsa-851. The sequence goes on from DASZJB010000014.1 coordinate 21,939, forward strand.
GTTGTCGAGACCGCGGTCCGCCTCGCAGCGATCCTCGAGCGTCATCAGCTCGGCGGTCAGCGCCTCCGCGCGGTCACGCAACTCGAGCTGGCTCGACTCGAGGGAGAAGTCCACGATCAGAGCTGCGCCGCGAACTGATCGAGCGCTGCGCCACCACCAAGGTTGTCGTCGCGAGTCATGCGCCGGTACACAAAGAACCCGAGCACGACGGCGACGATCGAGATCACGAGCATGATGGTTGCCAGCGCGTTGAGCGCAGGCGTCGCCGTGGAGCGCGCGCCGTTGTAGATCTTCACCGACATCGTCTCCGACGACAGCTCGGCGGAGAGCGCTCGAACGATGACGAAGTCGTCGATGACGTCGGCAAAGACGAGCACCGCGCTCGCGAAGATCGCCGGCCACAGCATCGGGAGCAGCACGCGCCGCACGGCTTGAACCGGTGAAGCGCCGAGATCCATCGCCGCCTCCTCGTACTGACTGCCAATGGAGAGAAGCCGAGCGCGCACGATGACCACCGGGAACGAGAGCTGGAACGTGACCAGCCCAATCACCTGTGCGGGCGTTCCGAGCGGGATGAAGGTGGTGAGCTGGGTGAAGACGAAGAGCAGCGCCACCCCGACGATGATCTCGGGAATGACGAACGACACCAGCATCTGGAAGTTGAACACCGCCGGGAGACGGCCGCGCCAGCGGTCGACGCCGATGGCGAAGATCACGCCGATCGGTACGGCGATCACTGTGGTGATCACTGCCAGCTTCAGGGTCTGGAAAAGCGCGTCGCGCAGGGTCGGGTCGTTCCACACCGAACCCGCCGGATCGATGAAGTACCAGCGCAGTGAGAAGCCCTGCCATGCGGTACGGCTGCGGCCGGCGTTGAACGAGAAGAGCACGGCGAGCCCCACCGGCAGTATCGACCAGAGGAGATACAGCCAGGTGATCGTCTCGAGCATCACAGGACGGCGCCATGGATTGGAGCGCGAGGGCAGGAATCGATAGAGCGGTGATCGACGCTCGCTCGACGGTGCGACCGGGAGCCGGCCGCGCTCGAGGCTGACCTCGCTCATGCTTCAACCATCGAGCGACGCGACGTGCTCCGCGCGTAGTACACCATCGGCGGAATCAACAGCGCGAAGAGCAGAAGCACGAAAGCGGCACCCTCCGCGGCTTCGCCGGGTGTGGAAACCGCCGTGTTGATCAGGTTGCCCAGCATCGACGTTCGTGGTGAACCGGAGAGCAGGTCGTTGGTGAAGTAGTCGCCGAACATCGGCAGGCTCACGATCAGCAGGCCGGTGAGAATCGCCGGGCGGCTCATGGGCAGTGTGACCCGCCGAAATGTCGAGAAGCGTCCCGCGCCGAGGTCGCGAGCCGCCTCGAGGAGGCTGTTGTCGATGCGGTCGAGTCCGGCATAGAGCGGCAGGATCATGTAGGGGATGTACCCGTACACCAGACCGAGAACGACGGTGATCGGCTGACCCGAAAGCCATGCCACGGGCGTGACCCCGAAGATGCCGAGCGTGTGGTTGACGAGCCCGTCCACCTCGAGGAGGTTGACCCACGCGAGCATGCGCATCATGTAGCTGACGCAGAACGGCGCGAGCAGCAGGACGAGGAACAGCACGCGTCGACGACCCGCGAATCGCGCGACGAAATACGCCACCGGATAGCCGACGACGAGTGCCACCAACGACGCGGCGATGACGTACGCAAAGGTGCGCAGCATCGGCGGTCCAAAGAAGCCGGCATCGCCGATGAGATGACCGAAGATGAACTGGAATTGCGAGGGATCCCAGTTCAGCGGATTCCAGACCGGGATCGGGCTGCGGAAGACGGGGTCGAGCGTCCCGAATGCGATGCTCAGGACCACGTAGAGCGGGAGCAGGAAGAAGAGGGCGAGCCAGAGCATCCCCGGCGTTGCGAACGCCGGCCAGAGCCAGCGCGGATACAGCACCCCTCGGGCAGGACGCTTGGGGGCGGCCCGGGCCGCCTCCCGCTCAGCCACCCGCCTTGAACTGCTGCCAGACGTTGTGCCAGGCAGTGTCGACGGCCGGGCTCAGTTCGAGCTCGCGATAGCCCTCATTGAAGTACTGGGGCAGGACGACAACGCTGGCCAGGTTGGGCGGGATCGTGCCGTCGCTCACCATCGTGTTCGGGTCGATGCCGTTGTGCGGCGTCTGGTACCCGGTGAAGGCGGCATTGGACTTGGCGTTCTTGAGGTCGAGCATGTAGTTGAGCCACAGGTGGGAGAGCACCGGGTTCTTGCCGGCGCGAAGGATCACGAAAATGTCCTGGTTGACGGCTCCCTTGCCGTTCTTCGGATACCAGTAGCGAAGCACGCTCGGACTCTGCCCGGCGGGCATGTTGTACTGGGCATTGATCATGTCCCCTGACCATGCCTGGCTGACATTGGTGGTGCCGTCGGGAATGTCCTGGTAGTCGGTGATGTTCACCTTGGGGTTGGTCTTGCTGATCATGTCGGTGAGCTGCGTCGACACGAGGTTGAGTGTCTTCGCATTGCCGGTGAGGATGTCGGTGATCCCGTTGCGCAGCATGACCATCGTGATCGCTTCCCGGTAGTCGTCGAGCACGGCGATCTTGGAGCTGTAGATCGGGTCCCAGAAGACGTCATACGGGTTCGTGCGCAGGCTGATGTCCTCGCTCACCTTGTCCGATCGCCACCCGATGCCGGTCGTATAGATGGTGTACGGGACCGTATAGCGCCACTGCTGATCGTAGAACGGGTTGGTGAACTGCGCCCACACCTGGGAGATGTTGGGAATGTAGCTGTGCGTGAGTGGAAGCAGGAAGTTTCCGTACACGAGCTTGCCGATGCTGTCGTACGAGGGAACGAAGAGATCGAAATCGACCTCCCCGGTTCGAAGCTTGGCAAGTGCTTCGTTGATGTCGTTGAACGTCGAGATTTCGACCGTGACGTTGTACTGCTTGTACTGCTTCTCGAAGTTGGTGACGGCGGTGGGAATATCCAGGTAGTCCGGGTAGTTGTAGATCTTGAGCGTGGCGTTGCTCTCGGGAGTCAGTCCCGAGGCGATCGGCTTGTTGTCCTTCGAGATCGGCCACAGGACGGGGTGCTGCGGGCTGCCGAGAGGGAACGGATTCACGTTGGCGACCGTCGCCTTGGCGCACGCCTCCAGCAGCGGGCCGAGTCCGGCGATGGCTACCCCGGCTCCCAAGGACCGGCCGATGAAACGGCGGCGGCTCCACCGCGCCGAGAACATGCGATCGATCGACCCTTCGCTCGTCATGGCGACACCCCTGCATGCGCTGCACCTTGCGGCTCGGGCGGAGTGTGGCATAGACTGAATGCTTAGTCAACATCCGGTTCCTTGAGGGCTCGATGCAGGAGACGTACGGCCTCACCCCCGAGGACCTCGAGATCCAGGGACGTGCGGCGTCGATCGTCGAGGAGCTCATCCCCCACGAGACCGCCGCCGAGCTCAACAACGGCCGGCCTCCGGACGGAATCCTGGAGCGCGCGGGACAGCGGGTTCACGAGCTCGGGCTGCAGGCGATCAACATGCCCCGCGAGCTCGGCGGCGGCGGGTTCACCATGCTCCAGCAGGTGCTGGTCCAGGAGCAGACCGGCCGGGTGACCAACGCGCTCGCCTGGGTGATTCCCGCTCCCGCGGCGTGGTTCCCCCGGGTCGCGAGCGACCTCCAGATGCAGCGATGGGTGCTACCCACGATCCGAGGGGAGCTCCACGAGTGCTATGCCATCACCGAGGAGGGGTCGGGGTCCGACGTTGACGCTCTGACCGCGACGGCGACGCGCGACGGCGACGGCTACGTCCTCAATGGCGTCAAGTGGCATGTCACCTCGTTCAACGAGGCGCAGTACGTCTTCTTCCAGGCGCGACTCGCCGGCGGCGAGCGCGCGGGTGCGCACGCGATGTTCATCATTCCGCTGCCGTGGGATGGGATCCGCGTGGTGCGCACGCCCGCGTACATGCACACGTTCGCGCACCAGCATCCGATCGTGGCGTTCGAGAACGTGCGCGTCGCGGTCGAGCACCGCATCGGCGATGAGGGTGACGGCATGACCTTCGCCCACGAGTGGTTCCGCTACGAGCGGTTGATGATCGCCGCCCGATGCCTCGGCGCGGCGGCACGGCTCGTCGAGGAGGCGACGGAGTTCGCCCGAGATCGCGCGAGCCAGGGGCGACCGATCATCGAGCACCAGGCGGTGCAGGTCCTGCTCGCGGACTCGATCACCGAGCTGTTCGCCACCAAGGCGATGACCTATGCGGTCGCTCGCACCATCGACGCCGGGGCGGACACGCGGGTTGCGCACGCGCAGTGTTCGATGGTGAAGCTCTTCGCGTCGGAGATGGCCGGACGAGTGGCCGATCGCTGCCTGCAGGTCTTCGGTGGGCGCGGCTACATGCGCGAGAACGTCGCCGAGCGCTTCTACCGCGAGCTGCGCGTGGAGCGCATCTGGGAAGGAACCTCGGAAGTCCAACGAGTGATCATCGCCGGACAGCTTGCCAAGCGCGGCGTCGCCGGTCTGATCTGAGATGCAACCTCAACCAGCGAGATGGAGATGACGCCCGAAACAATCGAAAAGACCACGATCGACCAGCGCCTCGACGAGCTCATCGAGGAGCAGGAAGCACTGTTGCTGGCGCGCCAGCCCCGTTCACGAGCACTCTCGACCCGGGCCCTCAGATCGCTGGCGGGCGGGGTCACCTCGAGCTGGCAGATCACCCGGCCCCAGGCCATGTGGATGAGCCGCGGGGTGGGCTCGAGGATCGTCGACGCCGACGGCATCGAATACGTCGACCTCCACGGCGGGTACGGCGTCGGCGCCGTCGGGCATGCGCATCCGGCGATCGTCGAGGCGGTTTCGCGACGAGTGCGCGAGGGGACGCACTTCGCGCAGCCGACCGAGGACGCGCTGATCGTGAGCGAGGAGCTGGCGCGCCGCTGGGGTCTGCCCCTCTGGCGATTCGCCAACTCCGGAACCGAGGCGACCATGGACGCTGTGCACCTGATGCGAGCGATCACCGGGCGAAAGCTGATCGTGAAGATCGAGGGTTGCTACCACGGACATCACGACTCGGTGCAGGTCTCGGTCTACCCGGCCGAGGATGAGATCGGTCCAGCGTCGCGGCCGAACAGCGTCCCATCCAGCTCGGGCGTCCCCAGCGAGATCACCGAGCTGACCCGCATCGTGCAGTACAACGATCTCGAGGGCCTCGAGCGAGTCTTCGCGGAGCACCGCGACGCGATCGCCGGGATGATCCTCGAGCCCGTGATGATGAACGCCGGCATCGTCACGCCCGACGAGGGCTACCTCGCGGCCCTGATCGACATCGTCCACGCGAACGGAGCGCTGGTTGCGTTCGATGAGGTCAAGACCGGCTTCACCGTCGCCGCCGGGGGTGCGACTGAGTTCTACGGCGTCCGTCCTGACATCGTCTGCCTCGCCAAGGCGCTCGGAGGAGGGTTGCCTGTGGCGGCGATCGGCGGCAGCGCGGAGGTGATGGGGCGCATTGCGGACGGCACCTACGAGCAGGTGGGCACCTTCAACGGCAACCCGCTCGGCATGGCCGCGGCGCGCGCAGCCCTGACCGAGGTGCTCACCCCCGAGGCGTACAGGCGATTCGATACCTTGCGCGAGTTCATGGTCGAGGGTTGCGACACCGCGATCGCGAATGCCGGTCTTCCCGCGCACATCGTGGCCATCGGCGCCAAGGGATGCGTGACGTTCACCGCGAATCCGGTGCACAACTTCAGGGACTTCCTGACTCTCGACGAGCGCTACAGCCACTGCCACTGGCTGTTCCAGCACAACGGCGGCGTCTTCCTGCCGCCGTGGGGGAAGGCGGAACAGTGGCTGCTCTCCGCGCAGCACAGCGAAGCGGATGCGGCGCTCTTCGTCACCAATTTCACGCGATTCGTCGCGGCGCTCACCGCCTGATCGTGGCCAAGGGCGCAATCGAGCTGGTGGGACTCCGCAAGGAGTTCGGAAGTGTCGTCGCCGTCGACGGCATCGCTGTGGCGATCGCTGGCGGCGAATTCTTCTCCCTGCTCGGGCCGTCCGGGTGCGGCAAGACGACGACGCTGCGCATGATCGCCGGCTTCGAGCAACCGACTAGCGGCTCGATCTACATCGACGGCGTGGACGTGGCGCGCACACCGCCGCACAAGCGTCCGGTCAACACCGTCTTTCAGAGCTATGCGCTCTTCCCGCTCATGACCGTCTTCGAGAACGTCGCTTTCGGCCTCCGCTACGTTCGCGCGACCAAGGGGGAGACCGAGCAGCGGGTGCGGGCCGCGCTGGCGATGGTCAGGCTTGCGTCGTACGAGAAGCGCCGCCCGGCGCAGCTGTCCGGCGGCCAGCAGCAGCGCGTTGCGCTGGCGCGCGCGATCGTCCTCAATCCGGCAGTCCTGCTCCTCGACGAGCCGCTGGGCGCACTCGATGCAAAGTTGCGCAAAGCGCTGCAGTTCGAGCTCAAGTCGCTGCAGGAGCAGCTCGGGATCACCTTCATCTACGTCACCCACGACCAGGAGGAAGCGCTCACCATGTCCGACCGCCTCGCTGTGATGGCCGACGGTCGTGTCGAGCAGGTGGGAACCCCGGGCGAGGTGTACGAAGAGCCGGCGACCGCGTACGTGGCCGACTTCCTCGGCCTCTCCAACCTGATGGAGGGCCAGGTCTCGGCGGTGAGTGGCAACGGCACCTGCCGCGTGCGCGTCGGCGAAATCGACCTCACCGCGCGCTCGGCCGACACCCCCGTCGGAAGCGTGAAACTCGTGATCAGACCGGAACGCGTGCGCCTGCTCCCAAGCGGCAGCGCCGGCGCGAACTGTGCGCACGGAACCGTCGATCGGGTGATCTACCTTGGCGCCACCCGCCAGGTCGTGGTGCGGCTCGGCCACGGCGAGACCATCCAGGCGATGCTGCCGAACACCAGCGACAGCGTCGCCTACGCACAGGGGTCCGCGGTGGTCGCCGAGTTTCCGCAGGACTCGCTTCGAGTTCTTCCTGACCATGCCGCCAGCGCGGGGCCGGCGTAGTCACTCAGTAACCGACCGCGGCGCCCGTCACATGCGCGCTGTCGAGCCCGCCGGTGCGGTATCCCTTGCGCACCATCTCGACGAAGTGCGCGACTGAACCCTCCTGGTAGCCGAGCGGTCCAGGTCTGTATGCGGGCGAGCTGACCCCGCGCTGCACTGACTCGCACGCCGCCCAGTCCTGCCGGTTGGTGACGTCCCAGAATTCAACCGCCGGCGTCAGGCTTGCTTGGTCACGTGTTTCAGGAAGCGAGAGCCATTCGCATTCGACAAATGTGCGGTCGGGTGCCAGCGGTTCGAGGCGGTGGGTCATGACGTAGTCGGGGTGGAGGCTGAGCAGCAGATTGGGAAACAGGCTCACGTACACCACGTCGCGCAATCTCGACTCGGAGATCCCTGGAAGCGGGCGGCCGCCCTTCCCGGTGAGCGACATGGTCTCCACACGATCGCGCAGCTCCATGGTGCCGCCGGCCCACATGCCGCGCGGCTCGCACGTGGTGCCGCTGTCACTTGCGCTCAGCTTGATCAGCTGCGGATGGATGCTCGGACAGTGGAGACACTCGTGGTAGTTCTCCACGATGACCTTCCAGTTGGCGCGCACCTCATACGAATGCTTGTCGATCGACACAAGCCCTTCGGGCGCGTACGGGCGCACCATGTCCTCGAGGTCGTCGACGAAGGAGACGACATCGGCGGCGTCCCGGGTTGGGTTGACAAAGATCCAGCCGTGCCAATCCGCAACCGCGACCTGCATGAGGCCAGTGCGCACCGGGTCATCGTCCGGTAGGTCTTCGAAGTTGGGTGTGGCGCGCAGGCTGCCGTCGAGTCGGTAGGCCCAGGCGTGATAGGGGCAGCGGATATACCGATGGTGGTTCGAGTCTCCCACCGGCAGAAGCTCATGCGCTCGATGGCGGCACACGTTGTAGAAACAACGCAGCATGCCGTCGGCATCGCGCACCATCAGAAAGCCCTGGCCGCCGGCGACGAACGCGCGCTGATCGCCGGCATCAGCCAGCTCGGATGCGCGACCGACGCAGATCCACCCGGAATGAAAGAAATGGTCCAGCTCCCAGTGCAGGATGCTGGCGCTCGTGTACGCCGGAGCGGGGAGCGTGCGGACGAGATCGCTCACGGCGTCACGCGACCGCCGCCTTGCGCGTCTCCCCCGGTGTGCGCGGGGAACGCACGGCGCGCCGGCGCGGAACCGAAAACCCAAGCGCGGAGGCCGCATAGCCGAGGCAGAGCTGCAGCATCCGCTCTGCGTCGACCTCGGAATCCTCGAGCGCGACCTGCAGGGCGAGTCCATCGACCAGCGCGGCGAGTCGGATGGTGAAATCGTCGACGTTCGCAGACTTGAACTCGCCGCTCGCCACGCCCTCGAGGACGACTGTCCTGATCGTCTCTCGCCAGTGCTGGTCAAGCTTGCGCCGGTGTTCAGCCACCTCTGGGTTGCGCGCCGCAACCGCCCACAGGTCGAGCCACAGCACCCACGCCGGTTGGTCGGGATCGTCCAGGTCTCCGGTTGTGCAGCTCAACTCCAGCAGGCGGATCATCTTTCGCGTCGCGGTGGCCGTCTTCGCCATCTCGGCGGCGGCGAGATCGTAGAAGCGAGCATCCGAGTAGGCCAGCGCCTGGGCGAGCAGGCTCTCGCGCGTACCGAAGTAGTAGACGACGAGTGCCTGGCTGACACCGGCGCGCTCAGCAACATGTGAGAGGCGCGTGTCGGCGTGACCGCGGCGGCTGATGACCTGCACCGCGGAGCGGAGAATCTCCTCTCGGCGATCGATCGCCCCTTGCGACCTGGTCACGTCATCCTCCACGAGAGTTGCGGCCTGGCCGCGTGGCTTGCGGAAGCTCCCTGCGGCATTCTACACTGGCTCATCTACTGAATGCTCAGTCAATAGGGGCCGGCGATGCCTGAACAGTTCGATGCGCTTGTCGTCGGCGGCGGCCACAACGGCCTGGTGGCGGCCGCGTACCTCGCACAGAGTGGCCTCAGGACCGTGGTGCTCGAGGCCCGTCACAAGACCGGTGGCGCGGCAACCACCGAGAGCCCATGGCCGGATGCGCCCGAGTTCAAGGTGACGCGACTGTCGTACGTCGCGAGCCTCATGCCGTCGTCGATCATCAAGGACCTCAACCTCGAGCGCCATGGGTACAAGGTGTATCCGATGGGCCCGTACTACCAGGCGTTTCCCGACGGTCGCTCCATCAAGATCTTCGCCGACGACGCGCGGCGAAATCACGACGAGATAGCCAAGTTCTCCAAAGCCGATGCCGCGGCGATGCCGAAGTGGGATGCGTGGATGGCGGGCCTTGCGGATGTGCTCGGTCCGATGCTGATGGAGGTGCCACCGAATATCGGCTCGCGGCGCCCGCGCGATGTCCGGCAGCTGTTGCGCCTCGCGTGGCGCCACCGCGGGCTCTCGGTCCGCACCGTCGCGGACGTCACACGTCTGATGACCATGAGCATCGCGGACCTGCTCGATGACTGGTTCGAGTCGCCGCAGGTGAAAGCGGCAATGGCCATCAACGGTGTCATCGGAACATGGGCCGGCCCGTACGAACCTGGGACGGCATATGTCATGGCGCATCACTCCATCGGCGATGTCGGAGACGGCAAGCTGGGAAGCTGGGGATACCCGGAGGGCGGTATGGGCGCGGTGTCGGACCAGATCCGTGCCAGCGCCGTCGAATCGGGCGCGACGGTTCGCACTGACGCCCGCGTCGAACACCTGCTGATCAAGCGCGGCAAGGTCACCGGGGCTGTGCTTGCCGGCGGCGAGGAGGTGCTTGCACCAGTCGTGGTCAGCGCGATGCATCCGCAGACGACGTTCCTCCACCACATCGACAGTGGGGACTTGCCGCCGGAATTCGTCGCCGACATCAAGCGATGGCGGTCACGCAGCGGGGTCGTCAAGATCAACCTGGCGCTCGCGGAACTGCCGAACTTCACCGCCGATCCGGGGAGCAACCAGCAGGAGCATCACACCGGGTCGGTCGAGATGGCTCCGTCGGTGGAGTGGATCGAGGAGGCGTTTCAGGAGGCGCGCCAGGGGCGTCCCGCGACACGACCGTTCTCCGACAGCGTCATCCCCACGACGTTTGATCGCACCCTGTGCCCCGAGGGCACGCACATCATGTCGTTGTTCACGCAGTGGGTACCGCATGAGTGGGCGGACGAG
>DASZJB010000015.1:0-15040 GCA_035948615.1 Candidatus Dormiibacterota bacterium
ACGATCCAGATCGGACCCGGCTCGCTGACACGCCGTTCGAGACGGTGGCGCTCGCCGCATTCCTCGCAGGTGATGGTCACTCGCATTTCGTGGCGCAGCGTCGCACGGCGGTTGCGACGCCTCGCTGATGGCACTGTCGCGGGCGCGGCAACGGTGTGCAACGAATTGGCGAAACTGGGCCGATCTGCCTCTGGTGATACACTCGGCGAGATCGCGATGGCATCGGCGCAAACGCGCCATTTCACGCCTCCGACACGATCATTTGAAGGCGAAAGCCACGCAACCCTGACCGGCGAGACGGATTGTTCTGAAGGCAGGAGTACGAGCAAAGGAGTGCATTGACCCCGACGACGGCCCAGGAGCCCGAGATGCTCACTATGGAGGACCTCCTGCGGGAGGACCAGAATTCGATCAGGGCCCTGGCCCACGGTGACATCGTGGACGGTGTCGTCGTCCGTGTCGATCCCGACGAGGTCCTCGTCGACATCGGCGCGAAGAGCGAAGGAATCATCTCCAACCGTGAGCTGTCGGCACGCGGCGAACAGCCGGTCACGCTCAACTCCGGCGATCAGGTCAAGGTCTACATCATCCAACCCGAGGATGAGCACGGCAACGTCGTCCTCAGCCTGCGCAAGGCGCGCGCCGAGGGCATCTGGCAGGCCGTCGCGGAGAAGGAGTCGGAAGGCGAGATCCTCGACGCGGAGGTGCGCGAGCAGAACAAGGGCGGACTGATCGTCAACATCATGGGTCTGCGCGGATTCCTTCCCAGCAGCCAGGTGGCGCGTCAGTTCAGCGGCAACCTCATGGAGCTGGTCGGGACCAAGATCCCGGTGAAGATCCTCGAGGTCAACCGCAAGCGCAACCGTCTCATCGTGTCTCAACGTGCGGCACAGGATGAGGATCGCGCGCGCCAGCGCGAGGAGCTCTTCGAGAAGCTGAAGGTCGGCGACGTCATCACCGGCAAGGTGAGCGGCGTCACCTCGTACGGCGCATTCGTCAATCTCGGCGGCGCCGACGGGCTGATCCACATCAGCGAACTCTCGTGGGATCGCATCAACAACGTCAGTGACGTGCTCACCGTGGGCGATGAGCTGTCGGTGAAGGTCATCAAGCTCGACCCCGAGCTGTCGCGCATCAGCCTCTCCCTGCGTCAGATGTCTCAGGACCCCTGGGACACCATCGAGCAGCAGTTCCCGCCGGGGAAGGCTGTACCCGGCATCGTCACCAAGACCAAGAAGTACGGTGCCTTCCTGCAGATCGCCGACGGAGTCGAGGGACTGCTCCATATCAGTGAGCTGTCCTGGGATCACGTCGAACGCACCGAAGACGTCCTCAAGGTCGGCGAAGAGGTCGAGGTCATGGTGCTCAGCGCGGACAAGGTCCGGCGGCGCATCAGCCTCTCCCTGCGCCAGCTGCACGGCGGTGGCCCCACTGGTGAGGGTGACGAGATCACGCCGCCGTCATACGACTACCCCGAGGACGACGACGACGAGGGCGATGCGGCCGAAGGCCCGTCCCGGATGGCGACCGCGCTCACTGATGCCGGCGTTGAGGGGACAGCCCCCGCAGGCGCTGACGGTGCCGCCGCGGCTGATGGCGACACGGACTCCGAACTGGAGGCCGAGGTCGAAGAGGCTGCGGCCGCCGCCGACGCCGGCGATGCCGTGGGGGCACTCGTTGCCGACGGTACCGCGGCCGCCAACGGCGCCGCGCCCCTTGCGGCTGTGGACTCCGAAGCCCCCGAGACCGTGCCCGAGGAAACGGCTGACACCAAGGCGAAGGAGCCGGAAGCCTAGGGCGCGGACACCAAGCCCGCGACCATCGCGGTTGTGCGCAGCGACGATGCCGTTTCGACGGAGCAACCGGCCCGTATTTGCAAAGTTGCTTAGCTGTCGTCGGACCCGGGCATAATGGGAGGCGTTACAGCAGTGCCCGGTGTCTGACCCTTTCCATCCACGGGGGGGCCGGAAGGGCAATGGAGGCGGTTTTGTACCCGTTCGAGCGCTTCACCGAAAGGGCGAAGAAGGTGCTCACGCTTGCGCAGGAAGAGGCCGAGCGCTCGCACCACTCGTACATCGGAACAGAGCACCTGCTGCTGGGCTTGCTCCGCGAAGGCGAGGGACTTGCGGCCAAGGTCCTCAACAATCTCGGCGTCGAGATAAACAAGGTTCGCAGCACGATTGAGTCGGTGCTCGGCCGCAACGAGCGGATCATCATTCAACAGATCATCCCGACGTCGCGAGTCAAGAAGGTCATCGAGATCTCCTTTGAAGAAGCGCGTCGTATGGGCAACAACTACGTCGGCACCGAGCACCTGCTGCTCGGGCTGCTCATCGAGGGTGAGGGCATCGCGGCGCACGTCCTCGAGGACCTCGGCGCAAACCTCGAGAAGGTTCGCGGCGAGATCGACAAGCTGCTCCATGAGTCGGGCATCGACGAGGAGTCAAAGGAAGCGCAGAAGAAGCCTTCCAAGACGCCCCTGCTCGACCAGTTCTGCCGCGACCTGACCGACCTCGCCATCAAGAACTCGCTCGACCCGGTGATCGGACGCGCGATGGAGATCGAGCGCGTCGTGCAGATCCTGAGCCGGCGGACCAAGAACAACCCAGCCCTCATCGGCGAGCCGGGCGTCGGCAAGACGGCGATCGCTGAGGGCCTGGCACAGCAGATCATCCTCGGGAACATCCCGGAGTCGCTCATGGGCAAGCGCGTGCTCACGCTCGACATGGGCGCGCTGGTGGCGGGCACCAAGTACCGCGGTGAGTTCGAGGAACGCTTGAAGAAGATCCTCGACGAGATCCGCGCGTCGCGTGAGGTGATCCTGTTCATCGACGAGCTGCACACGCTCGTCGGCGCAGGCGCAGCCGAGGGTGCGATCGACGCCGCGAACATCCTCAAGCCCGCACTCGCGCGTGGCGAGATTCAGTGCATCGGCGCAACAACGCTCAACGAATACCGTAAGTACATCGAGAAGGACGCGGCGCTCGAGCGGCGTTTTCAGCCGGTGTTTGTCGACGAGCCGTCGCTTGTCGAGACCATCGAGATCCTGCACGGCATCCGTCCCCTGTACGAGAAGCATCATCGCGTCAAGATCACCGATGAGGCGCTCAAGGCCGCAGCCGAGTTGTCGGTGCGTTACGTCAGCGATCGCTCACTGCCCGACAAGGCCATCGACCTCATCGATGAGGCGAGCGCGCGGGTGCGTATGAAGCTCACCACCACGCCGGAGGAGCTCCGCGCGATGCAGCGCGAGATTCGTGAGCTGCAGACCCAGAAGGAAGAGGCGATCGCGGCGCAGGACTACGAGACCGCCGCCAACTTCCGCGACAAGGAAAAGAAGCTCAAGGACAAGTACGTCTCTCAGGAGACCAAGTGGCGCGACGAGCTCGGCGCGACCGTCCCTGACGTGACCGAGGAGCACATCGCCGAGATCATCTCGTCGTGGACCGGCGTCCCGGTCTCGCGCCTCGTCGAAGAGGAGACGTCACGCCTGCTCCGCATGGAGGAGGAGATCCACAAGCGGCTCATCGGCCAGGACGACGCCGTGAAGGTCATCTCCCAGGCGGTGCGCCGCGCGCGCGCGGGTCTCAAGGACGCCAAGCGGCCGATCGGCTCGTTCATGTTCCTCGGCCCGACCGGTGTCGGCAAGACCGAGCTTTCGCGAGCGCTCGCCGCGTTCCTCTTCGACAACGAGGACGCGATCATCCGGCTCGACATGAGCGAGTTCATGGAGCGCCATTCCACCGCGCGCCTGGTCGGATCGCCGCCAGGCTACGTCGGCTATGACGAAGGTGGACAGCTCACCGAGGCGGTGCGCCGCCGGCCCTACTCAGTGGTGCTCTTTGATGAGATCGAGAAGGCGCATCCCGAGGTCTTCAACATGCTGTTGCAGATTCTCGAGGACGGGCGGCTCAGTGACGCCAAGGGCAAGGCGGTCAACTTTGCCAACACGATCATCATCATGACCAGCAACCTCGGCGTGCACGGGTTGAAGCTGAACATGTCGCTCGGTTTCCAGCCGGCGGTGCCGGATGAGCGGGCGTCGTCGTCGGAGCACGGCAAGATGCGCGACAGCATCATGGACGAGCTCAAGAAGCAGTTCCGTCCCGAGTTCCTGAACCGTGTCGACGCGGTGGTCGTGTTCCAGCGCCTCGACCATCCGCAGATGCGCCAGATCGTCGATCTGCTGCTCGCCAAGGTGGCGCTGCACCTCGCCGCACAGGAGCTCACCTTCACCGTCTCGGACGATGCCAAGGAGAAGCTCGTCGTCGAGGGGTTCGACAAGATCTACGGAGCACGCCCGCTGCGCCGCGTGATCCAGCGTGTCATCGAGGACCCGTTGAGCGAGGAGCTGCTCCGCCTCAAGCACGGTCCGGGTGACGCGGTGATCGTCGAGGTGGTCGATGACGAGGTGAAGATGCGCCTCGTGCCCAAGGGCGTCCGCCGGGAGAAGAAGGAGAAGGCCGAGGCCGTTGCCGGAGCCGCGGCCGGGCCGCCGAGCGCACCTCCCACCGAATAGGCCGTTCGGACGCGACCCACGCTCTGGGGTCTCGGGCAGGTGGGACGCCTGCGTGTATCCGTGGGCGCCACGGATCGAACATACGTTTGCTATGCTCTGACGCCATGGCCTGCCGCCTGACCCAGCCTCTCCAACCCCGAGGGTGCAGGTTGGTCACCGACGCCACTTGGGTACGCTAGACGGTCAATGCCCAACGATCAGATCGTCATTCGCGGCGCGCGTGAGCACAACCTCAAGAACATCGACCTGACCCTGCCGCGCGACAAGCTCATCGTGATCACGGGGCTGTCGGGAAGCGGCAAGTCGTCGCTCGCGTTCGACACAATCTATGCGGAAGGACAGCGTCGCTACGTCGAGTCGTTGAGCGCGTACGCGCGCCAGTTCCTCGGCCAGATGGAGAAGCCCGATGTCGATCACATCGAGGGGCTGAGCCCGGCGATCTCCATCGACCAGAAGGGAACGAGCAAGAACCCGCGGTCAACGGTCGGCACGGTCACCGAGATCTACGACTACCTGCGCCTCATGTATGCACGTATCGGGCATCCGCACTGTCCGAACTGCGGACGCGAGATCAGCAAGCAGTCCATCGAACAGATCGCGGACCAGGTGCTGCTCCTCCCCGAGGGAACGCGGCTGCTCATCTCCGCGCCGATGGTGCAAGGGCGCAAGGGCGAGCATCGCGACGTCCTCGACGAGGCGAAGCGGCTCGGCTATGTCCGGGCTCGGATCGACGGCGAGCTGCACGATCTCTCCGACCCGATCACACTCGACAAGAAATTCCAGCACGACATCGAGGTGGTGGTCGACCGCATCATCATCGGTCCGGAGCTGCGTTCGCGACTCCACGAGTCGCTGGAGCAGGCGTCAAAGCTCAGTGACGGGCTCATTCTTCTCATCCCAGCCGACGCGGAAAGCGGGATGCAGGAGATGCTCTTTTCCGAGGAGTTCGCCTGCGTCTACTGCGGTATCTCCATGGAGGAGCCGGCGCCGCGCAACTTCTCGTTCAACAATCCGCACGGCGCGTGTCCCGTGTGCACGGGACTCGGCGTGCGTCTCGAGGTCGACCCCGACGCGGTTGTCCCCGATCCATCGCTGAGCATCGACGAAGGCGCGCTCTCCGGCTGGACGCGGGGGCCGTCGCAGCACTGGATGATGGAGGTGCTCGAAACCGTCTGCCGGCGCTTCAAGATCCCGCTCAACGTCCCATGGAGCGACCTCGACCCCAAGGAGCGGCGGCTCATCCTCTATGGGCTGCCCAAGGACGAGACGGTGCGCATGCGGTACGTGTCGCACAGCGGCCACTCGAGAAGCTTCGAGGCAGGCTACGAA
This sequence comes from Candidatus Dormiibacterota bacterium, assembly GCA_035948615.1. GTDB lineage: Bacteria > Chloroflexota > Dormibacteria > Aeolococcales > Aeolococcaceae > Palsa-851. The sequence continues at coordinate 5,849 of DASZJB010000015.1, forward strand.
GGAGTGATCAACAACCTGCAACGGCGGTACCGCGAGACCGAGTCCGAATGGGTCAAGCAGGAGATCGAGCGCCTGATGATGCAGAAGCCGTGCCCGGCCTGCAACGGCGCGCGTCTCAAACCGGAATACCTCGCGGTGACCATCGACGGCATGAACATCGCCGAGTTCTGCAAGCACAGCATCAGTTCGGCGTTGCGGCGCCTCGACTCGCTGCGACTCAGCGAGCGCGAGCAGACGATCGCACGCCAGGTGATCAAGGAGATCAAGGAGCGTCTTGGTTTCCTCCACGATGTCGGACTCGACTACATCACCATCGACCGTGGCGCGGCGACGCTGTCCGGCGGCGAGGCGCAGCGGATCCGGCTCGCGACCCAGATCGGCAGCAAGCTGATGGGCGTGCTGTACATCCTCGACGAGCCGTCGATCGGGCTGCATCAGCGCGACAATCACAAGCTGATCCGAACCCTGCTCGCGCTGCGCGACATCGGGAATACGCTCATCGTCGTCGAGCACGATGAGGAAACGATTCGGGCGGCAGACTGGGTGGTCGATATCGGGCCCGGAGCCGGGGAACACGGCGGCCTGGTGATGGCCTCAGGAAGCGTCGAGGATGTCCTCGCCACGCCCGCGAGCATCACCGGTCAGTACATGCGCGGCGAGCGCAGCATCCCCCTCCCCTTGATCCGCCGCCCCGCTTCCACGAAGAAACTCGTGGTGCGCGGCGCGCGCGCCAACAACCTGCGCAACATCGACGCGACCTTCCCGCTCGGGTCGTTCATCTGCGTCGCCGGCGTCAGCGGTAGCGGCAAGAGCACGCTCGTCAACGACATCCTGTATCGAAAGCTCGCGCAGTCGCTGTATCGCGCCAAGCACCGTCCGGGCACGCACGATCGAGTCGAGGGCATCGCCCTGGTCGACAAGGTGATCGACGTCGACCAGTCGCCGATCGGTCGCACGCCGCGCAGCAACCCGGCCACCTACGTCGGCGTCTTCACCGACATCCGCGACCTGTACGCCAAGCTCCCGGAGGCGAAGATCCGCGGGTACAAGCCGGGTCGCTTCTCCTTCAACGTCTCCGGCGGGCGCTGTGAGGCCTGCGCCGGCGACGGCATGATCAAGATAGAGATGCACTTTCTCCCGGACATCTACGTGCCGTGCGAGGTGTGCAAGGGCCGTCGCTACAACCGCGAGGCGCTCGAGGTGAAATTCCGCGGCAAGAGCATCGCTGACGTGCTCGAGATGACCGTCGACGAAGCCGCGGTCCTGTTTGAGCACCAACCCCGGATCCTGCGCAGGATGCGGACCCTGCAGGATGTCGGTCTCGGGTACATCCGGCTCGGCCAGCCCGCGACGCAGCTGAGCGGCGGCGAGGCACAGCGAGTGAAGTTGAGCACCGAGCTGTCGCGCCGAGATACCGGCAGCACCCTCTACATCCTCGACGAGCCCACCACGGGACTGCACTTCGCCGACGTCGAGAAGCTGCTCGCCGTTCTCCACCGACTCGTGGACGCGGGCAACACGGTGATCGTCATCGAGCACAACCTCGACGTGCTCAAGACGGCCGACCACATCATCGATCTCGGTCCGGGTGGTGGTGACGCGGGCGGCGAGATCGTCGCTGCCGGAACCCCGGAGGAGGTCGCGGCCAACCCGCGGAGCGCCACCGGTGAGTACCTGGCCCGAATGCTGCCGGCTCCGCGGGTGGGGATCACGCGAGTCACCGGTACCCGCGTCGCGACACCGCGGCAACGCAGACGCGTTCCAGTTTCGACGTAAACGAACAGCACGATCACATCGGGTGCGCTAACGTGGCGGGACGATGACCTCCATGGATGGCGAGGATCGCCGCCTTCGGCTCAGGCGTCTCGATGACTGTCTCGACGTGCTCGAGCAGGCACACGAGCTCAACCTGACCCAGGTGAGCGATCGGATGGCGGAGGCACTCAGCGAGCGGGTGCCGACGGTTCACCCGGGCATGCTCATCGCCGAGGCGATCGAGGAGGTTCTGCGCCAGCAGGAGCCCTACATGGTGCAGATCCGTCCCGAGGTTTCGCGCAGGGTTCGTCGCCGCCGCGACCCGTTCGACGTGAGGCTGCTGCTCCAACGCCGCTGAGGCTCGCGCGTCCGGGAGAGGTTCCGCAGGTACACTCGTTCAGTCCATGAGTGCCTTCGGCTTCGATCCCGAGCAGATTTTCGCTCGGCGGCGCTCCCGTCCCAGGATCGTTCGGCCGCCAGGGCAGCTCCGGCGCCGGATCATCATCTTCGGCGTCATCGCGGCCATCATCGTGCTGCTCATCGTCATCCGATGGCTGCTCGGCCTGCGCGCGGACTACCTCTATTACAAGAGCGTCGGGCACACCAACGTCTTCTGGACGCCGCTGATCGCCCACATCGTCCTGTTCTTCATCGGTTTCGCGATCGTGGCGGTGGTCTTCGGCGCAGCCGTGGTCGGGTGCGCCATGGCGGCGGCGAATCTCGACCGGCGCGGTCGCAGGATCGCACTCTGGACCGGAGCCGTCATCGCGGTCCTCGCCGGGATCATTGGTGGGTCAACCCTCTCCGGCGAGTGGCAGGACATCCTCGTCTGGACGCACTCGGTGCCCTTTGGCGCCACCGACCCGGTCTTTCATCTCGACTACTCGTTCTTCGTGTTCACCCTCCCGGCGGTGGACGACCTCATGGGCCTGCTCTGGGGTGCGGTGATCCTCGGGCTGCTCGCGGCAATCGCCATGGCTGTCGTGTCGATCACCGTGATGAACGCTCCCGAGGAATTGCCCTTGCCGCTCGAGCCGCCACCCGGCCGCTCCCCGGAGGATGCGCTCCGCGCGGCCGTGCTCACCGGCGGGATCGGGCTTGCCGCCGTGTTCGTGCTGGCCGCGCTCGGGGCTCACTTCGGCGTCTACCACCTTGCGACCAGCACGCACACCCAGGGTGGGAACTATGTCGGCCTCGACGCCACTCAGCGCGCGGTGATCCAGCCGGTGCTCGGGTTCCTGCAAGTTCTGGCACTGGTGCTCGCCGTGGTCGCGCTGGTGCTCGTGGCCGTTCGCTGGCGCCACGCCTCCACCGGGACCGCGATCGCGTTCGGCTCTCTGCTCGGCGGCTGGCTGCTGGTCGCCGGCCTTGCCCAGGCCATCCCCGCGGCGGTTTACCAGGCCACGAGCGTGGGGCCGAACGAGCAGACCGCGCAGACCCCCACCATCCGCGACTTCCTCACCACCAGCCGCTACGCCTGGGCGATCCAGGACGACACATCCAATCCGCAGGTCGAGAACCGCGCCTTCGGCACGCCTCACGCTCCGACGCTATCCGACCTCGAGTCGGATGTGGGGACGCTCCAGAACGTGCGCATCCAGGACCCCACCCAGCTGCCCGACACGCTGGCTCAGATCGACCGGAGCCGCAGCTATCAGACGTACTCGACGATCACCGTCGATCGCTACCCGGCGGCGACCGGCGGCGACACCGAGGTAATGCTCGGACCGCGGGAGATTGCGGAAGGGGACATCACCAACCCCTCGTTCGTGAACACGTCGTTGAACTTCACCCACGGGTACGGGGTCACCGCGGTGTCGGTGAGCGCGGTGGGCGGCGAGGGCAAGCCGCAGGTTCTGGTCGGGCAGCAGCCGATGACCCAGGTCAGCCCGACCGCGCCTTCAGATCTCTCGTTTGGCGGCTCCACCACCGCCGATCCGAGCATCTACTGCGGGCTGGACACGACCCAGAATGTGGTCTCCGGCACGACGCAGCCCGAGTTCAACTACCCGTCCGGCAGCGGCGACTCCACCGTCCACGCCGACTCGACCGAGGTCGGCATCCCGATCACCAACCCGATCGACAAGCTGGCCCTCTCGCTCCAGGACTTCGGAGGTTTCAACCTCTTCCTCAACAACTCCCTGACCGCGAACAGCCGAGCGCTCGTCAACCGCCAGATCAAATCGCGCATCACCTCGCTGGCCCCGTTTCTGACGGTCGACTCGGATCCGTACATCGTGGTCGATCCCACCACCGGCCATCTGGAATGGATCGCCGATGCGTACGTGAAGTCCTCGCTGTTCCCCGAGGCGTACCAACAGAGCGACGGCACGTCGTACATGCGCAACGCCGTGAAAGCGGTGATCGACGCCAAGACCTGCGCGATCAAGCTGTACGCGGTGGACATGAACGAGCCGATCACGGCCGCCTGGAACGCGATCTACCCGGGTCTGCTCACCCCGCTCGAGCAGATATCGCCCTACCTCCGGTCGCATCTGCGCTACCCGGAAGATCTGTTCAACGATCAGGCGCAGGCATACGCGTCGGTGCACATCCACCAGGCGTCGGTGTTCTACCAGGGCGCCGACCTGTTCAACATCGCCCAGGAGAATCTCAACGGCACGAACCAGGCTACCACCGCCTACTACGTGGAGATGACACTCCCCGGCACGACCAGCCCGCAGTTCGTGCTCCTGCAGACGTTTTCTCCCGGAGCCAGCGGCGGAGGCGTGACGGCCAACAACATGACGGCGTGGCTCGCCGCTGAGTGCGACTACACCGGCACCAACGAACCCAAGCTTGTTGCCGTTCGCTTGAACAACGCCGACAACGTTCTCGGTCCCCTGCAGTTCGACAACAACATCAACACCAATCCGCAGATCAGCTCGGAGATCACCCTTCTGAGCCATAACGGATCGGTCGTCACACTCGGCAACGTGATCGTGCTTCCATTCAACAACGACTCCTTCCTCTACATCCGCCCCCTCTACGTGACCGCGGCCTCCAACGGCGGCACCGCGTTCCCGCAGTTGCAGGAGGTGATCGTTGGCGACCAGAGCAACGTCCAGCAGGGCACGTCATTCAGCGCGGCGCTGCAGGCGTTGCTCGGCACCACCCAGCCAATCCCGGGGTTGAACAACGGAGGGACTACGACGCCCACGCCCTCGCCGTCCCCGTCGACCTCGCCCACGGCGTCGCCGAGCCCCGGCGTGACCCCGACGCCGGTACCGACTGGCTCGATCCAGCAGCAGATCATCGCCCTGGACGGCAAGATCGTCGCCGACAACTCGGCCGCGGAAGCGGCCCTCATGGCGGGCAACTTCACCCTGTACGGAGCCGATGAGGCCAAGGTGCAGGCGGACCTGACTGCACTGCAGAAGTTGCTCGCCCAGCAGGCGGCACCAAGCCCGTCGCCATAGCCGGAGACCGCCCGAATCGATGAGCGACGCGGTTGAGATCGCGCCGGGGATCCGGCAACTCGACACTCTGCTTGGCGGGATGGAGCAGCTGACGGCGGGATTCCTGATCGACGGGCCCATGCCTGCGCTGGTCGAGACCGGCTCACAGTCCAGCGTCCCCGCCGTGCACGCGGCGCTCGCCGCCCTCGGTCTCGGGCCGCTCGACCTTCGCTGGATCATCGTGACCCACATCCACCTCGATCACGCCGGAGCGGTCGGCGACCTCGCCAAGGATTTCCCGTCGGCCACCGTGGTCGTGCATGAGCGAGGCGCGCGCCACCTCGTGGATCCGACCAGGCTCATCGACAGCGCCTCGCGCGTCTACGGACCGCTCCTCGACAGCCTTTACGGCAGGATGACCGCCGTCCCGGAAGACCGCCTCATAGCCGCCGGCGATGGTTTCAGGGTCGACGTCGGCAATGGCCGCGAGCTGGTGCTTGTGGATTCCCCGGGGCACGCCAAGCATCATCACGCGGTCCTCGACGAGCAAACCGGGACTCTGCTGGTCGGTGACGCAGTGGGCGTGCTGCTGCCGGAGCTCGGGGTGCTGCGGCCGGCGACGCCGCCACCGGATTTCGACCTGGAGCAGGCGACCCACAGCCTCCGGCGCTTCGCCGAGCTCCGTCCCGAACACATGGTGCTCACCCACTACGGTCCGGTCGCCGACGCGCAGGCCACGCTCGCGGAGGCCGAGGTGATGCTGCACAGCTGGGTCGATGTGGCCCAGCGGGTGATCGAGGGCGCCGCTGACTCCGGCATCGATGACGTCGCGGCGGCGCTGGCTGAGGCCTTCGCCCTGGATCCCGAGACCCTGCCGGAGGGTATTCGCGAGAAGGCGGAGGTGCTCAACGGCGTGCACAGCAACGCGGCCGGGATCGTTCGCTACCTGGCACAACGGGCAGCGGCACCCACGCAATGACGACGGCCCGGCCGCGCGACCGGCTCATCGCGGCGGTGGTGCTGAGCGCGGTGATCGGGCTGGTGGGCGGCGGACTGGCGGCGTGGGGAATCTATGCTCGCTTCGGACCCGTCGAACGAGTCACGCAGCAGAACATCGTCGGAGGATCCGGGGGCAACAGCGGCGCGCTCACCGCCGGGTCGATCGCTCAGGCCAAGGCGGCGTCCATCGTCGAGGTGCTCACCCGGCCGGTGACCCCCGCGTCGCTCCTCGACGGGTCGACGGGCATCGTCGACGGCTTTGTGGTGTCGGCGAACGGCCTGGTGGTGTCGAGCATCCACGCGATACGCGGCGCGTCGCCGTTGCGCATCGCCACCGCGGACGGCCACAGCTACCCGGCCACGATCCTTCGCGCCGATCCCGCCCATGGGGTCGTCCTGCTCCAGGCGGTGGGAGCGCAGGGCCTGACCCCACTGACCTTCGCAGCGGTCGCACCGCGCGTGGGCGACCTGGCGATCGCGGTTGGGCACGCGCCGTTGACATCGGTGACGCTGACGACCGGGGCGGTGAGCTCGATCGGGATCACGCTGAACCTGCTCGACTCGGAACCGACGCTCCACGACGTCCTCACCGTCGACGCGACCCCCGATCCGCGCCAGGACGGGGCCCCGCTGCTCGACGGCAACGGCAGCGTCATCGGCGTCGTCGTCGACGCGGGCAGCGCCGCGCCCGGCGTCGTGGCGCTCTCGATGACCTCGGCGGCGGACCTTGTGGTTGCGGCAACCGGGGGCGGCGGGAGTACGACCCCGGTTCCCAGCCTCGGAGTCCAGTCCCAGGTGATCGATCCGGAGACCGCCGCCGCGGCAGGACTACCGGTGGGGGCGCTGATCGTCTCGGTCAGCCCACTCGGCCCGGGCGCGACGGCCGGGCTGCTTCCTGGGGACGTGGTGACAGCCGTCGGAAGCACGGCGCTTGACGCCGGTCACCCCTTCGATCCGACCGTTCTCGGGCTCGCTCCGGGTGAGCAGGTGACCCTCATCGTCTACCGGAACGGGACGTCGAAGACGCTGCAGATGACCGTCGGGAGCGCCTGATGGCTCCGAGACGGCACACTGGGGACTCATGGAACTGACCTATCACGGCCTCTCGTGCGTCCGGCTTCGCGGCAGGGACATGACCGTCGTCATCGACCCATCGCAGACGGCTCTCCCCGGGCTCGCCAAAGGCACCGGCGGCATCATCGTCCGCACCGAAGGGGTTACCGACCCGGCGAAGCTTCGTCCGCGCGACGGTGAGCTCCAGGAGGTCTGTGGACCGGGTGAGTTCGAGATCGGCGGGGTCGGGATCCTCGGCCTCGCGGCCGGCGAGACGACGGTCATGCGCGTTGCGGTCGACGACGTCCGTGTCGTCGCCGCGGGACCCCTCCGGCGCCAGCTCACCGAGGACGAGATCGACAGCCTCGGCCACGTCGACGTCCTGGTCATCCCCGTCGGCGGTGGCGACGCGCTCGGAGCCATCGAGGCGGCAAAGCTCGTGAACGCCGTGGAGCCGAGCATCGTGGTGCCGGCCCGCTTCGGCGCCGGCGACGGCGGCGAGTTCGACCCGGTCGGCAAGTTCGCCCAGGAGATGGGGCTTGCCGAAGGCGCCTGGGAACCACAGCCTCGTCTCGTCCTCACCGGATCGAGCGGGGAAAGCGACGAGACGCGGGTCGTCTTCCTCGAGGCGAGGTCCGGCTGAGGGTCGTCTTCGAACATCAGTGCGTGCTTTCGCCACGCGGCTGATACAATCGCTGAAACTTTCCCGGGAGGCTCTGCGCATGGCGAAGTTCGTGTTCGTGACAGGCGGAGTCGTCTCCTCACTCGGCAAGGGAATTACCGCCGCTTCGATCGGCACGATCCTCAAGGCGCGTGGCCTGCATGTCGGCATGCAGAAGCTCGACCCCTATCTCAATGTCGATCCGGGCACGATGTCGCCGTATCAGCACGGCGAGGTGTTCGTCACCGATGACGGCGCGGAGACCGACCTCGACCTCGGACACTACGAGCGTTTCGTCGACGTCGCGTTGAGCAAGGCGAGCAACGTCACGACCGGCAAGATCTACGCGTCGGTGATCGCCAAGGAGCGCCGCGGCGACTACCTCGGTGGCACCGTGCAGGTGATTCCGCACATCACCAACGAGATCAAGCATCGCATCCTGCGCGTGGCCGAAAATGAGCTGCCCCAACCAGATGTCGTCATCGTCGAGGTGGGTGGAACCGTCGGTGACATCGAGTCGCTGCCCTTCCTCGAGGCGATCCGCCAGATGAAGAACGACGTGGGTCGCAACAACGTGTGCTATGTGCATCTGACCCTGGTCCCGTACGTGAACGCGAGCGAAGAGTTCAAGAGCAAGCCGACCCAGCACTCGGTCAACCAGCTGCGCTCGATCGGCATCCAGCCGGACGCGATCATCGCGCGCAGCGAAAAGCCGATCGGCGAGCCGCTGAAGGAGAAGATCGCGCTGTTCGGCGACGTCGAGATGCGTGCCGTCATCAACGTGCCGGACGCGACCTCCATCTACCAGGTCCCGCTCATGCTGGAGGACGCGGGACTCGGCGACTACATCGTGCAGCTGCTCAATCTCGACGCCACGCCCCCGGATCTCACCGCGTGGAAGGACCTCTGCGCGCGGATCGCCGCGCCCAAGCCGAGCGTCCGCATCGCGCTCGTCGGGAAGTACGTCGAGATGCCTGACTCGTACATCAGCGTGATTGAGTCCCTGCGGCACGCCGCAGTACATTGTGGCGCGGACCTCGATCTCGTCTGGGTCAACAGCGAGCACCTCGACGAGGACATGAGCCCTCTCGAGGGCACCGACGGCATCGTGGTCCCCGGCGGTTTCGGTCACCGGGGCATCGAGGGCAAGGTGCTGGCGTCACGGTACGCGCGGCAGCACCTGGTCCCCTACCTCGGCCTGTGCCTCGGAATGCAATGCGCAGTGGTCGATATCGCCCGCGAGGTTCTCGACGCTTCCGACGCAAACTCGACGGAGTTCAACGCATTCACGTCACATCCGATCATCGACCTGCTCCCCGAGCAGCG
>DASZJB010000016.1:0-29987 GCA_035948615.1 Candidatus Dormiibacterota bacterium
TGGTCGACGGCGACCCCGGTCCCCTCGATCCCGATGTCCTCGACGTTGGCTGCCCTGCCCACCGCGACCAGCAGGATCTCGGCTTGCAGCCGCTGCTCGTTGCCGTCCGCGTCCGCGACGGTCACCGCGACGCCGCCCTCGTTCCGCTCCACCGAACCGAGGTCGAGACGGTGCCCGGGCAGGCACGTGATACCTCGAGCCTCGAACTGGCGGCGGAGCTCGACGCCGACGGCGGCGTCCTCGAGCGGCACGAGGCTGGGAAGCATCTCGACGATGGTGACCTCGGCGCCGCAGCTCCGGTAGAGCGATGCAAACTCGACCCCCACCGCGCCCGCGCCCAGCACGATCGCCGACGCCGGTACCCGATTCATCCGCAGCGCCTCGTCGCTGGTGAGCACCACGCTCCCATCCGCGGGGATGCCCGGGAGCTGCTTGGGCCGCGACCCGGTGGCGATGATCACCGAGCCGGCATCGAGGGTCACCTCCTCGCCTCCGGTCGCGATAACCGTGAGGCGGCCGGCGCCGTCGAGGCGACCGCGCCCGCTCACGACGCTCACCTTGTTCTTGCGCAGCAGGAACTGGACCCCCTTGTGCAGCTGGCTGACCACCTGGTCGCGGCGGCGACCGGCGATCGCGTAGTCGAAATGGACGTCGCCGGTCGTCACCCCGAACGATTCCGCATGCCGAAGCTCATCGAGGAGGGCGGCGCTCTGGAGCAGTGCCTTGGCCGGGATGCAGCCGCGGTGCAGGCAGGTGCCGCCCACCTTGTCCTCCTCCACCAGGACCACGCTCAGTCCCAATTGGGCCGCGCGGATCGCCGCCGGGTAGCCGCCCATCCCGCCCCCGAGAATGGCGATGTCAAATCGTTCGGCCACGGACCCTGAGTATATCGGCGGGGTCCGGCCGCTCATCGTCGACGTCGCCGCCCTGGGAGGCAGCCGGCGCCCGAGGCGCAGACGTCAGGCGGAGAGGAAGCGGCGTACGCCGAGGAAGCTGCCGAAGGCGCCGACCGCCACACCACCGACCAGCAGGACGATGAGCAGGGTGACGGTGTAGCGGACATCGAACGGCACGCTCAGGAGATTGCCCTGCGCAGCTTGGACGAAGAGCCGGTAGGCGCCGAACACCACCGCGCCGGAGAAGATCGCCGCAAGCAACCCTCCGAGCATCCCCTCGAGGATGAACGGCCAGCGCACGAACCAGTCGGTTGCGCCGACCAGCTTCATGATCTCGATCTCCGTTCGCCGTGAGTACACGGCGGTTCGGATCGTATTCATGATGATGACGATGCTGATGGTCAGGAGAATGATCGCGATGATCGCGCCGACCCACTCGATGACCGTGATCACCGTGTTGAGCTTCCCGATCACGTCGGAGTTGTAGTCGGTCGGCGTCGTGCTGTCGACGATCGGCGTGGCCTTCGCCTCAGCATTGAACTGACTCAGGTCGGTGAGCTTGCGGACGTTGAGATTCAGCGATGCGGGCAGGGGATTGCTGCCGAGGACGTTGAGCGCGCTCGCGATGTCCGGGTTCTGAGACGCCTGCCGCGCGGCCTGGTCCTTGGTTTCGAAGGACACCGAGATGACCCGCGGATCCAGCTTGAGACGGCTCTCGAAATTGGTGATCGCGGCGAGAGACGCGTTGTCTGACAAGTAGATCTTGAGATGGCTTGCGTTCTGCTCCTGCCCTTGGAGCACGGTGTCCACGGAGTGGGTGAAGAGCAGCGATCCTCCGACCAGAAAGATGATCAACCCCATGGTGAAGACACCCGCGAGCGAAACACCCAGGTTGCGCCGGAAGTTCTGACCGGCACTGTGGAGGGCGAACCACAGCGACGCGAGGACCTGCCTCACAGGGTCGCGGTTCCTTCGCGCAGGTACTGTCCCTCGGCCTCGTCTCTGACCACGCGGCCGTTGTCGATGGCGATGACGCGGCGGCGGACGAGGTCCACCACCTCGCGGTTGTGGGTGGCCATCAGCACGGTGGTGCCCCGATGGTTGATCTGCAGCAGCAGCTGCACGATGCCCCAGGAGGTGTCGGGGTCGAGGTTTCCGGTGGGCTCATCCGCGAGGAAGATGCGCGGCCGGTGCACGAGTGCTCGCGCGATTGCGACGCGCTGCTGCTCACCACCGCTCAGCTCGTCGGGGAACTTGTCGAGCTTGTCCTCCAGGCCGACGATCCAGAGGACCTCCTCCACCTTCTCGCGCAGGTGGCGCTGGCCGGGTCGGGTCACCTGGAGCGCGAATGCCACGTTCTGCGCAACGGTGCGCCGCGCGAGCAGCTTGTAGTCCTGAAAGACGATGCCGAACTTGCGCCGCAGCTTGGGCAGCTTGCGGTGCGACATCCGGCTCACCTCCTGCCCGTCGATGAAGATCCGGCCGGTGGACGGGGCCTCATCGCGGATGAGCAGGCGTACCAGCGTGGACTTGCCGGCGCCGCTCGGCCCCACCAGGAAGCAGAAGTCGCCCTGATGGATCGCCAGATCGACGTCGCGCAGGGCCTCCGTTCCGTTCGGGTAGACCTTGCTCACGCCGTGAAACGAGATGACTGGGCGCAGCGCGTGCTGAGGGGGGGCCGCAGATCGTTCCGCGACTGCCACGCTCACCAGGCTGCCCCCTGGGGCGATGTGTTCATAGGATGCTTTCTGGGATCGCTGCCGGGTCGGCGGCCAGTATAGACCGGGGGTCCGGCGGACTCCCGCGATATTTCACAGATTGGTCACTTCCGTACCGGGATTTGCTCCGACCATCCGATCAGGACGCCTTGGATTCTGCGCCCTCGCGCGCCGCCCAGTGCAGGTATCCCTCGATGAAGGGGTCGATGTCTCCGTCGAGCACGGCCTGAGCGTTGCCCACCTCGACGCCGGTCCGATGATCCTTGACCATGGTGTACGGCTGGAGGACGTAGGAGCGGATCTGACTCCCCCACTCGGCGGCGATCAGCTCGCCCTTGAGATCGGCGACCTTCTGCGCGTGGGCGGCCTGCTGGAGGGCTAGCAGCCGGGAGCGCAGGACCCGCCAGGCGACGTCTCGATTCTGCTGCTGCGATCGCTCGTTCTGGCAGGTGACCACGACGCCGGTCGGGATGTGGGTCAGGCGGACCGCCGATGAGGTCTTGTTGACGTGCTGACCGCCTGCGCCGCTGGAGCGAAAGACGTCGGTACGCACGTCGTCGGGGTCGATCTCGACGGTGACGGTGTCCTCGATCTCCGGGGTCACCTCGACGAGCACGAACGACGTGTGGCGCCGGTGTGCGGCGTCGAAGGGACTGATCCGGACCAGCCGGTGGACCCCGTGCTCACCCTTGAGCAGTCCGTACGCGCGCGGACCGGACACGCGAATGGTCGCGGACTTGATCCCGGCTTCATCCCCCACGGACTCCTCGAGGAACTCGACCGGCATACGGTGCTCTTCGGCCCAGAGCAGGTACATGCGGAGCAGCATCTGCGCCCAATCCTGGGAATCGGTGCCGCCGGCACCCGCGTGGATCCCGATCAGGGCCACATGGTCGGTGTACGGGTCGCTGAACAGGAGGTCGATCTGGCGGCGGCCGACCTCCTTCTCCAGGGCACGCAGCTCTTTTTCAAGCTCGGTGGTCATCGCCTCGTCCGGCTCGGCCTCGAGCATGCCTGCGAGCTCCCGCGTGTCGCCAGCGCGCTGCGTCAACGACTCCCACGTGCTCAGGTCATCGCGGATGCGCGACGCCTCCTGGTTGAGCGCTGCCGCACGTCGCGGGTCATCCCAGACGTCCGGGGCCGAGATCTCCTTGTCGAGCTCGGTCAGACGGACCCGTTTCCCGTCGAGGTCAAAGATGCCCCTGGAGCTCGGCTATGCGGGCGGCGATGTCGGTGGCGCGGTCAGCAAGCTCGCTCATCTGGCGAGTATTCCACAATGCAGTGGTGCAAACCGTCTCGGCCGTCCCCGCCGCGGATATCGGCGATCTGTTCGCCGACATGCCCCGGGCGTTCGATTTCGACGACGTGTCGCTCGTGCCACGGGTCCGGTCGACGCTCGTGCACCGGACCGAAGCCCTGCCCGGCCTGGCCTTCGGGCCGGTACGGCTCACGGTTCCCCTGATCGGCTCGCCGATGCCGGATGTCTGCGGCGTCGACATGTGCCGGGCGCTTGGCGAACACGGCGCGATCGGCATCCTGCCTCGGTTCCAATCCATCGGCGAGCAGGCGTCAGAACTGACGGAGGTTGCTGCGGCGAACGGCCCGCTCGCCGCGGCGCTGGGCGTGACCGGTGATTACCGCGACCGGTTTGCACACATCGTTGAGGCGGGCTGCAGGATCGTCTGCCTCGATACCGCCAACGGCGCGCACGAGCAGGTGGGGCATGCCGTCCGCTGGATTCGTGAGCAGGATCCGGCTGTGTTTCTCATCGCCGGCAATGTCGCGACCGCGGAAACGTTCCGCTGGCTCGAGGACCTTGGGGTGGATGCGATCCGCGTCGGCATCGCGGGCGGATCGGTGTGCGAGACCAGAACCGAGACAGGGGTCTACGCACCGACGCCGTACAGCGTCCACGAGTGTGTCCAGGTGCGCCGCGACGCGTTGATCATCGGCGACGGAGGGATCCGGAGCCCGGCCGATATGTGCAAGCTCCTCGCGCTGGGAGCTGACTGCGTGATGGTGGGGTCGGCGCTTGCGGGCACCTACGAGGCGCCGGGACGCGTGATCGTCGTTGACGGCAAGAAGTTCAAGATCATGCGCGGGGCCGCGTCGTTCTCGGTGCAGCAGGAGTTCGCCGGTGAGGATCCCGAGTACATCGAGGGTTCCGAGTCGATCGTGGCCTACAAGGGCAGGGTGGCCGACGTGATCCAGCGCTACGTCGCGGGGCTTCGCAGCTCCATGTCGTACATGGACGCGCGCACGCTCGACGCGTACCGGAGCAACGCGAGCTTCCTCCGGATGCGCTAGGTCGTCTCGGCGATCCGGCGCCGCTGATGCACCTCCTCGGCGCTGCCTGACCACCGTCGACACAAATCTGTGCTACACGGTGCGGGGTCAAGTACCCGGATCTGCGTCGGTACCTCGACATGGCAGGCCCCTCGTCGGTCCAATTCGGCACCGCCTCTTTCACTTCCGTAACGTCGCCGACGGATTCGGACGTGATCGATCGATAGGCTAAACCCACAAACAGCCCTGCGGCGGCTCATGGCCACCGCGAGGATCACCCCAGGCAGGCTCACAAGGAAGGTTTGTGATGCCGGAGGGCTCAGCCTTGCGCCGACTCGCCGCGCCGATCCAGGCCAAGGGACGCCGCTGGCCTCGGGGCGTGATGGCCCTCGGCTTGGTCACCGGTGCTCTCACCCTGCTATACCTCGGGTCCACGATTTTTCGCAAACCCGGCACGTCCGCCTTCTTCTTTGACGTCTGGGTCGCTAATGCCGGATATGTTTGCTGCGCGACACTGTGCACCTGGCGGGCAATCGCGCGACGGCGAGGGCGCTGGGGCTGGGGAGCTCTGGCAGTCGGCCTTTGGTTCTTCACCGGCGGATCGGTCCTGTGGACCAGCTGGGTGCAGTACCTCACCCCTCTCCCGTATCCGTCGATATCCGACGCCTCATTCCTGATGTTCTTCGTGTTCGCGTTCCCCGGCATCGGCCTCCTGGTGCGCGAGACCGTCCCACATACCTCGAAGACCATCTGGATCGACGGTCTCATCGCCGCCCTGGGGGTAGCCGCGCTCGAGTCGACCCTGGTGATCGCGCCGATCATCAAGGCTAGCACTGGGGTGAGCGACGCAAGCCTCGCGACGAACATCGCGTATCCGATCGGCGACATGGTCCTCGTCACCATGGTCGTCGCGGTCTTTGCCGTCCGCGGCTGGCGCCCGGGACGCCTCTGGTGGACGCTCGGCGCCGGACTGATCCTGTTTGCGGCTGCCGACAGCGTTTTTGTGCTGCAGGTCACCACGAATACGTACGTCACGGGTACGCCGCTGGACAGCTTGTATCTCATCGGCACGTTTCTGATGGCCTTTGCCGCCTGGCAGGGGATGGGGATGTCGGCTGCGAGGAGCACGTCGACGATCCGACCGACCACCGTCGTTCCGGTGCTGTTCCTGCTCAGCTCGCTGGGAGTCCTGGTCTATGCGGCCGGACGATCGATCTCCCTGGGCGTGGTCCTGGCCACCGCAACGCTGCTGATCGCCGTGGCCCGGTCCGCCCATGCGTTTCGGCAGCTGCGCGCGCTCGCCGACAGCCGGCGCGAGGCGCGAACCGACGAGCTGACCGGCCTGCCCAACCGCCGGCTGTTCTTCGAGAGCCTCGCCGCATGCCTCGAACCAGGGCCGGCCGAAACCAGCGCAGTGCTCATGATCGATCTCGACCGATTCAAGGAGATCAACGACAGCCTCGGCCACCACGTCGGCGACGACGTGCTCCGCCAGCTGGGGCCGCGTCTCATCGAAGCCGCAGGGACCAGCGGGACGGTCGCACGCCTCGGTGGCGACGAGTTCGGCCTGGTGCTCTCGGGACCGGTCGATGCGGCTGCGGCCATCGAGGTGGCGGAACGGATTCGCGAAGCCCTGATACAGCCGTTTCAGCTCGAGGGCATGAGCCTTCGCGTCGACGCGAGCATAGGCGTGGCGCTCGCGCCCGAACACGGCACCACGCCCGAAACCCTGCTCCAAAAGGCTGATGTGGCGATGTTCGCCGCCAAACGCTCTCACGCCCCCTGGCAGGTGTATTCGTCTGTGCACGACCAAAACGCGCGCGAGCGGCTCCAGCTCATGGAGGATCTGCGCGACGCACTGCGTCGCGGGGAGATCGTGCTCTTCTACCAGCCGATCCTCGACCTCGCAACCGGCTTGGTCACCGGGGCGGAGGCGCTGGCGCGCTGGCGACATCCGTCGCGCGGCGTCCTGCCGCCGGCCGCATTCCTCGGCCTGATCGCTGACGCGGGACTGATGGGGCCGTTCACCATGGACGTGCTCGATCAGGCGTTGTTACAGCAGTCGCGATGGTCGATGGCGGGATACGACGTGCGAGTCTCGGTCAACATCTCGGCCGCCAGCCTCCGCGACGATGAACTGCCCGACAAGATCGCCGCGCTCATCGCCAAGCGCGGTGTCAACCCGAACCGCGTCACGCTGGAGATCACAGAGGACTCGTTCATCACCGACCCCGAGCAGGCACTGCTCGTGCTGGAGCGGCTGCGGGCACTCGGAGTCGAGCTGTCCATCGACGACTTCGGCACCGGGTTCAGCTCACTCACGTACATACGCCGGCTCCCGGTGCGTGAGCTGAAGCTCGACCGCACCTTTCTCACCAGCGCGCCGCAGGACGAGCGCGCGGTGTCGATCATTCGCTCCACGGTCGACCTCGCCCACTCCCTTGGCCTCCGGATCGTCGCCGAGGGAATTGAAAATCTCGATGCCCTCGCACTGGTCGACGACCTCGGCTGCGACGGGGCACAGGGCTTTCTCATTGGCCGGCCGGTCCCGGCCGAGGAACTCGATCTCGCCGCCGTGGCGCGCACGCCGCTCCGCCTCGCGGTGCGTGCGGCCGCGCTTCCCGGGCTGCCCCAGAAGATGGCCGGCTGACCGGCCGCCTCACTCGGCCGAGCGTTCTCCAGGGGTTACCGGAGTCTGGTTCCCGCCCTCAGCGCCCGTGGCAGAACTTGTACTTCTTTCCCGACCCGCACGGACACGCCTGGTTTCGGCCGACCTTGCCCTGCGGCGCGCCGTTCGCTCCATGGCCGGCGCCATTGCCGTTGCCGTCCGCGCGCCGCGACCCGGCAGACGATGACTCGACGATGTTGCGCACGATCGGCTTCGTGACGAGTGGCGTCGACACACGGGTCCCGGTCGCCCTCGCGAGCGCACCGCTGGCGAGTGCCGCGGCCGGCCGCGCCGGCGGCACCTGCGCGGGGTCGACCGCGCCGCCAGGCCGGTCCGCGCGTGGAGACGGCGGCGCGGTCGCCTCAGCCGCACCGGCGGTGGGTGCGGGGACAGCCGCTGCCGTCTCGGGCGTTGCGCCCGCCACGGCCGGATCGGCCTCATTGGGATCCACGCGACGGATCTGGACGTTGAGCAGCGCCCTGACGATCTCGCGCTGGATGTCCTCGGTCAGATCCTGGAACGCCGTGAAGGCAGCCGCCTTGTACTCGACGAGCGGATCCATCTGACCGTATGCCTGGAGTCCCATCCCCTCGCGGAGGTGGTCCATCTGGGTGAGGTAGGTCAGCCAGCGCGAATCGATCACCTGGAGCATCACGCTCTGTTCGACCTCGCGGAGCAGCTCGGCGCCGTATTCCTGTTCCTTCTCCTCGTAGAGGCCGATCAACTCACCGCTGAGCGTTTCGGAGACCTCCTCGACACTGTTGCCGAGGCTGTCCATGCTGACTTCGGAGAAGGGGGGCAACCCCGCCGCGAGCATGCGCATCTGCGTCCAGAGTCCTTCGAAGTCCCACGCCTCGCGGTGGCGCCCCTCGCAGTACGCGGGCACGTCGGTCGCCACCACGTGCTCGACCATCGAGATGAAATTCGTGCGAGTGTCGGTCCCCTCGAGGATCTTGCGACGCTCGCCATAGATGATCTCGCGCTGCTTGTTCATGACGTCGTCGTACTCGACGACGTGACGGCGGCTGTCGAAGTTGTGGCCCTCGACCCGTGCCTGTGCTCCTTCGATCTGCCGCGACACCAGCTTCGACTCGAGCGGCGTGTCCTCGTCGACGCCGAGCTTGCCCATGAAGCCCTGCATGCGTTCGCCGCCGAAGACGCGCATCAGGTCATCCTCGAAGGAAAGGAAGAATCGAGACTCGCCCGGATCCCCCTGGCGACCCGCTCGGCCGCGGAGCTGATTGTCGATGCGACGCGATTCGTGACGCTCGGTGCCGATGATGTAGAGGCCGCCGACATCGGCGACACCTTCGCCGAGCACGATGTCGGTGCCGCGCCCGGCCATGTTCGTTGCGATGGTGACGCTGCTGCGCTGCCCGGCGTTGGCGATGACATCCGCCTCTTTCTCGTGCAGCTTGGCGTTGAGCACCGAGTGCTGAACGCCGAGCTTGTCGAGCATCCGGCTCAAGCGCTCACTCTTCTCGATGCTTGTGGTTCCAACCAGGATGGGCTGACCCTTCCCATGCCGCTCGGCGATTTCATCGACCACGGCGCGGTATTTGCCGTCTTCGCCCTTGTAGATCAGGTCGGGCTCGTCGAGCCGCACCATCGGCCGGTGGGTCGGAATCGGTACCACCTCGAGGGTGTAGATCTTGTGAAACTCCTCCGCCTCGGTGATCGCCGTACCGGTCATGCCCGCGAGCTTGTCGTAGAGGCGGAAGAAATTCTGGAAGGTAATCGTTGCGAGGGTGACCGTCTCCTGCTGGACGGCCACGCCTTCCTTGGCCTCGATCGCCTGGTGGAGACCGTCCGACCAGCGGCGTCCCGGCATGGTTCGTCCGGTGAACTCGTCGACGATGATCACCTCGCCGTCGCGCACGATGTAGTCCTTGTCGCGGAGCCACAACGCGTGTGCACGCAGCGCCTGGTTGATCTGGTGCGCCTCCGCGGCGTGCTCCATCTCATAGACGTTGGAGATGCCCGTCCATTTCTCGATCTTGTCGACGCCCTCCTCGGTCAGGGTGGCCGACTTGGTCTTCTCGTCGATCGTGTAGTCGTCTTCGGCGACGAGCCGCGGTATCAATCGCGCGTAGGTGTAGAACTTGTCCGTCGCCTCGCTCGCCTGTCCGCTGATGATCAACGGCGTTCGCGCCTCGTCGATGAGGATCGAGTCCACCTCATCGACGATCGCGTAGCGCAACCGCCGCTGCACGCACCGTTCGAGCTTCTGCGCCATGTTGTCGCGCAGGTAGTCGAAACCAAGCTCGTTGTTGGTCGAGTATGTGATGTCCGCTGCGTACGCCTCACGCCGCGTGCACGGACGGAGATGTTGGAGGCGCGGATCCGGGTGCGTGTCGTCGGTGAACTCCGGGTCGTAGACGAAGGAGAGATCCTGCCCGGCGATGACGCCCACGTTCAGCCCGAGGAAGTGATACAGCGCCGCATTCCATCCGGCGTCACGCCGGGCCAGGTAGTCGTTGACAGTGACGAGGTGAGCGCCCCGACCTTCGAGCGCATTGAGATAGAGGGCGAGGGTGGCGACCAGCGTCTTACCTTCACCGGTCTTCATCTCGGCGATCCGCCCCTGGTGGAGGACGATGCCCCCGATCAGCTGGACGTCGAAGTGGCGCATCCCGAGGGTGCGCTTCGACGCCTCGCGGACGACCGCGAAGGCCTCGGGGAGAAGGTCGTCGAGCGCCTGACGGCGCGCTGACTCGTGCTCCTCCTCCTCGGCACGCTGCATGGCCAGCTCCTCGGTCTCCTCACTCAGTCCGGCCGTGAAGGATTGCCCGTGGGTGATGTCGACGCCCTCGACCCCGAGGCGCTCGCGGAACTCGCGGGTCTTGTCGCGCAGCTCCTCGTCGGTGAGCGCGGACATCTCCGGCTCGAGTTCGTTGATGAGGTCCACGACCCCCTGGTAGCGCTTGATCTCGCGCTTGACGGGGTCACCGAGGACCTTGTTGATCGGCTTTCGAAAGAGGGACATACTCCTCTTCATTCTGGCAGCCCTCGCCGTTCACGGCACCGCGGCGACGACTACGACGTCGATCAGGGAGGCTCCGGCCCGCCCCAGAGCTGACGCGGCAGCCTCGACGGTTGCGCCCGTGGTGAGGACGTCGTCGACGAGCCAGAGGTACGCACCGCGCAGATCCCGGCCGGTCCAGGCGAAGGCGCCGGCCACGTTGCCGCGCCGCGTCGCCTCGGCCCGGGCGCTCTGGGGCGGGGTATCGCGGATCCGCGCGAGGTCGTCCAGCACGGGGACGTCCCGATCCCCGGCGATGACGGCGGCGAGCACCTCCGACTGGTTGAACCCGCGCTGCCTGCGCCGGCGCGCGCCGAGCGGGACCGCCACGACCGCGTCGGGCGTGAAGAGCCGCGGCCCGCGCAATCGGCCCGACGTCATGGCGGCCAGCTCACTCAGCGCCCGGCGATCTCCGCCGTACTTTCCGCGGTGCAGCGCGGCCCTGACCGGCTCGACAAACTCGAATCCCGCGAACGCGCTGCCAAGGCTCAACCGCCGGAACGGCGGGAGCGGCATGGCAGCCATGGTGGTGGCGCAGCCTGGGCATATCGCGTCATCCGATACCGAATCGCACCCCGCGCAGCGCAGCGGGGCAATCGCGTCGAGCACGAGTCTGGCAAGTGCGGCAAGCATGTACGCAGGTTTGCGTCCGCCCGCCGACGCCTCCCGGACAAAGCAGGCTCTAGGAGCCCTCGACGAAGGCGTCCAGAGCCGCCTGCATGCATGCAACCAGTTCGCGAGCGGAGGGCACGCTCAGCTCGAGCGCAACGCGCTCGCTCACCGGGCGCCCCGCGTGGACGAAGTCGACGATGAGGGCATGATCGAGCGTCGCGTGGGAAGGGTGGTCGACCGACACGACAGCGTCGGTGATCGGGGTCCAGGTGCCCGCGGCCTTGGCGCTTCCAATCACCGCGGTTCTCTCAACGATGTACGAGCACACGACTTTCTCCTAGCTCAGGTGACGACCGTAGAAGTCGAGGATCAGCCGCCAGCCCTGGACGGCGGCCTCGACGCGGTACATGGGCCGGTCCACGGCGAAGAATCCGTGGCCGGCATTCTCGAACGTATGGAACTCATGCTCCTTGCCGAGCCTCGTGAGCTCGGCGTCGATCCGGGCTACCTCGTCGGGTGACGGATTCTTGTCCTCCGCGCCAAACAGCCCGAGGATCGGACACGAGATCTTTGGCGCGCGATCGATGACCGGCTCCATCCGGAAGGGCAGCTCCGGTGGCGACGTGGAGATCACGAACGCTCCATAGCAGTCGACCGCGGCATCGACCGGCAGCTCGCACGCCACAAGGAAGGACTGCCTTCCTCCTGAGCAGTATCCGATCGAGCCGGACTTCCCGTTGCTCACCGGCAAGCTGCTCAGGAAACGCAGCGCCCCTGCGGCGTCGCCGAGAAATTGCTCCGTGCTGATCCAGCCTCCGGCGCGTGCCGCAGCGGCGGCGTCATCCGGGGCGAGATCCGGCCCGAAACGGTGATACAGGTTCGGGCAGATCGCGACATATCCTTCGGCCGCGAACCTGCGGGCGATCTCCTTGGTCGCCCCATCCCACCCCGGTGCATGGTGAATCACCAGCACTCCTGGGAAGGGTCCGGCGCCGAGTGGGCGGGCGAGGTATGCGCCGATCGCCTCGTCCCCATGACCGGCGATGGTCACCGTCTCGGCGAGCATTCCCTGGTACACGTCTTTCCTCCAATCACGCGTGGTGGCGAAGGCGACGGTACCGAATCAGGACATCGTCAGGAGATCTCCCACGCCAACCCCGGCCCGCGCAAGCGCG
Source organism: Candidatus Dormiibacterota bacterium (assembly GCA_035948615.1). GTDB lineage: Bacteria > Chloroflexota > Dormibacteria > Aeolococcales > Aeolococcaceae > Palsa-851. The sequence continues at coordinate 12,378 of DASZJB010000016.1, forward strand.
CCGCTCGGAAGCTCGATCGCCGCCTTGGCCCGACGCACCACACGTGAGATCCGCCAGGGGCGCAGCCCGTGGTACATGCGCACCACATGTCCGTCGCCATCGATGAACGCGACGTCGACCGGGAATCGCATGAAGAACATGTGGATGGAGCTGCACGGACGCAAGCAGAGGCCCGCGTCGGCCGCGAGCTCGCGGCGGCCCATCAGGCCCATGAATCGCTGCCAGGGAGTGTCGGCCATGGCCACCGACCCGACCACGGTCGTGCCTGCGGACGTGGTCAGGCGGAATCTTCGCTGCGTCGAGGGCATGACCGCGATCCTAGCGGGCGCCTGCCGTCGCGCCGGCTCCGTCGCTAGGTCGTCGCCTGTCTGTCAGGGATGGTGACGCGGACCTCGGTCCCGAGCCCGAGTCCGCTGCGCAACTGGACGCGGCCCCCGACCAGCGCCGCGCGTTCGCGCATCTGGATCAGACCGAGACCGGCGGTCCGCCCCAGGCGCGCATCGGTGGCGTTGACGTCGAATCCGTCGCCGTCGTCCTTGATCACCCCGACGACAAGCTGCGGCAGGAACGAGATGATCGCGTCCACCCGCTGCGGATGTCCATGCGCGAGCGCGTTGTCGATGCCCTGCTCGAGGATGCGATACATGGTGATCTCCGCGAGTGACCCCATCCTGCGCTCGCTGCCGAGGATATGGAGGAGCACCGCTCCCCGGTCGGACCAGGCAGCCAGGAGCTCTCGGATCGCGCCGACGAGCCCGCGCCCCTCACTGAGCGGAAGCAGTCCGGCGATGACATCACCGAGCTGGTCGGACGCCTCGGCTGCGGCGGTCCGGCATCGAGTGCTGGCGCCGACCGCGGTCTCCGGCTCTCGCGCCAGGCTCCTCCCGATCAGCTCAGCCTCGAGCGCCGCATCGGCCAGGCGTTGCATCGGCCCCTCGAGGATGATGCGGGCAGTCTCGGCGTGCTCCACGTCGGCAATCTCGTAGATCTGGCGCGCGGCCTGGCTGTACCGGCTGGCGCGCTGGTGCGGGTCCGCGACCGACTCGCCGGGCACCTGGGCCAGCTGCCGGCTCACGGTGCGCAGGAGGCGCTGCTCGGTCGTGAGGTCGGCGAGGCGTGTCCGGACCCCGTCGGCTCTCGTCTCGAGGCGGGTGAGCTCGGTGCTCATCTCGAGGCCCTCGTTGAGGGTCGTCGCGATGTCCGAGAGGATCGCCCACGACGTCAGTCCCGGAAGCACCTCGAAGGCCTGCTGCCGCGATTCCTCGGCCCGGCGAAGCCGGACGAGCAGATTGGCGCGCCGGACGCCGATGTCGATCAGCTGGCGCTCCAGGTCGTCGGCGAGCTCCTCGAGATCTGCGGCGCGCGCATCCAGATGGAAGCGCAGACCCACCAGCGGAGCCTCCGCCACGCGGACGTCGATGTGGCCCGAGGTGGCGGCTCGCTGGGCAGTTCTCATTGATTGATTATCACCGGACGATGAACCGAAGACGCACCAGGTCGTAAAGAACCCCAAATGAATCGCGCATCGCGCTCACCCGCGAGTCCTCCTTGTGCTCCCAGCGCACCGGGACTTCCTCAACGGTCCAGCCGAGGCGCCGTGCCCGGAGGAGCACCTCGGCGTCGAAACCAAAGCGGAGCGTGCGCAGGGGCTCGAAGCACGCGACCGCGGCCTCCGCGGTGAATGCCTTGAATCCGCATTGAGTGTCGTGCAGGCCGCGCAGCGCAGCCACGCGCAGCAAGCGGTTGTAGGTGCGACCCATCACCTCCCGTTTCCCCGGTTGGTGAACATCGATCTGGGAACCCGGCAGCGCGCGTGATGCGATGGCGACCGCGCACCTACCGTGCAGTCGCGCCCGCAGCTGCTCGACCTCCTCGATCGGAGTGCTGAGATCGGCGTCACTGAAGACCCGATGCTCACCCGTGGCGCGCAGCATGCCGAGGCGCACGGCCGCGCCCTTGCCGGTGTTGTGCTCCAGAGCGAGCACCTGCAGCTCCGGCCACCCCTCGGCGATGGTGCGCGACATCGAAACGGTGTTATCGCTGCTGCCATCGTCGACGATCAGCACCTCATATGGCTCTCCACGGCCGTCGAGGTACGCGCGCATCCGGACCAGCGTCGCGGGTAGGCGCTGCTCCTCGTTGTACGCGGGGACGATGATGCTCAGCATCTCTGGTCAGCGTCCGGCGCGCATGGCTGCGGCTTCGCGACGTTCGAGCCACCAGTAGACTGGGAGCACCGACTGACGCCGGAGGCGCCACGGCTGCACCGCGAGTCGCCAGGCCCATTCGAGGCCGATGCGTCGCACCGCGGCGGGAGCGCGGCGCACTCGACCGGCAAGGAAATCGAGGGTGCCGCCGACGCCGATCCCTGACGCCGCTCCGATCGGCCCGAGATATCGGTCCAGGAACAGCTCCTGACGTCCGGCGCCGAATGCCGCAAGGACCATCTCAGGGTGCGCGTGCTCGACCTCGAGGGCTGTTGTCCTTTCGGGCGGACCATCGCTGACGGCGACGACGTTGAGACCCGGATGCGTCTCGACCATGCGATCGCGCGCGGCGCTGGCGACGCCCGGCGCCCCGCCGACCAGCGCGATCCTGTGCGCCTGGCGCTCCGCCTCCTCGAGATACGCGTGGATCAGGTCCGCACCACCGACGCGTTCGACCTCGGGATGCCCACGCCGACGGAGGGCGCGCACCAGCCCAACGCCGTCGGGCACGACCAGTGCAGCCGACTCGAGCACCGAGCTGAATTCCGGGCTGCGCCTCGCCATCATCACCATCTCTGGATTGAGTGTGATGACCACTCCGGGGTGCGACGTCTCGTCGGTACGGCGCCGTTGCACGATCTCCATGAGCGTCTGCACGGCTGTGGCCATATCGACGATGTCGACTGGGCACCCGAGCACGCGCGCGCGCACCGTCGTGCGCGTGATTGGGGGCGCCTCCACTACCGCTTGGTGTACTGCGGCGCCTTCCGTGCTCGCTTCAGACCGTATTTCTTGCGCTCTTTCTCCCGCGAATCGCGGGTGAGCAGTCCCGCCGCCTTGAGAACCGGGCGCAGCTCGGGATCGGCGGCGATGAGCGCGCGAGCGATACCGTGGCACACCGCTCCGGCCTGTCCGGCGATGCCGCCACCGAAGACCTTGACGGAGACCTCGAACCGGCCGGTGGTGTCGGTGACCCGGAGCGGTTGCGTGACCACGGTTTCCAGGTCACGGCGTCCGAAGTATTCGCTCGGCGGACGGTTGTTGACGACGATGACGCCGTCACCGGGGACGATGCGCACGCGCGCGACCGCCGTTTTGCGGCGGCCGGTGGCCTGCTTGTATGCCTCAACTGCTGCGGGCAACGATGATCTCCCCTAGCTCGCCGAACGTGATCGGCTGCGGTCGCTGGGCCTCGTGTTTGTGCTCCGAGCCGGCGTAGACGCGAAGATGGGTCAGCTGCTCGGCACCGAGGGTGTTGTGCTGCAGCATGCCGCGGACGGCGTGCATGATCGGGAAGGTCGCGTCCACCGCCATCGCTTCATCAAAGGTGCGCACGCGCCGCCCACTCGGATATCCCGAATAACGGTCGTACTGCTTGAGGGTGCGCTTACGGCCGGTGACCACGATGTCGCGCGCGTTGATGACGATGACGTGCTCGCCGGTGTTGATGTGCTGCGTGAACTCGGGGCGATGCTTGCCGCGCAGGACGCGCGCGATATTGGCGGCGAGCCGGCCGAGCGTCTGCCCGCGGGCATCGACGAGAAACCAGCGCTGCTCGAGCTCAGCAGGCTTGGCCTGGTAGGTCAACGTGCCGGTCATGCCGCGAGCTCATGATCTGTGGTCGCCGGCAAGTAGCTCACCGACCACTGGTGGAGGCCGCGCGCCGGAGCAGCCGGCAGCGAGGGATCACGCCCGGTTGCGGTGTCGACAAGCGATGTGAGCCACTCCGGCGCGGCGCGGCCCTGGCCGATCTTGACGAGTGCGCCGGTGAAGGACCGCATCATGCCGCGCAGAAACGCGTCGGCGCGCACCGTGATCGCGACCGTCTCGAGCACGGGCTCGGCCGCATCGCCGCTCCCGAGCTCGTGGTGCTCGACGACGACCGACGCGACCTGACGTACGGTGCTGCCACCGACACGCGGCGCGCTCCCGAAGGCCGCAAAATCGTGCGTCCCGACGAGGTTTGCCGCCGCTTTGCGCATGGCGTCGAGATCGAGGGGACCACGGACGGTCCACGCGTTACGGCGCATCACCGGCGACCTGCCGTCTCTGCACACGACGAGATAGCGATACGTCCGATCCACCGCGTCGCGACGCGCGTGGAAGCCATGACTCCGGATGGCGACATCCCGAACCGCAAGATCCGCGGGGAGCGTCGCGTTGAGCGCGTTGCGCAGCTCGTCAGGAGCCCAGTCGCGCTCGAGTGTGCATCCGACGACCTGCCCGTGCGCATGTGCGCCGGAGTCGGTTCGGCCCGCAGCGGTGAGCGCGGGGCTCTCGGACGTGACTGCACGGAGCGCGCTGCCGAACACGCCCATCGCGGTCCGAACGCTCGGCTGGATCTGCCAGCCGGCGAAATCGGTGCCGTCGTACTCGAGGGTGAGGCTGTAGGTGGGCACGAGTGGTTCGCTCCTACTCGACCAGCTCGATGATCGCCATCGGCGCGGCGTCACTGTGCCGCGGCGGGAGCTTGACGACTCGGGTATAGCCGCCGGGACGCTCCTTGTAGCGGTCGAGATACGTGGAGAAGAGCTTGTTCGATACCTCGCGATCGTTCACGTACAACGCTACCTTGCGACGCGCGTTGAGGTCGTCGGGTTTGGCGTCGGTGATCACGCGCTCGACCCATCGACGCAACTCCTTGGCCTTCGCCTCGGTGGTGGTGATGCGGCCGTAGCGCAGCAGAGAGGTCACCTGGTTGCGCGTCATCGACTGGCGATGCGCCGCGCTGCGCCCGAACTTCCGACCCGCGATGCGATGTCGCATGACTGGTACCGGTTACCTCGCCATCGGCTGGAACAGTGTTTCCAGCTCTTCGGGTGTGACCAGCTCGCGTTGCACGAGCTTCTCGCGAATCTCGTCGAGAGACTTCTGACCGAAGTTGCGCAGCGTCAGGAGTTCCTCCTGCTTCATCGCTACCAGCTGACCGACCTTGGTGATGTCGTTCGCCTTGAGACAGTTGAGGGCGCGAACGCTGAGCTCGAGATCCTCGATGGGGACGTCGGCGAGCCGGCTTGGGAGGTCGTTGCCCCGTGCTTGACGCTGCTGCGGGGCTGCGAGGTTATCGCCGAAGCGCACGAAGAGACCCAGGTGCTCGGTGAAGAGGCCCGCCGCGCGGCTCACTGCTTCAACCGGCGCGAGAGTCCCGTCGGTCCAGACCTCGACGACCAGCTTGTCCCATTCGGTCTCCTGGCCGACGCGGGTCTTCTCGACGAAGAAGTTGGCCTTGCGCACCGGCGTGAAGATGGCATCGATCGGGATGACCCCGATCGCCTGGCCCTCCTTCTTGTTGCGCTCGGCGGTGACGTAGCCCTTGCCGCGCTCGACCATCAGGTCCATGCGCAGCTGCGCCTTCGGCGAGTCGAGGGTGGCGATGTGCTGGCCGGGGTTGCGAATCTCGATGTCGCTGGTGGTCTCGATATCACCGGCGGTCACGTCGCGGGGGCCGTGCACATCGAGGCTGATGCGCACCGGGTCCGCGCTGTGCGAGAGGACGTTGATCTCCTTGATGTTGAGCAGGATCTCGGTCACGTCTTCCTTGACGTTCTCGATCGAGCTGAACTCGTGCGCGATGCCCTCGATCGACACCGAGGTGATCGCGGCACCGGGGAGCGAGGACAGCAGCACGCGGCGGAGCGAGTTGCCCAGCGTGACGCCGAATCCGGGCTCGAGGGGCTCGATCTCGAACTTGCCGTAATCGGCACCGCTCTCGATCTCCTTGACCGCGGGGGTGGTCATGATGTCAATTGCCATTCAGGACTCCTCTACAGGGGACTGGGACGTTGCGCCGATCCCGGCGCGGAGCACGGTCATCTCGAGTAGTACTCAACGATGAGCTGCTCTTCGATTTGTTGTTCCATCTCATGGCGCTCGGGCAAACGTGTGACCGTGCCCCTCAGCGCCGCGGCATCAAGGGTCAGCCACTCCGGGACCGACCTGCCCGACACCAGCTGCTGCGCATTCTCGAGTACGAGCATCTTGCGGCTGCGCTCTCGCACCTCGACGACGTCCCCGGGGCGCAGCTGCGCGGACGCGATGTTCAGCGCCCGCCCATTGACCTTGAAATGACGGTGGCTCACGAGCTGGCGCGCCTCGCGACGCGAGCTGGCGAGCCCGAGACGGTAGACCACGTTGTCGAGCCGGCGCTCGAGCTGCTGCAGCAGGACGGTACCGGTGACGCCCTCGGCGCCCTCGGCGCGTTCGAAGTAGTGGCGGAATTGCGTCTCGAGGACACCGTAGATACGGCGCGCCTTCTGCTTGGCTCGGAGCTGAATGCCGTAGTCGCTGGCCTTGCGGCGGCGCGCGAGCCCGTGCTGTCCGGGGAGCAGCCCGCTCCGCTTGTCAAAGGTGCAGTTGGTCACGCATTTGGCGCCCTTGAGGTAGAGCTTGGCGCCCTCGCGGCGGCAGAGGCGACAGACGGGACCGGCTTGGTTGGCCATCGGCTTCCCTAGACCCGGCGCCGCTTCGGCGGGCGGCAGCCATTGTGAGGAATCGGCGTCACGTCGGAGATGGCGCTGACGTCGAGCCCGCTCGCCTGGAGGCTGCGGATGGCGGCCTCCCGGCCGGCCCCCGGTCCCTTGACGAAGATCTCGATCGACTTCAGTCCATGCTCCATGGCGCGCCGAGCGGCCGCCTCGGCGGTGACCTGCGCAGCGAACGGGGTGCTCTTTCGTGACCCCTTGAAGCCCTGCGCACCCGCTGATCCCCAGGCGATGACGTTGCCGTCGGGATCGGTGAGGCTGACGATCGTGTTGTTGAACGTCGCCAGAACGTGCGCCTGGCCGACCGCGATGTTCTTACGCTCGCGGCGACGGGTTCGGACGACCTTCTTCTTCTTGGCCATCGGTTACTTCGTCGCCTTCTTGCGGCGGACGCCCACCGTCTTCTTCGGGCCACGTCGGGTGCGGGCGTTGGTGCGGGTCCGCTGACCGCGGACCGGGAGTCCGCGCCGGTGGCGCAGTCCGCGGTAGGTGCCTATCTCGGTGAGCCGCTTGATGTTGAGCGCGATCTGGCGACGGAGGTCGCCCTCCACCCTGCCCTGCAGCTGCTTTGCGATCACGTCGCGCAATTTGCCGACCTGGGCGTCGCTGAGATCCTTGGTGCGCGTGTCCGCGGCCACCCCGGCCAGGGACAGCATTCGCTTCGCGGTGGTCGGGCCGATGCCATAGATATAGGTGAGGGCGATCTCGATCCGTTTGTCTCGAGGAACGTCAACGCCGGCAATACGTGCCATTACCGGGCGTTACCCCTGCCGCTGCTTGTGTTTCGGGTTCTCGCAGATCACTCTCACCGCCCCGTGGCGCTTGATGATCTTGCAGCGCTCACACAGGCGCTTGACGGATGCTCTGACCTTCATCCTGGTGAAGAATTCCTCATGGTTGGCGGCGTAGGGAGCCGATGGCAAAGTGCTCGTTGCGTCCCGGGGCGATCCGTGACGCTGGTGCCGGCGGTACCCCAGTGCGTGCGCGCCGAACCAGGCTCATGCGAGAGCCCGAGGAAGTGAGTATAAACCGCGCCCCGGCCAGCAGGCAAATCGCGGCTCCGGCTATTTCGCATCGGCCAGAACAGAGGCAGGTCGCTGGGTCAGCACCTCGGGGCCCGACTCGGTGATCGCGACGGTGTGCTCGAAGTAGCACGAGAGCTTTCCATCCGACGTCACCACCGTCCAGTCGTCGTCGAGGACGCGGGTGTCAGGGCGCCCGACGTTGACCATGGGCTCGATCGCGATCACGTAACCCGGCTTGATGAGATTGCCCGTCCCCGGCCGGCCGTAGTTCGGCACCTGAGGGAGTTCGTGCATGTCCCGCCCGATCCCGTGACCGACGTACTGGCGCACCACCGAGTAGCCGTTGGACTCCACGAATGTCTGGACCGCGGCCCCGATATCACCGATGTGGTTGCCTGGCTTGGCGGCGGCGATGCCAAGGTCGAGCGCCTGGCGAGTCGTGTCGATCAAACGCCGCACCACCGGCGACGGCTCACCGCACGCAACCGAGAGCCCGCTGTCGGCCCACCAGCCCTCGAGGATCAGCCCGCAATCGAGCGACACGAGGTCGCCGTCCTTGATCACCAGCGGTCCGGGGATGCCGTGGACGACCTGGTCATTGATCGACACGCAGAGCGAGTTGGGGAATCCCTGGTACCCGAGGAAGCCCGGGATGCAGTGGTGATCCCGGATGAATGTCTCCGCCTCGCGGTCCAGATCGAGGGTCGTAATCCCGGCGCGTACGGAGCTCGCCAGCTGGGCGAGACACGCGCCGAGGATCTTCCCGGACGCCCGCATCTTCTCGACCTCATCCGGCCGCTTCAGACGAAAGCTGTCGATTGCGTGCGTGCTCATACGCTCCTCACTGCGACACCGTTGTGCTTGAGAGATTCGATGATTCGCTCGGTGATCACGTCGATGTCACCAACCCCGTTGATCGCTTCGATTCGTGTACCGGCGTCGCGGTAATGATCGAGCACGGGCGCCGTGTCCTGTCGGTACACGATCAGTCGCTGGGCGAGGCCCTCGGCGGTGTCGTCGCTGCGTCCTTCGGTCGTGGCCCGCTTGAGGATCCGCGCCTTGAGCTCGTCGTCATGGACTTCGAGTGAGATCACGTCGTCCACCTTCTCGTGGCGCGCCGCGAGCATGGTGTCCAGGGCAGCCGCTTGGGGCACGGTCCTGGGGAAGCCGTCCAGGAGCACGCCATGGGTGGCGTCCGGCTCGTTGAGGCGCGCGTCGATCATCCGGACCACCAGGTCGTCCGGAACCAGCCCGCCGGCGTCCATGATCGGCTTGGCCTCGCGGCCGAGCGCAGTGTCGCGGGCAACCTCGCTGCGCAGCATGTCCCCGGCCGCGACATGGGGGACGCCGAGGCGCACCGCCACGCGCGATGCCTGAGTGCCCTTGCCGCTGCCCGGCGGTCCGAACATCAAGGCGATCACTTGATGAATCCCTTGTACTGACGCATGAGCAGCTGGGTCTCGATCTGTTTCATGGTGTCAAGAGCCACGCCCACCACGATGAGGATGGCGGTTCCGCCGAGGTACAGGCTGGTCGACGGAACCCCGGTGAGGACCGATGTGAGCAGGGGCAACACGACGGTGATGAGTGCGAGGAAAAGGGCGCCCGCCAGCGTGATCCTGCCCATCACCTTACCGAGATACTCCGCCGTGCTTCTCCCGGGACGGATCCCGGGGATGAACGTCGACTGTTTCTTCAGGTTGTCGGCGACGTCCACCGGGTCGAACACGATCGCCGTGTAGAAGTACGTGAACCCCATCACGAGCAGGAAGTAGATGCCGTTGTAGAGGATGTTCAGGGGGATGAAGCCACCCGTCGCCTGCCAGTTGTTGGTGATCCACATGGCAACGCTCAAGGTCCAGCCGGTGCTGCTCTGGAAGAGGTTGGCGAAGATGGTCGGGAACGTCATGATCGAGATCGCGAAGATGATCGGGATGACCCCCGCGGCGTTGACTCGCAGGGGTAAGAAGTTACGCCGGCCCTGTGCGGCCTGACCGGTGCGCACGTTGAGGACTCGTTGCGCCGACTGCACCGGGACCTTCCGCTGTGCCTGCTGCACCTCGATGACACCGGCGGTGACAGCGACGGCGATGAGCGCCATGACAACGATCTGGATGACGTGCGCGGTGCCACCCGTGCCGCCATAGCCGACGATCGCCGCGGGCAGCCTGCCGATGATGCCGACGAAGATGATCAGCGACACGCCGTTACCCACGCCGTACTCGGTGATCAGCTCACCGAGCCACATCGCGATGATGGTGCCCGCGGTGAGTGTGAGGATGATGCTGATCTCGGTCGCACCGGAAGGATTGGCGAGGATCGCGCCGTCCCGCGTGACCGTGGGGTTGGTGAACAGCGCGAGGTACCCGAAGGCCTGCAGCATCGCTAGCGGCACGGTGAGCCAACGCGTGTAGCGGGTGATCTTCTTGCGGCCGATCTCTCCTTCCTTGCTCAGCTCCTTGAGCCGGACGGAGACAACCGTCATCAGCTGCATGATGATCGTCGCGTTGATGTAGGGGTTGAGACCGAGGGCGACCAGCGTGAAGCGCTGCAGGCCGCCACCGCTGAAGAGGTTGAGGAGTCCGAGCAACGTATTCCCCGAGAACAGATCGTTGAGGGCTTTCGGGTTTGTTCCCGGGATGGCGATGGCCGCGAGGATCCGGAACACCGCCAGCAATCCGAGGGTGAAGAGCAGCTTCCGCCGCAGCTCCGGGATCCGGATCGCCTGGCCGAGCGCCTCGAGGAGGTTCACTCCCTGTCCTCGGTCTCCGCCTCGTTTTCCTGGGGTGCGTCCTGCTCTGCGTCCGGAGCCGCCGGGCTGTCTACGCGAGCCGTCTTGCGTTTGGCGCCGCGCTCCGCGCCGCCCTTGGCGGGCTTGGCCTCCGACGTCACGTCAGCGCCCCGTGCGCGTTTCTTGGCGTCCGGTTTCGCCACCGGCTCGGCCGGCGTCGCCGGCCGGCTGAGCAGCTCCGCGCGCGCGACGATCGCATCGGCCTTGCGCTGCGTACGTTTTCCGTTCGGCGCTGCCCCGTCGGGCGCCGGCTGCGCTCCCAGCAGTTCGATGGAGCCACCGGCGGACTCGACGGCGGTGCGCGCCGCGGCCGAGATCCTGTGGACTCGGAGGGTCAGCGCATGGCCGAGATGACCGGCCGCGAGCACCTTGACGGCTGACGACGCGCGCGGAATCAGCCCTGCCTCGGTGAGCGCGTCGGGATCGACGATGGTGTCCTTCTCGAAACGGACGAGCTTGCCGAGGTTGACGACGACGTACTCATGGCGCCAGTGGTTGTGGAAGCCGCGGAGCTTCGGTAGGCGCTGCTTGAGCGGCATCTGGCCACCTTCGAAGCCGGTCGGCAGCCCGACGCTCGACCGCGAGCCCTGTCCCTTCTGGCCGCGACCACTGGTCTTGCCCTGTCCCGCACCCTGGCCGCGACCGATTCGTTTGCGCGGCCGGCGGCTGCCCTTGGCGGGGCTCAGCTCATGAAGCTTCACGCCGCGCCCTCCGATTCAGACGCAAGCTCCTGGAGCACCGCGATCCCCGCCGGCGAGTCGGCGGGCTCGCCGTTGACCGCGACCAGGTGGCGGACCTTGTGGATCATGCCTCGGATCGCGGGCGTTGCCTCCGGCTCGACGGTGTGATTGAGCTTGCGCAGGCCCAGGGCGGCGAGGGTCGCCTTCTGATCCCATGCGTAGCCGATCGCACTCTTGCGATACGTCACCCGAATGGTGCTCATGGCAGCACGACCTCTACGGCCGCAGCCTCGGACACCGCTGGGGTTCTGCCGAGCATCCGATCGGCCATCTTGCGGCTGCCGACGATCTGCTCCGGCGTCCGGCCCCGAAGCTCGGCCACGGCGGCGAGCGTTCGCAGGCTCGCGAGCGCCGAGACCGTGGCCCGAACGACGTTGATGGGGTTGTCGGTCCCGAGGCTCTTGGTCAGGATGTCCTTGATGCCGGCGGCTTCGACCACGGCGCGCATTGAGCTGCCGCTGATGACCCCCGTGCCGGGGACGCCGGGCTTGAGCAGCACCTTGGCGGCACCGAGCTTGTAGCGCACCTCGTGCGGGATGGTGGTGCCGACCATCGGGACGGTGATCATGTGTTTCTTGGCGTCGTCGACGCCCTTGCGAATTGCGTCCGGCACCTCGCCGGCCTTGCCCAGCCCTGCGCCGACCCGGCCCTTGCCGTCACCGACGACGACGAGCGCGCTGAACGAGAAGCGGCGGCCGCCCTTGACCACTTTTGCGACCCGGTTGAGCGAGACGATCTTCTCCTGGAACTCGCTGCCACGATCATCGCGGCGATCCATGCGCATGCCCATCTAGAACTTCAACCCACCCTCGCGGGCTGCCTCGGCGAGGGCCTTGACCCGTCCGTGGAAGAGGTAGCCCGCCCGGTCGAACACCACGGTGTCGACGCCGGCTGCCTTGGCGCGCTCGGAGATCGTCTTGCCGATCGCGGCGGCTCCGGCGGTCGTGCAGGCGTTGGCGTCACCGAGGACCGCCCGCAACGCCGGCTCGGTGGTCGACGCTGCGACGAGCGTCCGGCCGGTGGCATCGTCGACGAGCTGGGCACCGATGTGCCGGAGGCTGCGGAACACCGCGAGCCGTGGACGCGCGGCCGTCCCGGAGACGTGCTTGCGCACCCGGCGGCGGCGCCGAGCGCGGGCGGCGCTTCGATCGTGCTTGGTGAACATGCTGAGCAGCCTTCTTCTTATGTACTCGTTCGGTTACTTGGTCTTGCCGGCCTTCCCGGACTTGCCGGCCTTGCGGCGAAGCTTCTCGCCACGGTAAAGGATGCCCTTCCCCTTGTACGGCTCGGGCTTCCTGAAGGAACGAATCTTGGCGGCCACCTGCCCGACCACCTCTTTGTCCGAGCCGCTGATCGAGATCTGCGTCGGCGCGGGGACCTCGATGTTGATCCCCTCGGGCGGCGTGTACCGGATCGGGTGGGAGTAGCCAAGGGTCAGGACCAGATCTCCACCCTGGCGTGCGGCGCGGAAGCCGACGCCGACAAGGTCGAGTTCACGCGTGAAGCCGCCGCTGACACCCTGGACCATGTTCGCCACGAGTGTCCGGGTGAGCCCGTGCAGGGAGCGATGGATGCGCGCATTGGAGGGACGGTCGACCGTGATCGTGCCGGTCTCGACGTTGATGAGCATCGATGGCGCAAAGGTCCGCTGCAACGTCCCCCGAGAGCCGGTGACGCTGAGACGGTTGCCAGTCTCGAGGGCGACCTGAACTCCGTCGGGGACGGGGATCGGAAGCTTGCCAATGCGCGACATCAGACCCGACCTACCACACGAACGCGACGACTTCGCCGCCCAAGCCGGCGCGCTGCGCGGCGCGACCGGTCATCAATCCGCGCGAGGTCGAAATGATCGCAACACCCAGACCGCCGAGAACCCGAGGGATCTCGGATTTGCGCGCGTAGACGCGCAACCCGGGACGGCTGATCCGGCGCAGGCCGGAGAGTGCGCGTCCACGCGGGCTTCCCGGCTTGAGTGTGACCGTGAGCAGCTGCATCGGTGCTTCACCGGTGACCTCGTAGCCGTCGACGAAGCCCTCCTCGGTGAGCACGCGCGCGATCTCGACCTTCATCTTTGACACCGGGATCGCCACGGTGCGGTGATGCGCCTGGTTGGCGTTGCGGATGCGGGTCAGCATGTCGGCGATGCTGTCACTGGTCATGGATCACCACGAGCTCTTCTGGACGCCAGGTATCTGTCCGATGCTGGCGAGTTGGCGGAAACAGATGCGGCACATGCCGAACTTGCGCATGTAGGCACGCGGGCGACCGCACACACCGCAACGGTGGTGCGCTTGCGTGGAGTACCGCGCGGGCCGGTTCGCCTTGGCGATCAGCGATTTCTTTGCCATCGGTCAGTTCTTCCTGAAGGGCATCCCGAGCCCGGTGAGCAGTGAGCGGCCCTCCGCGTCCGTTCGGGCGGTGGTCACGATGCACACCTCCAGCCCGCGAAGCTTGTCGATCTTGTCGTAGTCGATCTCCGGGAAGACGAGCTGCTCGCGCAACCCGAGGGTGAAATTGCCGTGACCGTCGAACGCCTTCGGATCGACACCGCGGAAGTCTCGAATGCGGGGCAGCGCCACGTTCAGCAACTTGTCAAGGAAGTCGAACATCCGGCGCCCTCGCAGGGTCACCTTGACACCGATGGGCATGCCTTCGCGCAGCTTGAACGCTGCGACGGACTTTCGCGCCCTGATGACGATCGGTGCCTGACCGGTGATCAGTTTCAGATCAGCGATGGCGGCGTCGATCGCGCGTGGATTGGTGATCGCCTCACCGAGGCCGATGTTGACGACGACCTTCTCGACTGAGGGCACCTGCATGGCGTTGAGGTAGCGAAACTCCGCCACCAGCGACGGCACGATCTCGTCGACGTACCGGCGGCGAAGGCGGGGCAGCTCGGCGGTCTCGACGGCCATCACACCACCGCCCTGTCGAACGTCTCGCCGCACTTCTTGCACACGATCACGCGACGTCCGAGCTCGTCCACGCCGTGTGCGACGCGCGTTCTCTTCTCACAGCGGTTGCACACGAGCATGACGTTGCTGTATGCCACCGGTCCGTCGAAGTCGACGATGCCGCCCTGGATGTTGCCCTTCACGCCGGACTTGGTGTGGCGTTTGAGGAGGTTCACCCCGCGCACCGCAACTCGTTGCTGCTCGGGAAGGATCCGCTCGACAACGCCACGCTTGCCCTTGTCCTTGCCGCTGATCACCTCGACGTTGTCGCCCTTGCGGATGTCGAGCGGACGCAGATGTCCATGCGCCCACCCCTCGTGGATGAGGGTGGCGCGGTGCCTGCGTTGGACCTTCGTCGCCATCTCAGATCACCTCCGGGGCGAGGCTGACGATCTTCATGAAGTTCCGCTCGCGCAGCTCACGCGCCACCGGACCGAAGATTCGCGAGCCGCGTGGGTTGTTCTGTGGCGTGATCAACACCGCCGCGTTCTCGTCGAAGCGGATGTTGCTCCCGTCCGGGCGCTTGTACTCCTTGGTGGTGCGTACCACGACTGCGCGAACCACGTCGCCCTTCTTCACCTGGGCGTTCGGCTGTGCGACCTTGACGGTGCCGATGATGACGTCACCCACCGAGGCGTACTTACGATAGCTGCCGCCGAGCACGCGGATGCAGAGCAGCTCGCGCGCGCCGCTGTTGTCCGCCACCTTGAGCACCGATTCCTGCTGGATCATGTCAGCGAGCCTTCTCCAGGACTTCGGCTATCCGCCACCGGGTCTCCTTGGAGATCGGCCGGGTCTCGACGATGCGAACGCGATCGCCGACGCCGCACTCGTTCTCCTCGTCGTGAACCTTGAAGCGGCGCGTGTGACGGACGACCTTCTTGTAGAGCGGGTGCGGTTTGAGCACCTGCACCACCACGATCACGGTCTTCTCCATCTTGTCGCTCACGACCACCCCGTCACGAACCTTGCGACGCGGACGCGTCGCCTGGGTTGCGTCACTCATCGACATCCTCCTGGGCGTCGACGGTTTCCGCGTCTTCGCGTGTGGGCTCGTGGGCGGGCTCCGAGGACTCGGCAACCGGAACTGCGGCGGGGACGACGGCCGGCACCTCGAGGCGTGGGGCGGGCTTTGCCGCGCGCGGCGCCCGAGCCGGCTTCGATTTCGACGCGGCTGGACGAGCCACAGCTTCTTCGACCAGCTCGGGCCGAAGTCCGCGTTCGATCTCGATCTTCACGGTCATGGCGCGGGCGATCTCGTGCCGGATCTCGCGAACCTGGCGGTGGTTCTCCACCTGTCCGGTCGCCTGCTGGAAACGCACCTCGAAGAGCCGCCGACGCTGCTTGCTCAGATGGTCGTCGAGCTCAACCATGGTCATCCTGCGCAGCTCGTTGAGGGTGTCGGTCTGCTTGGTCATAGCGTCGCGGCCTCGAGGTCCGATCCGGTCTCCTCGCGAACGAGGAATCGCGTCTTGATCGGCAGCTTGAACGCGGCGAGGCGCATCGCCTCCTGAGCGGTCTCCCGAGTGACGCCCGCCATCTCGAAGAGGACTCGACCGGGAAGCACCACGGCAACCCAGCCCTCGGGCTGGCCCTTGCCGCTTCCCATCCGTGTCTCCGCCGGCTTCTTGGTGAACGCGTGGTCGGGAAAAACGCGAATCCAGATCTTGCCGCCGCGCTTGACGTGGCGGGTCATGGCTCGCCGGGCCGCTTCAATCTGCCGGTTGGTCATCCAGCACTGCTCGGTGGCCTGGAGCCCGTAGGTCCCGAAGTCGAGCTTGTTGCCACGCTGCGCGGCACCCGTCCTCCGCCCACGATGGAGCTTGCGATGCTTGGTTCGCTTGGGCATCAGCATCGCTACTCCTCCTCTTCCTCGGTGACGTCAGCCGGCGCGTCGGCCTTCTTGATCAACTTCTTGGGCGCGCGCGAGACCGAAGCCGGCTTCTTCGCTGTCGCCGGCTTGCGCCGCGCCGGCGCCCGCTTGGGTGTCAGCTTCTCGACCTTCTCACCGGTCGCAGCGGGATCGACCCCGGCGGCCGCGATGACCTCCTCGTCCTCATCGATCTCGACGATGTCCTCGGTCGGAACCTCCTCGGTGTCGACATCGGGAATGTCGAGCACCTCGGTGACAACGGCCGCCTCTTCGGCCGGAGCTTCAGCGACGCGCGCGGCGGGCACGGGGACGCGATCCTCGAGGCCGCGATCCTCGGCGCGATCCTTGCCCGGCGCGATCGGCTCTCCGGTCGCGGTCACGAAGTCGCCGAGGTAGAGCCAGCACTGCACGCCGATGCGTCCGAACGTGGTGCGCGCCTCGGCTTTGCCGTAGTCGATGTTCGCGCGCAGCGTGTGCAGCGGCACGCGACCGTCACGGTCCCACTCCCGGCGTGACATCTCCGATCCACCGAGCCTCCCGCTCACCTGGATCTTCACGCCCTTGGCGCCCGCGCGCATGCTGCGCATCAGGGTTTGCTTGAGAGCGCGGCGGAATGCGATGCGCTTCTCGAGCTGCGAGGCGACGTTCTCCGCGACCAGCGTCGCATCGAGCTCCGGCGTCTTGATCTCGTGGATGGTGACGCGCACCTTCTTGCCCGAGATCCGCTCGAGCTCGTCGCGCAGCGCGTCGACCGATGCACCCTGCTTGCCGATGACGATCCCGGGCTTCGCCGTCTGGATGATCACGGTGAGCTGGTTGGCGCTGCGTTCCGTCTCGATGCGCGCGAGGCCCGCATTGCGCAGCCGGCTGCCGATGAGGCGCCGCATGGCGATGTCTTCGTGGAGGAGCTTCGTGTACTCCTTGTCGGCGTACCAGCGCGCGTCCCAGTTTCGGTACACGCCGAGCCGGAAACCGATCGGATTGACTTTCTGACCCATCTACTCAGCCTCTTCCGTGGTCGGCTTGGGTGCGCGGCGGCGTGCCGGGCGAGGCCGGGCGGCGGGTGCGTCGCCACTCGCGGACGGTGCGGTCGCCGCCGGCGTCACCACCGGAGCCGGGACCACGGTCCGCGGCATCTTCACGGCCCTGCGCCGGCGCACGTTGGTGGGCGCCTCGTCATCTGTGACGAAAGCGCGCAGGTGGCTGGTTCGCTTGAAGATGCTGCCCGCCATGCCGCGCGGCTTGGCGCGCCAGCGCTTGATGATCATGGCGCCGTCAACCTCGACACGCGCGACACGCAGCGACGACGCGTCGAGGTTGTAGTTGTGCTCGGCGTTGGCCGCCGCAGACTTGATCACCTTGGCGATATCGACAGCCGCTGAGCGCGGTGAGTAGCGCAGCACCACCAGCGCCTCGGCGACCGGCAGCCCGGTGACCATCGCCGAGACGAGCCGAGCCTTGCGAGCGGTGGTGCGAACCCATTTCGCGGTTGCGACAACTTCCATCTCGTCCTACTTGAGCGCCGTGCTGCGCTCGGTG
>DASZJB010000017.1:0-3674 GCA_035948615.1 Candidatus Dormiibacterota bacterium
TCCGTCAAGGAATAACGACAAGTTGTTACGCCGCGTTTGACGTTTGCTCGCCTATACTCCGGGCTCCCCAGCGCGGAGGATACCGGATACCCCGCCCAAATCTCGTCGTACCAGGGAATTGAATGGACAAACCTGTGCTGCTCACGCGAGACGGTCTCGTCAAGCTTGAGAACGAATTGGAAGAACTGCGCACGGTTCGTCGCTCCGAGGTGGCCGAGCGCATCAAGTACGCCAAGGACTTCGGCGACATCTCGGAGAATGCCGAATACGATGAGGCGAAGAACGAGCAGGGAATGCTCGAGGGTCGCATTCTCGTGATCGAGAACATGCTCCGCAATGCCGTGATCATCGAAGAGGGCAGCGAGAGCGGCATCGTGAGTGTCGGCACGACCGTCGATGTCAAGGATGACTTCGGGAAGCAGACGCTCACGATCGTCGGTCCCGCCGAGGTCGACGTTGCCGAGGGACGGATCTCGATGGAGTCGCCGGTCGGCAAGGCGTTGCTCGGTCACAGCGTCGGTGACACGGTCGATGTGATCAGTCCGGGCGGATCTCGTCAGATCAAGATCGTCAAGATCAACTAGGGCGCCGTCGATCGCGTCACGCGCACGCGGCGAGCCCTGCCGGGGAAGATAGGCCGCATGCCATCCGACGACCTCTTCGCCGAGCGCCGGCGAAAGATCGATGAGCTCGCCGCACGCGGGATTCCGTCCCACGGCGTCGACTTCACGCCGACCGCGACCACTGACCAGGCGCGCCACCTGCTCACCGCGTATGAAGCGGAGCACCCGGCCGCCGACGTCGACGCTCCGGACCGTCCGCGTGTCGGCGTGGCCGGTCGGATCATGCAGCTGCGCGATCTCGGCGGTGTGGCGTTCGCGCACATCGAGGATGAGTCCGGTCGCCTGCAGGCGTGGTTCCGTGCCGATCGCCCTGGAGGTGCGCACGCGATGGTCGGTCTGCTCGACCTCGGCGACATCGTCGGGATCACCGGACCGATGACTCGCACCAAGCGCGGTGAGCCGAGTGTTCTCGTCGATGCGGTCACGCTGCTGGTCAAGGCGCTGCACGCGCCTCCCGAGAAATTCCATGGACTCCAGGACCAGGAGACTCGTTACCGGAAGCGCTACCTCGACCTGCTCAGCAGCGCCGCGCAGCGCCGGCACTTCGCCACCCGTACACGGCTGATTCGCGCGCTGCGAGCGACGCTCGACCAGCGAGGCTTCCTCGAGGTCGAGACGCCCATCCTGCAGCCGATACCCGGCGGCGGTCACGCGCTCCCCTTCGAGACCCACTGGAATGCGCTGCACACCGACGTGTATCTGCGCATCGCAATCGAGCTGCACCTCAAGCGCCTCATCGTCGGCGGCTATGCGCGCGTGTACGAGATCGGACGCGTGTTCCGCAACGAAGGGCTGTCCCCGCGCCACAACCCGGAGTTCACGATGCTCGAGGCGTACCAGGCGTACGCGAACTACGACGACATGCGCGAGCTCACCGAGGCGCTGGTCACCGCCGCCGCCAACGCGGCGGGACCCCAGGTGGCGGAGGAGGAAGTGGGCGGCAGCGCACCATGCGAGGACCCGTTGCTGCGGACCGCGTTCGGCCGGTCGCTCGACCTCAGGCCACCGTATCGCGCGGCAACCATGGTCGACCTGGTGCTCGAGCACACGGGCATCGACGCGCGCACAGCCTGGGACGAGATGCACGCGGCTGCGGCGAGCGTCGGCGTCGCGGTCGCACCCGAACTCGGCCCGGGTGCTGTGCTGCTCGAGATCTACGAGCAGCGCGTGGAGAGCGAGCTCTGGGATCCGACGTTCGTGCTCGACTATCCGGCCGAGGTGAGCCCGCTGGCACGCCGCCATCGCGATGATCCCCGGTTTGTCGAGCGATTCGAGCTGATCGTCACCGGCCGCGAGCTTGCCAACGCATTCAGTGAGCTGAACGATCCGATCGATCAGCGCGCGCGCTTCGAGGAGCAGGCCCGCCTGCGCGCCGCCGGGGACTCCGAGATCCCACCCATCGACGAGGACTTTCTCGAGGCCATCGAGGTGGGGATGCCACCCGCCGGCGGTCTCGGCATCGGTGTCGACCGGCTGGTTATGGTGCTCACCGACTCCGCGACGATCCGCGACGTGCTGCTGTTCCCAACAATGCGTCCGCAGCAACGCGGTGGGACCACCTGATGCTGCCGATCCAGCGCATTCGCGACGACCCCGAATCGGTTCGCGACGGCGCGCGCAGAAAGGGGGAGACCGCGCCCATCGACGAGCTGCTCGCGGTCGACACCGAGGCACGCAGCCTGCGCACAACCGTCGAGCAGGCGCGCGCCGAGCAGCGCGTGGCATCCGCGGCGATGCGTGGCAAGCCGTCCGACGAGCAGCTGGCGTCGCTGACGGCGCTCAAGCAGGGCATCCAGGATGGTGAGGCGCGCCTGGCGGAGCTCGATCAGCGCGTCGACCAACTCCTGCTCGAGGTTCCCAATCCTCCCCACGAGAGTGTTCCGGACGGCGCGGGCCCCGAGGACAATGTCGTCACGCGGACCTGGGGTGAGTTGCCGAGCTTCGCGTTCGATCCGCTGCCGCACTACGAGATCGGTGAACGGCTCGGCGTGTTCGACTTCGAGCGAGCCGTGAAGATCAGCGGCTCGCGGTTCGTCGTGCTGCGTGGCGACGGTGCGCGAGTGCAGCGCGCCCTGACGTCGTTCATGCTCGATGTGGCGCGTGAGCACGGCTACACGGAGATCGCACCTCCGTATCTGGTGCGACGCGAGGCGATGATCGGCACCGCGCAGCTGCCGAAGTTCGAGGACGAGGCGTATCACGCGGACGACGGCCTCTTTCTCATACCGACCTCCGAGGTGCCGCTGACCAACCTCTACGCGGGGGAGATTCTCGACGCAACCCAGCTGCCCATCGCCCACGTCGCACTCACGCCGTGCTGGCGTCGCGAGGCCGGTGCGGCGGGCAAGGACACGCGAGGGTACATCCGCGTGCACCAGTTCGAGAAGGTGGAGATGGTTCGCTTCACAACCCCGGAGGCGTCACTGGACGAGCTCGAGCTGATCACCGCGCACGCCGAGCACGTGCTCCAGCGGCTTGGCCTGCACTATCGCGTGCTGCTCATGTGCACGGGCGACCTTGGGTTCGCGCAATGGAAGAAGTACGACGTCGAGGTGTGGGCTCCGGGGCTCCAGCAGTGGCTCGAAGTGTCGTCGTGCTCGGTGTTCGCCGACTTCCAGGCCCGCCGCGCCAACATCCGCTTCCGGGCCGGGCCGGGCGAGAAGCCGCGCCACGTACACACCCTCAACGGCAGCGCGCTCGGTGTGCCGCGCACCTTCGATGCGCTCCTCGAGACCTATCAGCGGGAGGACGGAACCGTGCTGATCCCCGAGCCGCTGCGCGCGTATCTCGGTGGGCTGGACCGGCTGACCGCACCGTGATCAACTACGAGATCGACCCGGCCTGGCTCAACGATCGCAGCGAATTTCAGCAGAACTGGGTGCACGGCCTGCGCAACCCGTCGGGACTGCACCTGCAGTACGAGCTCGATGACGGACTCGTCTTCACCCACTGGACGCCCGGCGACGATCACGCCGGGTTTCCCGGCTTCGCGCACGGCGGCATCATCGGCGCGGTGCTCGACGATGTCATGGGTCGGTGCTCGGCGCTCCA
>DASZJB010000018.1:0-7926 GCA_035948615.1 Candidatus Dormiibacterota bacterium
GCGGATGGCGCCGACCTGCGCGGCAGGCGTGTACCAGCGCAGCGTGTGCGCGAGCCCGCGCTCGGCGACGCCGGTGAGATCGAGCTCGCCGCAGACCGCCTGTTCGAGACGGTCCTCCCAGTCGTACGACTCGACGAGATACCCGTTGACACCGTCCTCGATCGCGAGTCGAAAGCTGTACGTCGGAGTAGCGAACGTCGGGGTCTCGACGATCGCCGCTTCGAAATACTTCAACTCGGATTTTGAGTTGCTGAACGCGTTGGTCTGCAGGGGGACGATGTTAAGGCCGGTTTCGCCGATCAGGGTCTCCAGCGTCAGGAAGTCGGTGAGCGGGAGGATGTCGATACGGTCGACGAAGCCGTGCAGGGCGGGCCCGACGTCAAGGAATCCCACGATGAGCAGACGCACGTCTGCGTGGCGGGTCATGACTCTCGCAAGCGCGGTCGACACGAGCTCGAAGTCGCGGTTGTGCGTCGGCGTCCCGCTGAAGTAGCCGATGGTCGTGACCCGACCCGGCTGCACGGATGCATGCCGGCTCCGGCGTACCTCCGCCGCCCGTTGCAGCTGCAGGTCATTGAGGAAGTTGGGAACGACCCAGGCGGGAAGCTGGGCGAAATCCTCGATGCGAGCGGAGAGGAAATGGTTGGTCGAGATCGCTCCGTCGCAGAGGCGCAGCAGCGCCCCGATTCGCGATATGGAAGCGAACCACTCGTCGAGCATCGCCTCTCCGGGATTTCGATCGAGCGTTTCGAGGACGAGGCTCACGTACCTGGTGTCGAAGATCAGGTCGTCGACATCGAAGAGGACCCGGCACCCCGCGGCGCGCGCGCGGGTGACGAGGCTGTCGAGCCGCGCCGTGTACCGCGTGCGGCAGATGATCAGCGTGTCGACCTCGCCGATGAGGCGTTCAAGTATCGGCAGCTCGGCTCGCGTGAACCACGTCGCCGAAATGCGCTGACCGCGATCATCGACGCCGAGTGCCTCGACCATGTTGAACACGCGATAGCGAAACGTGCTCGTGTCCGGCACCTCGTAGAGGTAGGCGACCGTGTGCGCGCCTGGTGTGGCGACCCTGCGAACGCGCTCATCGATGCTCGGCGCCCACGGATCCGGAAACTCCGGCGGGGCTGCCCTGGTGCGCACCGCTACGCTTTCGTGGCGGAGAATGCACCCGCGAGTTGATCGCAGATCGGTGCGAAGACGGCGCTCCAGTCGGTCAGGAACTTGCTGTCGCGATGGTTCGCATTCCGGCGGTCAACGTCGTTCGCGAGTGCGACGCCCTGACCGATGCCGGCGACCAGGCTGGGCACATCAGGGTCGCAGCAGATGATGTTTGCCGAGTACTGGTCGAGCGACCGCTTGTCGGGTCCAAAGGTGTTCGTGACCACGGCCGCTCCTGCCGCGGCGAGGTCGAGGGGCGGATAGCTGGAGTGCGGGGACGCCATCAGCGACAACCCCAGGTCCATGCGCCTCAGCAGCTGCTGATAGTCGTGCCAGCCGAGGTTCTCGATGAGCGTCGGGTGAACGCCTCGGGGCAGGGCGACGGGCTGCAGATCCCTGCCGATGAAGAAGAAGTCCCATGCAGCGGGGTCGAGGTGGCCGCCCTCGATGGCGCCGGAGATCGCCTCGAGGCCGCGGTAGTACAGGTTGCGCAGATTCTTCGGTCGCGCGTAGAAGATGAACTTGCGTTTGCCCGTCCCGGGTTGCTCGCGCGGCGTGAGAAAGGCCGGGAACGCGGGCTCGAACCACGACGGCGCTCGCTGGTGACGATCAGCGCTACCGAACAGATAGTCGAAGAGGGGCCTCGAGTTGACGACGCAGGTGATGCGCGGGTCGGCGAGGATTTCTCCGCACCGAATCGAGTCGTCGCCCTCCGGGTAGAAGCGTCGCTCGTCCTCCTGGACGAGGTAGATGATGTTTGCCGGGTCGACCGAGGCGCGCACAGCCGAGGTCGTCCACCACGACGTGGTGACGAAGAGATCGCCGTCGGCGACATCGACGAGCCGGCCGTTCGACGTGTCGCGCGACGAGAACACGAAGTCGACATCGCCCTGCCACGGAATCCCGTTGGCCTCGAGCACGGTGCGGCAGTTTGCGGGAGTCGGCGGCTCTGATCGCGTGATGATGCGCAGGGGGCGCTCCAGGCGTCTGGCCAGGAGCGTGGCGAAGATCAGCGCTGTGCCCACACCGCCGAAAAGGCTGCCGCTGTTGATGCTGTCGGTCACCATCGAGACGCGTTTCGGCGCCGAGGTGCTCGCATACACATGCAGCGGGCGGAGGTTCGGGAACCGCTCGTCGAGCGTAAGCGTCAGCCACTGCCGCTCAATCGTCGACGGAGCGATCTTGCTGCCGCGCTGCTGTCCGTGGCGCAGGTAGTGGAGCAGCGCATTGGTCCCGCGTGACACGTCGGGGTTGTGCTCGAGATAGAAGTCGGTGGAAAAGCGCGGGCCTGGATCCCATCCCTGAGCCGCGCCGATGAGCGCGTAGTGCCGGAGGGGGCTCATCCCGGAGCGCGCGACCTCCGGGTAGTTCGCCTGGTACCAGGCTGCGTCGAAGAGACCGGAGCGCTCCATCTCGCGCAGATCGCGCGGATAGTGCAAACGCGCGAGTGCCCGTCGGTGGAAGTTGATCCGCCCCGTCCCGGTGACGACGTTGAGCGCTTTGATCGCCGTCTTCGAGGCCTGCGGATACTGGCGGATGACCGAGCGAAGTTGCGAGTACGGCGGCTCGAGCAGTGACTGTCGCAAGCGAACGTTCTGGAGCCGAGCCTCGTCGAGCTCATGCTGCAGCAGCGTGATCTCCAGGGTGGAGTCCTCAGAGCCAGGCCCCGCGGCACCGTCCTTCGACCGGGTCATGGGTGTGCGATCGTCGTCCATGGTCTCGCGCTGCCCGGTGCGACCGGTCAGCCCGCGAGCACCTCGGTCGCGGGCAGGAGCGCGAGTGCCGCGGCCACGATGCCGTCGGCGTCGAGCCCAAGCTGTCCCAGCAGCGCCGCCTGCGCGCCGTGCTCGATGAACCGGTCGGGGAGGCCCATCCGCGCGATGGGCACCATGACCCCGTCGCTGGCGAGCAGCTCGGTCACCGCCGATCCGAAGCCACCGCTGGCAACGCCATCCTCGACGGTGATGACCGCCCGGTGGCGCGCCGCGATCGCACTGAGCTCCGGAGCCAGCGGCTTGACGAATCGCGCGTCGACCACCGTGGTCGAGATCCCGTGGGCGCTGAGCTGCTCCCGCGCCTGCATCGCGACCGCAACCATCTTGCCGACCGCGAAGAGCGCGAGGTCCCGGCCCCGGTGGTGAGTCACGCTGCTCGGGACTGCAATCGGCTCGATCGGTTCGCTGCTGTCGGACGGCGCGGGGCCGCGCGGGAAGCGCAGTGAGAAGGGACCTTCATATGCGATCGCAGTCGCGAACATCCTGCGCAGCTCGTTCGGCGAGCTCGGCGCCGAAATCGTCATTCCCGGGATGCAGCGCAGATAGGCGAGGTCGAGAATGCCATGATGCGACGGTCCGTCGGCGCCGGTGATACCCGCGCGATCGATGACGAAGATCACCGGCAGCTTGTGCAGCGCGACGTCACAGGCGACCTGGTCGAACGCCCGCTGCAGGAAGGTCGAATAGATGCAGACGACCGGTCGCAGGCCGCGCATCGCGAGCCCGGCGGCGAAGGTCACGGCGTGCTGCTCGGCGATCCCGACATCGAAGAAACGATCCGGAAAACGCTGCGCGAACTCGAGTAGTCCGGTCGACGATGCCATCGCGGCGGTGATCGCGACGATGCGCTCGTCGGTCTCGGCGGCCCTGCAGAGCGCGTCGCCGAAGATGTCCGTCCAGTCCGGCCCCTTCTTGACGGCCGTGCCGCTGTCCGGGTCGAACGTCGAAACCCCATGGAACTTGTCAATCTTGTCCGCAACCGCCGGACCGTAGCCCTGCCCCTTGTTGGTCACCACGTGCACGACCACCGGCCCGCGGATGCGCGCGGCATCGCGGAGCGCCTTCTCGACCGCCTGGAGGTCGTGGCCGTCGATCGGCCCACCGTACTTGAGGCCAAGGGTCTCGAACAGCGAGATCGGCGCCACCAGCTGCTTCAGTGAGTTCTTCATGCGTCGCGCGGTCTCGTATGCCGAGTGCCCGACCGCGGGAAGCGAACGCAATGCGGTTCCCGCCGCATCCTTGGCAGCCTCATAGCGCGGTGACAGGCGCAGATGTCCGAGGTTCTCAGCGATGCCACCGACGGTCGGCGCGTAGCTGCGGCCGTTGTCGTTGAGGATGATCACCATCTCGGGCTTCAGCTGGCCGATGTTGTTGAGCGCCTCGTAGGCCATGCCGCCGGTGAGGGCTCCGTCGCCCACGACACAGACGACCTTGCCGGTGTCGCCGCGCAGCTCGCGCGCCGTGGCGAATCCCAGCGCATAGCTGAGCCCCGTTGATGCGTGCGAGTTCTCGATGAGATCGTGCTCGGACTCCTGCCGCGAGGGGTAGCCACTGAGGCCGCCCTGCTGGCGGAGCGTGTCGAACCGGTCGAGCCGGCCGGTCAGCATCTTGTGAACGTAGGCCTGGTGCCCAGTGTCGAAGATGATCGCGTCGCGGGGGCTCTCAAAGACGCGGTGCATCGCAACGGTGAGTTCGACGACCCCGAGATTGGGACCGAGATGCCCTCCGGTGCGCGACACCGCGGTGATCAGCTCTTCACGAATCTCCGCGCAGAGACGGGTCAGATCTTCCGGGCCCAGTCCGCGCAGGTCCTCTGGACCCGCGATCTCCTCGAGCAGCACCAGGTCAGTCTAGTGGAGCCGACCCGCCTGGGCTCCTGTGGGAAATGCCCATGCACCAGGGTCGCGGAGCATGATTACCGGCCATGCAGGGACTGGAGCCACGCGAGGCGGTGCTCGAATGTGCCGCGCGCGACGGCGATATCGCCGAGGGTGCCCTCTGGCTGGCGGCCGACGACTGCCCCGGCGTGGAGCCGGAGCGATGGTTGGAGCGCCTCGACGAACTCGCCAGCGAGCTGCGCTCGCGGTGCGGTCTCGACGGGTGCAGCCCGTCCGACGCCCCGCTGGTCGGTGCCCTGCTGCGCGACCGGCTCCGTCTCCGTGGTGCGGGGGGTGGCGATCCGCGCGCCCACTACCTCCACACTGTGCTCGAGCGCGGAGCCGGAGTCCCGATTGCCTGCTCGGCCATCTGGATCGCGGTCGGCGCCCGAGCCGCGATACCCGTGGAGGGGGTGAACCTTCCCGGTCACTTCGTGGTCCGGGTCAACGGACACCTTTTCGACACCGTCGCCAGCGGTGAGCCACTCGACGAAGAGGACGTGAAGCGGCTCGTCACCACGTCTACGGGTCAGGAGATCGAACGCCTCGAACCGTCTCAGGTGGCGCGTGCGAGCGCCCGGGACATGCTCGCGCGCATGTCGCGCAACCTGCGCCGCTGCTATACGAGCCTCGAATGCTGGGACCAGGCGTTGCGTGCCGCGGACCGATGCGTCGACCTGGTGCCGTCGCCGGCCGAACGCCGCGATCGGGGACTGCTGCTGTGGCGGATGGGCAAGGTGGTGGCCGCGCTCACGGACATCACCGCCTATCTCGACGAGGCGCCGGAAACGTGCCCCGATCGCACCGCCATGACCGAGGTCGCCGGCAGGCTGCGCGCCTTCCTCAACTGACCCGCGCTCGTCGATCGGCGCTGGCGCCGCCTTCAGTGGACCCCGATCAGCAGCGAGAGCAGCCAGATCACGCCGATGAGCGCAAGCACCGTGAACGGCATGATCACGAACACGACAAACGAAAAGACAAGCCGCTCGTCGGGCATCAGCTCCGGCGTCCGCTTTCGGACCCGGAGGTCGTGCGCGTACCAGTAGAGACCACCGACCAGGAACCCCAGGAGCAGGAAGAAGATCCCGGCGAAGGCGGTGACGATCCCGACCGCGTTGGGCGAGAGGGTGCAGCGCCACGCGGCACCGCCGGCGAGGGAGAGCAGCCCGCACGAGATGTAGCGCAGCAGCATCGGGACCGGACGGGGCTGGGTCGGATCGGCGCGCCGTTGCGCCGCCGCCTTGTTCGCCGCGGCCGCGCCGGGTCGGAAGTTCGAGGGCACCGGCCGAGTATAGGGAGGGCGACGCCCGCGTTCGAGCAGGCGCTCGCCGGCTGGCGCTCGCCTACACTGGGCGACCATCGCGGGCGCGTATGGAGGATCCGGAACCATGACCGTCGGAGCGCGACTCCCTGATTTCGACCTCGAGGCCAGCACGGGTGGCCGCGTGCGCAATGCCGACCTCGAGGGCCATCGCACCGTCCTCTACTTCTACCCGAAGGACGACACGCCGGGCTGCACCATCGAGGGACAGGAGTTCACACGGCTCAGCGAGGCATTTGCAGCTGCGGGGGTGCCGGTCTACGGCGTCTCGCCGGACACGGCCAGGAGCCATCAGCGGTTCATCCAGAAGTGCTCGCTGGGAATACCGCTGATCAGCGATCCTGAGCGGCGCCTCATCGAGTCGCAGGGCCTCTGGGTCGAGAAGAAGTACATGGGGCGCCAGTACATGGGTGTGGCGCGAACGACCCTGCTGATCGGCCCGGACGGGACCATCGAGCACGAGTGGCGAGATGTCAAGCCGAGCGGGCATGCCGCAGAGGTCCTGGAGACCGTCAACGGCGGTTAGGCGGGCGATCGCCGGGGAGCGGATCGACCTTGTGACGCTGCTCGCGCGGCGGGTCGTCTTCGTCGCGGGCAAGGGAGGAACCGGCCGGAGCACCATCACTGCGGCTCTGGCTCTGCTCGGTGCACGGGCCGGCAAGCGGGTCCTCGCCATCGACGTCGACGCCAAGGGCGATCTCGCCGCGGCACTCGGGTCACCCCCCGCCGGCTTTACCCCCCGCGTCGTCCAGCACGACCTCTCGGTGCTCGAGCTGCGCACGGACGAGTCGTTCCAGGAATACCTCAACATCTATTTCAAGGTTCCGCGCCTCACCCGGCTGACTCCACTGGCGCGCGTGTTCGACTTCATCGCCACCGGTGTCCCGGGTCCGCGCGACATGCTCGTGGTCGGCAAGATCGCGTACGAGGAGCGCCGCAAAGAGGCCGGATCGACGGCGCCGGTATGGGATCTCATCCTCGTCGACTGTGCCGCCGGAGGCCAGGCGGAATCACATCTCGCCGCCGCGAAAGCAATGCTCACGCTGGTCAGGGGCGGCATCATTCGTGCGCAGGTCGAGTGGATCGACGGCCTGATCCGTGATCCGCGGCGCACGACCGTTGTGCTCTGCGCCCTTCCCGAGGAGATGCCCGTCACGGAGGCGATCGAGCTGCACGAGCGCCTGCGCAAGGGCTCGGGTGTCGCGGTCGACATCTGCGTGCTCAACCGCGCGGTCGACGAGCCCGTGAGCGCCGCGACCCGACGTGTGGTGAATGCGCTGATCGACCCCGAAAACACCGCGGAGATTGCCAAACATCTCGGCGGGTCGCCCGCTCCGCTCGAGGCGGCAATCGATCTCCAGGCGAGCCTGTACGACACCACCGCCCGCTATATGCGCCAGCTTCGGAGCAAGCTCCCGATGCCGGTCGTCCCGATTCCGTTCATCGTGGATCGGACCGGACTGACCACAACGCGTGCGGTCGCCGACGCGCTCAGCGGCAGGCTGGCATGAGCGTTGCCGAGACCGGCCATGTCCCCGAGCGGCGCAGGAGCGTCCGCAAGGAGCCTGCGGGATTGGGACGCCGGCTGGCGCCCCTCGACGTGATCATCTGTTGTGGCAGCGGCGGTGTCGGCAAGACCACGGTGAGCGCGGCACTCGGCATGGCCATCGCCGCCGCCGACGACAAGCGTGTCCTGGTGCTCACCGTCGATCCGGCGCGGCGCCTCGCCACGGCCCTTGGTATCAAGGGCATCGGCGCCGAGCCGGTGCGCATCCCCAAGGCGCGACTGCGT
>DASZJB010000019.1:0-27062 GCA_035948615.1 Candidatus Dormiibacterota bacterium
GGGAATCTCGTCGGTCACAGATGCCGATGGTAGGGCGTGCCGCATGGGCGGCAATACAATCCTGGGTCCGGCCCCCTTAGCTCATCGGTAGAGCAGCCGGCTTTTAACCGGTTGAGGGAGGTTCGATTCCTCCAGGGGGCACTCATTCGCTGCTCGTCATATGCGGCGTTGAGCCGCTCACGCGATGTCAAGGCTGAGTTGCAGCTGCGCCTCTCGTAACGAAGCCTCGACGGCCCCAGGCGATTGGCCTCGGGCGAAGATGAAACCGAGGTAGCGGTCTCCTTCCGGGAGCGGGCGCACCCGTTCACCGACCGGTATCGAGAGGGTCACCCCGGTGATGCCCGCGACCGCCTCGGCGCGATCGACCCCGTGGACCCCGCGCAGGATTCCTGCGCTGGGTATGGGCAACATGAACACGCCTGAGGCGCCGTCGACGATGCGCATCTCGCCCAACGGCATCCCGCATGCCTCACGCAGGATGACGTTCTCGAGAGACCGGATCTCCTCCGGCGCGTCGGTGCAGACAACCCGGATCACCCGCGAGCACAGGCCACCAATCGAGCGTGCCGCGACCTCGATCACCACGGGCACATCGCCGGCAAGCCGGACCTCCGCGTGGATTGGTCCGTGCCGGAGGCCGAGCGCGACGACAGCGCTGCGCACCGACTCAACGACCGCGAGTTGGGCCGCCGCATCGAGGCGTGATGGGGTCACGTAGATGGTCTCCTCGAAGAACGGCCCGGTCAGTGGATCGGGCTTGTCGAAGAGGGCGATCACCTCCAAAAAGCCCTGGCGCACAAGGCCTTCGAGGGCGACCTCGACGCCGTCGACGTAGCTCTCTACGAGCAGTGGCGGTGTCGACCCATCGGCGCAGATCTCGCGAGTCAATGTCGTAACTCGTTGCACCGCGGCATCCGCCGCGGCGCGGTTGTCGGCGCGGATCACGCCTCGACTCGCGGCAAGATCCACCGGCTTGATCACGCACGGTAGCCCGCTGTGCTCGATGGCTCGATCAAGCGCGTCATCGCCGCCGTCGAGGTCGAGCGCGCTAAAGCGAGGCTGGTGCAAACCGGCCCCGGCGAGGCAGGTGCGCAGCAGCCGTTTGTCACGAGTCGCCTGGACGGCAGGCAGCGGATTCCGCCGTGGCAGGCCGAGCGCTTCTGCGATGGTGGCAGCGGTGATGACCGAGCCTTCGTCGACGCCGACAACAGCGTCCACCGGCCATCGCTTGACGAACTCCAGCGCACGCTCCGCCGACTCGGCGGGCTGGCGAAGGTCGAGCGTCACCACGCGCCCTTCCATCAGTGCCGCGAGCGTCGGCGCCTCGTTGGACGCCACAACAACCGCCAGGCCGAGCGTCTCAGCTGCTTGCAGAAAAGCCGTTGCCCGATACGTCTCGGTCGGCAGGACGAGCATCACGCGTGGCATGCAATCAGCCTACGCGCGCGATCCGCACCGACGTACCATGGAGCTTCGTGAAGGAGCCGAGAATCGCACTCACCGACTTTGCTTTGACGCGCATCGAGCAGGTGCGTGCCAATCGCAAACAGCCGGATGCAGGTGTGCGTATCGCCATCACCGGCCGGCACAATGGCGCCTTCAGCTACGAGCTGTCGCTGGTGAATGCCGGCGATGAACGTGAGGGTGACCTCGTGGTCAGCGGACCTCACGGCGTTCGCTTCACGATGCCGCTCGCGTCGGCGCCGTACCTCGACGGCATCACCATCGATGCCGACCGATCGCGTGGCGCGCTGACCGTCGACAATCCCAATCCGCTCTGGCTCGACGACCTTGCACGCGACGTTCAGCGGCTCCTCGATGATGAGATCAATCCCTCGGTCGCAACCCACGGCGGCTACATCGACCTGCTCGATGTCAGCGAGGGCGTTGCGTTCATTCACATGGGCGGCGGCTGCCAGGGCTGCGGGATGGCAGAGGTGACCCTCGGCCAGGGGGTGCGCGTGGCGATCCTCGAGCGCTTCCCGCAGATCATCGAGGTTCGCGACACCACGGATCACGCGCAGGGCGCAAATCCCTACTACCAGGCCGCCAAGAAATAGTCTTCGCCGCGGCTCAGGCTTGCTTCGGCCCGGATTCCGAAGTCGGTGTGACACCGGTATCGAGCCAGTAGTCGATCCAGGCTTCGCGGGTAGCGCCGATATGGTCGTAGACGGCCTGTGCGGGCCCGTTGTCTCCGGCCGTCTGCCAGGTCATGCGTACCGCGCCGCGTTCCCGGCAGCGTTCAAGACAGGCGTTGATGAGCGCGGACGCGACACCGCGTCCCCGTGAACCGGCGACCACGAACAGGTCGTTCATGACGCCGATCCGGCCCGCGGTCGCGGTGTCCCAGCTCCAGAAGAGCGTCGCGAAGCCGACATCCTGGCCTCTATCCGTCGCCATCACCTGCGCCCCCTCGTGGGCTGGATCGGCAATCAGCGCGCGTGACATGGACAGCAGCGCCGTGTCGGTGGGCGCAACCTTGTAGAAGTCGCAGTAGCCCCGCATCAGAGGGAGGAGCCGCTGCACCTGGGCCTCGCTGGTGACCATTCCAATCTCCAATTGACCATCTCCAGGCATTCCTCGTGTCCTCCGCGATTTGCGGCCCGGCGAGCGGCTCAGCCCGTCTTTGTGCGGCCCGGGATCATTGTCGTTCCACGGTCGCAACCGGAATTCGACACGAGATCGGCGAAGCTGCTCGGGTGAGTTCCGCGTCCCCTCGCGAAAGGCGGGCACTCCCGACATTCCCCAGACCGACCGGACCCGCCCCGAGGGCGCTCTGGGTCGTGTACGCGGTGATGGGCACGCTGCTGGCCGCCTACATCATCTCGCTGCTGGTCCGTTCCCCCGATGACAGCTGGCCGTGGATCGACGGCTGGGGCGTGGCGGCGTACGAGGTCATCCTTGGTCTTCTGCTCCTGGCGCGCGCCTTCAGCGGGCGTCCCGGCAGGGCCGTCCCTCTCGTGCTCGGGAGTGCTGTGCTTGCCTGGGCTGCCGGCGATGTGGCTCTCACCTGGGAATCATGGGGTGGCGCCAGCGCCGCCTCGCCGTCACCGGCCGACGCCTTCTACATCTGCTTCTATCCCCTTGCGTACGCGGCGATCATTCTCATGCTCCGAAAGGAGATCAAGCGGCTGCTGCCCGCAACCTGGCTCGACGGAGCCATTGCCGGCCTCGGCGCCGCGGCCGTGTGTGCGGCGTTCGCATTCCATGCCGTCTTCCGGTCCCTCGGCGGCGACCCGTTGGGGGTTGCTGTCGATCTCGTGTATCCCATCGGGGATGTGCTGCTGCTCGCCCTGGTGGTCGGCGGAACCGCGATCCTCCCCGGGCGGCGCTTGCCCTGGCTGCTCTTCGCCACCGCATGCGCGGTGAACGGCGTCGGGGACACGTTCAACCTCTTCGGGACGACCGAGCAGGTCGGGATCGTCTTCAACGGCATCGCCTGGCCGACCGCAATCACCCTGATGTCGATCTCGGTTTGGGTGCCGGCGGGTCGTCGCGACCTGCTCCAGTCCGGCAGGCTCCCGGGCTTCCTGCTTCCGGGATGTGGGGCGCTTGCGGGCCTTGTGATCCTCCTGGTCGGCGCGCTCCGGCACGACGTGGACCACATCGCGGTGGCCCTCGCCGCAGCGACCATGGTCGTGGTCGGGCTGCGCCTTGGCCTCTCGGTCCGCGGGCTCCGCGCGCTGACCGAGGAACGCCACCGCCAGGCCGTGACCGACGAGCTCACCGGGCTCGGCAACCGCCGTCAACTCACGACCATGCTCGACGCGTACTTCGAGGACCTTGCCGATCCTTCGACGCCTCCTCGCGGCTTGGCGTTCCTGTTCGTCGACCTCGACCACTTCAAGGAGATCAACGACTCCTTCGGTCACTCCGCCGGGGATGAGCTGCTGAAACAGCTCGGACCGCGGCTGACGAGCTCGCTGCGCTCGACCGATGTGCTCGTCCGCATCGGCGGGGATGAGCTTGGGGCCCTGCTCATCGACAGCGACCCGCCCTACGCCGCCGGCCTTGCCAGAAAGCTCACCGCACTGCTCGAGCAGCCGTTCATCCTCAACGGCGTGAGCGTTCGAATCAGCGCGAGCATCGGGATCGCCGCAGCGCCCGGCGACGCGACCGACAGCATCAGTCTGATGCGCTGCGCCGACGTCGCCATGTATCGAGCCAAGCTGACGCATCAGGCGTATGAGGTGTACACACCGTCAGTCGATGACGGCGGCAACCGTCTTGCACTGGTCGAGGAATTGCGTGCCGCCGTCGAGGGTGAGCGTCTCGTCCTGCACTATCAGCCGCAGGTCGACCTGCGCAACGGCGAGACCGTCGCCGCCGAGGCCCTGGTGCGCTGGCCCCATCCGCGCGTCGGTCTGATTCCGCCGCTCGAGTTCCTTCCGCTCGCCGAGGAGGCCGGCCTGATGGGACCGCTGACACGGCTCGTGCTCGACCAGGCGCTGTCGCAGTGCGCCATCTGGCGTGCCGCGGGCAGCCGGATCGCGATGTCGGTGAACGTATCGTCGTCCAACCTGCTCGACCCCGGGTTCATCGATGTCGTCCGGACGACGCTGCGCCGCCACCGCGTGCCGGCCTCGGCACTCATCCTCGAGATGACCGAGACCACCATCATTCGCGATTTCGAAGCCTGTCAGAGTGTCATCGAGGAGCTCAGAGGTCTCGGCCTCGGCGTGTCCATCGACGACTTCGGGTCTGGATTCACGTCGCTCGCGTATCTCGGGAGCCTCCCGATCACCGAGCTGAAGCTCGATCGCAGCTTCATCAGTGGGCTGAGCGCGAGTGGGCGCGAGCAGGACATGAAGCTGGTGCGCGCCACCATCGAACTCGGCCATGCCCTCGGTCTCCTGGTCGTCGCCGAGGGCATCGAGACCCTCGCGATGCTCGAGCTGCTGGCGCTCCTCGGCTGTGATCGTGCCCAGGGCTACTTCACGGGGAGACCGGTACCCGCGCTGGAGTTCGAGGCCGGGGCAACCGTTCCGACCCTGCGGGTGGCGCCGGCCAATCCCGTCCCGGCTGCGGCAACCTACCTTCGCACCGCCGTCTGATCAGCGGTCGCCGCGTGGCGACCCGTGTGCACGTCGACCGCAGCGACTCGTGCGCGGCGTACAGACCAACCGCCTCGGATCTGTGCGCGGCGGCCGAAGAACCGCGAGCCCTCCTCTGAGAGAGTTCCCTGCAAGGCGCATGACCTTGTACATGCACATCGGCAGAGTTAGAGATGAGGTACGCAATGCTGTCGGCCCTGAACGAGGCTCCAACCTGGCTGAACTCCGGCGACACCGCGTGGCAGCTGACGTCGGCGACGCTGGTCGGGATCATGAGCATCCCCGGTCTCGCGATCCTCTATGCAGGGTTGATGAAGCGCAAGTTCGCCGTCAACTCAGCGCTCATGGTGGTCTATGCCTTCGCGATGACGCTGGTCATCTGGATGTTCTTCGCATACGACATGAGCTTCGGCCAGCCGCTGCACATCGGGGGCGCCGCAACGACGTTCGTCGGCATACCGCACCCGGTTGCCGGGGCGAGTGACCTCGAACAGCAGGCAAGCATTCCGCTGCTCAGCGGATTGATCCCGGCGCTGCGCTTCCCGATGTCGTCACTCGTCTACTTCCAGTTCGTCTTCGCAACCATCACGGTCATCATCCTGGGCGGCGCGCTGCTCGGGCGTATCAGCTTCAAGGCGTGGGCTCTCTTCGTGCCCCTCTGGATCACGCTGGTGTACTCGGTGGGTGCGTTCAGCCTCTGGGGCGGCGGCTGGCTGGGCGCCCTCGGCGCCGTCGACTACAGCGGTGGCTACGTCATCCATGTCGCGGCGGCGGTGTCAGCGTTCGTAGCCGCGGCGGTCATCGGCCCGCGCATGCTGAAAGATCGACTGAACAACACGCCGAGCAACGTCATGATGGCCGTCGCCGGAGGCGGGCTGCTCTGGCTCGGCTGGAGCGGCTTCAACGGAGGCGATCCCTACTTCGCCAACGCCGATGCATCGGCCGCGGTGCTCAACACCCACCTGTGCACGGCCACAGCGCTGCTGGTCTGGATGATCATGGACATCTTCTTCCTGAAGAAGCCGACCATCATCGGAATGATCAGCGGCATGATCGCGGGCCTGGTCGCGATCACCCCTGGAGCCGGTTACGTCAACGCCTACGCGGCATTCGCCATCGGCGTCGGTGCGGGAGTCCTTCCATGGCTCTCGATGAACGTTCTCGGCAAGACGAAACTCTTCACTGGCAGGGTCGACGACACGCTCGGCGTGTTCCACACCCACGGGGTTGCCGGAGCGTTTGGCGGCCTCATGACCGGTGTGCTCGCCTCCCCGAACATGATCGTGTACGTGGGGACCGCCGGGACTGCGTCAGTCGCCGTCACCGGCCTCGTCTACG
Organism: Candidatus Dormiibacterota bacterium; assembly: GCA_035948615.1. Taxonomy (GTDB): domain Bacteria; phylum Chloroflexota; class Dormibacteria; order Aeolococcales; family Aeolococcaceae; genus Palsa-851. The sequence goes on from DASZJB010000019.1 coordinate 6,393, forward strand.
GCAACGCGAAGCAGCTCCTGCTCCAGGCACTCGCCCTCGGATTCATCATCGTGTACGACGCGGTGGCCACCTTCATCGTGATCAAGCTCGTCGGACTCATCGTGCCCCTGCGCATGACCGACCGCGAGCTCGAGGTTGGAGACCTCCTCCTCCACGGCGAGGTGGCGATCGACATGGAACGACCGGAGGAAGTGATGTCGCTCAACGGCCACCTGAGTCCGACGCCGGTGGAGGCCGGCTCGCCCGTCTGAAGCGCGCCGTCAATCAATCGGTTGTCATCAATCCCGGAGACCGTCGAGCACCTGCAGGGCGGTCTCCGGGTTGACGAAGGTTGCGGTCCCGACCTGAACCGCGCACGCACCGACAGTCAGGAAGTCACGCGCGGACGCGGCGTCGACGATGCCTCCGACCCCGATGACCGGGATGTGCACGGCTTCGGCGACGGTGGCGACGGCAGCGAGCGCAAGTGGCTGAATCGCGGGGCCGCTGAGCCCCCCGGTGCCGAGGGGAAGAACGGATCGTCCTGTCGCCCGGTGGATCTTCCGGCCGATGTAGGTGTTGACAGCCGACACCGCGTCGGCGCCGGCGTCCTCGACGGCGCGCGCCACCGCGGCGATGTCGGTGACGTTCGGGCTGAGCTTCACGATCAGGCAGCGCTCGGTGACCGCTCGCACCGCGGCCACGAGTCGAGCCGCGGCATCAGGGTCGCGACCGAAGTCGAGTCCTTGGGCGATGTTCGGGCACGAGATGTTGAGCTCGATGCCGGCAACCTCAACGACCGGTTCGAGGACCGTGACGCAGTGCACGTAGTCGTCGACCGACCCACCGGCAACGTTGACGATGATCGGGATCGCCCAACCGCGCCAGCGCGGCGCATAGACGGTGGCCACCACGTCGACTCCCGGGTTCTGGAGACCGATGCTGTTGAGCATGCCGCCGCCCGTCTCGGCGACACGCGGCGGAGGGTTTCCCTCGCGCGCGTGCACGGTGGTTCCCTTGGTGTACAGCGCACCCAGCACGTTGAGGTCGATCAGCTGCTCGAGCTCGAATCCGTACCCGGCGGTGCCGCTCGCGAGACCGACGCGGTTGGGAAGTGTGAGGCCCCGTCCCAGATCAACGCCGCTGAATCGATCCTCGGTCACGCGACGTCCGCTCCCGGGAGCGCTGCGAGCGCATCCCAGTCGACGTCGCGCATGGACATCACCGGACCGTCGGTGCAGCAGAGCCGCCAGATCGAGACCCCGTTCTCGAGCACCGGCAGCGCGCACCCGAGACACGTGCCGAAGCCGCATCCCATCGGAGCCTCCAGCGAAGCCTCGAGCGTCGCCGGCAGGTCGGCTCCCGACTCGAGCAGGGTACGCATCACTGCACCGACCATGGCGTTGGGTCCGCAGGCGTAGAGCGCCGAAGGGCGCGAGCCAAGCGCCCGGTGGAGCAGATCCGTGACCGGCCCGTGGTGGCCGCGCGTTCCGTCGTCGGTCGCCTCGGCGACGACCGGCACCGCGGGGCGGGCGAATCGCTCGGCGGGGTAGAGGCGAGTTGCCGTCCGTGCTCCGTTCAAGACAAGAATGTCTGCAACGCCACGGCGACGGAGCTCGTTGATGAGCAGTGGGAAGGGAGCGCATCCGAGTCCGCCCGAGACGCAGACCACCGACCCGGCGTCGACGACGCTGAAGCCGTGGCCGAGCGGTCCCAGCACGTCGAGAGGGTCGCCGGGCTGGAGCTCGGAGAGAAGCCGGGTTCCCGCACCGACCGCCTCGAAGACGAAGCCGCAGGTCTCGCCTTGCGTCCACGCGACGCTGAACGGTCGCCTCAGCAGCGGTGTGGTGCTCTGGCCGCACCTGAGTTGCGCGAACGCACCCGGCGTGGCGGTGGCGGCAAGGTGCGGCAGGCGCGCCACCAACTCCAGGAGACCGCCCCCTAGCCGCTCCACGACGAGCACCTCACCGGTCTCGAGGGCGGCCCTGCTCAGATCCCCGCTCACGACACCGCCTGGACCACACCGTCCCGATATTCGCGCACCGTCGCGACCCTGACGCTCTTTCCCGAGGTGTGGCGGCCGATGGCGTCCACCAGCGCCGCCGCGGTGTCGAGCGACGTGCAGCACGGAATGCGGCGCTGTTCTGCGGCGAGCCGGATGCGGTATCCGTCCTTCACGGTCCGGCCGACCGCCGCGACGGCCCCGCCGTCAGCCCGGAAATCAAGCTCATCGGTGCCGAAGTTCGAGACGGTGTTGATCACGATGCACACCCGTCCGTCCTCGATCACGTCGATGACGTTGGGGCGCCCGTGGCCGATCTTGCCCACCGCTACCGCTGAGATGCCCGCGCTCGCCAGCGCCGCGGCTGTGCCCACGGTCGCGTAGATCGTGAATCCGAGAGAGCTGAGCTGGGCGATGATCGGCAGCACCTCGGCCTTGTCGACGTCCGCCACGCTGCAGAGAGCGCCACCGGTGGTTGGCACATCGCCGAGCGCGGCCACAAACGCCTTTTCGAGGGCGGCCCCGAGGTCGGTATCGATACCCATGACCTCTCCCGTCGATTTCATCTCCGGGCCGAGCGCGGTATCGACGTCGATCAGCTTGACCGTCGAGAACACCGGTGCCTTCACGGCGACCAGCGGCCGTGCGGGAACGAGTCCTGTCGTCCAGCCGAGATCCTCGAGCATGGCTCCACGCATCACGCGGGTGGCGAGCTCGACCATCGGCACGCCGGTCACCTTGCTCAGGAACGGCACCGTGCGCGAGGCGCGCGGATTGACCTCGAGCACGTGGGGAATGCCTCGGTGGACCGCGAACTGGATGTTGCAGAGCCCGCGCACGTCGAGCGCGCGCGTGATGCGCACCGTCGCGTCGACGATCAGCGCACGGACGCCGTCGCTGAGTATCCGCGCCGGGTACGCCGCCATCGAGTCGCCGCTGTGAACACCGGCGCGCTCCACGTGCTCCATGAGTCCCGGAATGACCACGGTCTTCCCGTCGCTGATGGCATCCACGTCGACCTCGGTGCCGAAGAGGTAGCGATCGATGAGCACGGTGCCGCGGCGGCGCCCGTCCTCGGCGGGAAGCGCCGCCATCGCGGCCTCGAGATATCGATGCAACTGGCTGCGGCTGTGCACGATCTCCATCGCCCGACCGCCGAGCACGTACGACGGCCGCACCAGGACAGGGAAGCCGATGTCATCGGCGATGGCGAGTGCCTCGTCGAGGTCCGTTGTCGCCGCCCCCTGCGGCTGTGCGATCGACAGCGAACGCATCAACCCTTCGAACGCGCGCCGGTCCTCGGCGAGGTCGATGCTCGCGATGCTGCTCCCGAGGATGGTGACGCCGGCAGTGTCGAGGGGCTCCGCAAGATTGATGGCGGTCTGACCGCCGAACTGCACCACGACCCCGGACGCCTGCTCCTCGTGGATGATCGCGATGACCGCCTCCTCGTCGAGGGGTTCGAAGTACAGCCGCGTGCTGCAGTCGAAATCGGTGCTGACCGTCTCCGGGTTGCTGTTGACCATCACCGCGTCGACGCCCTGAGCGCGCAGTGCCATGGCAGCGTGAACGCTGCAGTAGTCGAACTCGATGCCCTGGCCGATGCGAATCGGCCCGCTGCCGAGCACCACGACGGTGTTGGGCGCCGGCGCTGTTGCCGCAGCCCCTTCGTCCTCGGTCTCGTAGGTCGAGTAGTAATACGGCGTCGCCGCCTCGAACTCGGCGGCGCACGTGTCGACGCACTTGAAGACGGGATGCAATCCTGCGTCCCGGCGGCGAGCGCGAACCAGCTCCGAGGCGACTCCCGTCAGCGCCGCGATGCGCGCGTCGGTCAGGCCGGCGCGCTTGGCGGCGCGGAGCGCGCCGTCGTCGAGGCCGTTCCAGCGCAGCCGCTCCTCGCACGCAACGATGGTGCCGAGTCGGCGCAGGAACCACGCCGAGATCCCGCTCCGACGGGTCAGATCCTCCGGCGTCGCGCCGCCGCGAAGCGCCTCCAGCAGCGCCGCTGCGCGCCGGTCGTTGGCAACGTCGATGAGCACCGGTTCGTGCAGTACGGAAGGGTCAGGTTGTGGCTGCTCGAGCGAGCGCAGAGCCTTGCTGAAGGCCGCCTCGAAGGACCGCTCGATCGCCATCACCTCGCCGGTGGACTTCATCTGCGTGCCCAGCCGCCGGTCGGCCTCCGGGAACTTGTCGAACGGCCAGCGCGGGATCTTGACGACGCAGTAGTCGAGTGCCGGCTCGAAGGCCGCACAGGTCTTGCCGGTAACGGCGTTGGGAATCTCGTCGAGCCGGCGGCCGGCCGCGATCTTCGCGGCGACTCGCGCGATCGGGTACCCGGTGGCCTTGGACGCGAGCGCCGACGAGCGCGACACCCGGGGGTTCACCTCGATGACGTGGTATTCGTGCGAATCCGGCGCGAGCGCGAACTGCACGTTGCAACCGCCCTCAATCTCGAGCGCGTTGATGATGCGGAGCGCGGCGCTGCGGAGTTGTTGATGCTCGCGATCCGTCAGCGTCTGCGCAGGTGCAACGACCATCGAATCCCCGGTGTGCACGCCCATGGGATCGAGGTTCTCCATGTTGCACACCGTGATGCACGTCCCGGCGGCGTCGCGGATGACCTCGTACTCGATCTCGCGCCAGCCCGCTACCGAGCGTTCGATGAGCACCTGGCTGATCGGCGACGCCGCCAGGCCCGCGAGCACTGTCTCAGCGTAGCGCTCCTCGGTCTCACACAATCCCCCGCCGGTTCCACCCAGCGTGAACGCGGGACGCACCACCAGCGGCAGTCCCATGCGATCGCGCAGGGCCCGCGCCTCCACCAGCGATGACACGGTTGCCGACTCCGGAGCCGGCTCGCCGATCGCGGTGAGCAACTCCTTGAAGCGCTCGCGATCCTCAGCCGTCCTGATCGCCCTCAACCCCGTCCCCAGCACCCGCACGTTGTGCCGGCGAAGCACCCCTGCATCATCCAGCGCAACCGCAAGGTTCAACCCCGTCTGCCCACCCAGCGTCGCCAGCAAACCATCCGGCCGCTCGGCGATGATCACCCGCTCGAGCACCTCGACCGTCAGCGGTTCCACATACACCGCGTCCGCCGACGAGTCGTCGGTCATGATCGTCGCCGGGTTGCTGTTGACCAGCACGACCCGAATCCCTTCCTCACGAAGCGCGCGACAGGCCTGCGTCCCCGCATAGTCGAACTCCGCCGCCTGCCCGATGATCACCGGCCCCGACCCAATCACAAGCACGCACTTCGGCTTTTCCGTCGAGAGATCCGGCGTCTCCGAGCGTTCGGTGGAGGCGGCGCCGAGCCCGTCGGCCGCGTTGGTGCCGTTACCACCGGTGGACTCGGCGAGCAGGGGGTGGGGATGGGTAGCGGGTTCAAGCGACGGGCGTAGGACGGGACGGGGGGGCACATCGGTGGCGAGTTCGCGTAGCGGTTCGACCGAGCGCGATGCTTTGACGTTGCGCGAGGGCGAACCGCGGAGCGCTGTCTGAGCAAGACGATGTGCCCCCCCGTCCCGTCCGAGCACACAGAACCGCAGGAACTCGTCGAAAACACCCGCGCGGTCCTGAGGACCCGGCGCCCCCTCCGGGTGGTACTGCACGGAGAACGCCGGCAGCTCCCGATGCCGCAGCCCTTCAACGGAACCGTCATTGAGGTTGCGCTCGCTGACATACCACCCGGAGTCCGCAGGCAGGGACGCCCCATCGACCTGGAACTCATGGTTCTGCGAGGTCACGTACACGGTCCCGAGCTCGGTATCGCGAACCGGGTGATTCCCCCCATGATGTCCAAAACCGAGCCGCGACGTGGATGCTCCTGCAGCCTGGCCGAGGATCTGGTGCCCGAGGCAGATGCCGAGCAGCGGAACGCGCCGGTCGAGAAGATCGCGGCACAGCTGGACCGCGTGGGGGATGCGCGAGGGGTCGCCGGGTCCGTTGGAGAGGACGACTCCGTGCGGATGGTGACGAAGCACATCCTCGATGCGGGCGTCCTGACGAACCAGGATGACCTCGGCGCCCCGGCTGCAGAGCGCGCGTACCTGGTTCAGCTTGACGCCGTAGTCGAGCACCACCACCTTGAGCCCGGTAAAGGCGTTCTCGCCGCCGGCGAGCATGACGCCACGGTGCAATGTCGGATCGAGAGGCTCGCTGAAGGCGCTCCACGGCTCACGGATCGAGACCATGCCGACCAGGTCCTCGTCGCTCACGAACGCCGCCGACCGGGCCGCATCCACCTGTTCGTCCACCGACATCTCGGAGCACGCTGCGATGACGCCGCGCAGCGTGCCGTGATCGCGGAGATGGCGCGTCAGGGCGCGCGTGTCGACGCCGCGGAGCCCCGGGATTCCGTTGCGCAGCAGCTCTGCCTCGAGCGTGCGCTCGCCCCGCGCGTGTCCGATGTCCGCGGAGAGCTCGCGCACCACCAGCGCGCGGCATTGCACCCGGGCGGATTCGGCAGTGTCGTCGCGGCAGCCGTAGTTGCCGATGAGCGGGTAGGTCATCACCACCACCTGGCCGGCGTATGAAGGGTCGGTGATCACCTCCTGGTACCCGGTCATACAGGTGTTGAAAACCACCTCACCGTTGTGCGCCTGTTCCACTGGCGCCCCGAACAGGATGCCTTCATACGTCGCACCGGATTCGAGTGCGAGACGCCCGCGTACGTCAGGCACTCGCCACCTGCTCCGACGTGATCGGCACCCGCGCCGGGTCGCGATGGATGACGCGGCCGCCGGCCATGGTGAGCAGCACGGTGCCGCGGAGCGTCGCGCCGAGGAGCGGTGTGTTGCGCGATCGTGATTGCAGCGAGGCGGCGCCGACGGTCCACTCGGCGGTCGGGTCGAAGAGCGTGCACGTCGCCGACTCGCCGATTCTGAGCCGCGGCTCGGGGACGCCGGACCCGGGACCGAGAACCCTATGTGGCCCAACGGTCATTCGCTCGACAAGCACCGCCAGCCACTCCCCGCCCATACCTCCGATGGTGATGCAGGTCGCAAGCGCCGTCTCGAGACCGATCATGCCCGGCGCGGCGTCGTCGTACGCGAGTGACTTCTCGGCGGCCGGGTGGGGCGCGTGGTCGGTCGCCACCGCCTCGATGAGGCCTTCGCGGAGCGCGAGCACGAGCGCATTCCGATCCTTCTCCGAGCGCAGCGGTGGGTTGACCTTGCGTAGCGCCGGAGGATCCGGCTCCTGCTCGACCGGCAGCCACATCGAGAGGTGGTGGGGCGTGACCTCCGCGCTCACGGCAAGGCCCTGCTGACGCGCCCGGCGGAGCGACGCAACCGAACCCTCGGCGGAAAGATGCTGAAGGTGCAGGTGTCCGGACCGCGCGTGCGAGAGCGCGCGAATCGCGAGGTTCACCGCGCGTGTCTCGGTCTCCACGTGGCGAATCGGGCTGCGCGTCACCGGGCCCTGCGTTGCATTCGCCTGCGCGATCATCTCCTCGTCCTCGGGGTGCACGAACACCGCACGCGAGAGATGCGCGGTTTCCGCAAGCGCGATGGCGAGCTGGCGGGGCGACACACCGTTGCGTCCGTCGTCGCCGACGGCAGCGGCACCCGCCTCGATGCACTTGCGAATGTCAACCAGCTCGGCGCCTTCGAGTCCTCGAGTGAGCGCGGCGACCTGCAGGATCGAGACCGGCAGGTTGCTGGCGGCCAGGCGCGCTTCGGCAACCCGCTCCGGAGTGTCGATCGGCGGCACGGTATTGGCCATCGCCACCACGTGCGTGAACCCGCCCGCCGCGGCTGCACGCGATCCGCTCTCCAGCGTCTCGGCCTGGTCACCACCGGGCTGACGCAGGTGGGCGTGCAGGTCGATGAATCCGGGGCAGAGCACGCACGGGTCGGCGCCGTTGTGCGGCGTCAGGTCGATCACCGGGACGCCGGCCGCGTCGATGTGGTGATAGATGGCCAGGATCTTGCCCCCGTCGAGCCAGACATCCTGGCCGGCCGCGTCGAGGCGGCCGAGCGGGTCGATGACGCGGACGCCGCGCAGGATCGCGTTCACGGCACCCTCCGGTGCAGCCACGCGCCGTCGACGCCGTCAACCTCGCGCAGGCGCACGTGGACACGATCGCCGGACGCGGTGGGCACGTTCTTGCCCACGTAGGTTGCGCGCAGCGGCAGCTCACGGTGCCCCCGATCGATCAGGGTCAGCACCTCGACCGCGGCGGGGCGGCCGCAGTCGACCAGGGCGTCGAGCGCCGCTCGGAGCGTCCGGCCGGTGAAGAGCACATCGTCCACAACGATCACGACCGAACCGTCAATGCGCCGGGCCGGACCCCCGTCGATGTCGTGAAGCGCCGGATGCGGCAGCGCCGGGCGCGGACGGTCGTCGCGATGCGCGCTCGGGTCGAGCACGGCGACCGGTGGGGCGGTGTGCCCGAGGCTCGCGAGCTGGCGCGCCACCGCGCGAGCGAGCGGGACACCGCGAGTCGGGATCCCGACCAGGACGACGCCGTCCAGCATGGGGTGGCGCTCGGCGATCTCGTGGGCGAGCCGCAGCGTGATGCGCTGCACCGCACCCGCGTCGAGCAGCTGCGGGCTGGCGTCGAGTGGTTGCGCGAGGCCGGTCACGTGGTGACCGTCATGCGAGCAGCATCTCGAGCAGCGCCATCCGGATGGCGACACCGTTCGCCGCCTGGCGGAAGTAGGCGGCCCGCGGATCGGCGTCCACCTCAGGTGCGATCTCATCGACGCGGGGCAGCGGGTGCATCACGATCGCCTTCGCCGGGAGCTGGCGCATGATCGCGCCGTCGATGCGGATCGCCGTTCTCGCCTGCTCGAACTCGAGCGGATCGGTGAAGCGTTCCTTCTGCACGCGCGTCTGATACACCACGTCGACGTCGTCGAGCACATCGGTGAGCTGCTCGGCAAGGCGGCAGTCGACGCCGCGTGCCTCGAGCCGGGCGAGGATGTCGCCACCCACCTGGATCACCGCGGGCGCGACAAACGCCAGGCGTACCCCCGGGTAGAGGGCGAGCAGCAGCGCCAGCGACCGTGCCGTCCTGCCGAACCGGAGATCGCCACAGAAGGCGACCCTCACCCCTTCCACGTGGCCGAGTTCGCGCTCGATCGTATACAGGTCGAGCAACGCCTGGGTGGGATGCTCGCCCGGCCCGTCGCCGGCGTTGACCACCGGCACCGACGCGACACTAGCCGCTCGAGCGGCGGCGCCGGCCTCGTCGTGACGCAGCACGATGAGATCCGCGTACGTCGACACCATGCGAACCGTGTCCTCGAGGGTCTCACCCTTGATCGCGCTCGAGAACGTGTGCGCAGCCTCGGTGCCGATCACGGCGCCGCCAAGGCGGAGCATCGCCGATTCAAAGCTCAATCTGGTTCGCGTGCTCGGCTCGTAAAACAGCGTTGCCATCACCCGGTGCGCCAGCCGGTCGTCACGCACATCCGCCAGCGCCGTGGCGCGCAGGAACAGGAGGTCGAGCAACTCGCGATCGAACTGCTCGGCGCTGATCACGTGGCCGAGCGTCCGGTTTCGCGCGGTGGTCGCCGTCATAGGGCTTCGCCCTCCAGCCCGGGCGGGTTCGGGCAAGGGCGGCCGCGCGGCGGCGCCGCGATCCCTTGCCGGCCTCTCCGGACCTGCTTGAAGTGGATGCGTTTGGCGGACTCTACCTTAGAGTGTCGTCATGGCACTCGGTGACGTCGGCAAGCTGCTGCTGATCGCCGGCGCGGTGATCCTCGTGCTCGGTGGGGTGCTCGTGCTGCTGACCCGGCTGGGTGTCACCCAGCTCCCCGGGAGTATCTCGGTGAGCAGCGGGAACTTCTCGTTCTTCTTCCCGGTCGTCTTCTGCATCGTGGTGAGCGTGGTCCTGACCGTGGTCATCAACCTGATCGTCCGTCTGCGCCAGTAGCGAGCCGCCTGGTGACCGAGGCCGCGAAGCGGGAGCAGGCGATCACCCCCGATGGGGCGTTCTCGCTGGCGGCTGCGGCGAGCTTCGGATTTGGACCCAACACCGGGCGCCCCAAGCCAGACGGAGATTCGATGTCGCTGGCGTTCGTCGCGGACGATCTGGTACATCACGCCGCCGCTTTCGTCACCCAGGACGCCGCCGGGGTGCTCACGTGCCGCGTCTTCGGTGAGGCGGATCCGGATCGGGTCGTCACCCAGGTGCGCCGGGTGCTGTCCCTGGACCAGTCCGGTTCCGCGTGGGCCCAGGTCGGTGGCCGCGATCCGGTGATCGGCTGGCTCCAGTCGGAGTTCCCCGGCCTGCGTCCGGTGCTCTTCCATTCACCCTACGAGGCGGCCGCCTGGTCAGTTCTCAGCCAGCGCAGGCATCGGACCCAGGCAACCGCCGTGCGACGGCGGCTCGCCGCGGAGCACGGCCAGGTCTTCACCCTCCCCGGTGGCCGGCTCGAGGCCTTCCCGACGCCTGAGGAGCTGCTCCGGGTCGAGTCGTTCCCCAGCCTGGAAGCACAGCGCCTCGACCGCCTCCACGGGGTGGCTCGAGCCGCGCTGGAGGGACGGCTCGAACCGGAGCGACTGCTTGCAATGGCCCCTGAGGAGGCGATGACCCATCTGCAGCAGCTTCCTGGAATCGGCCCGATGTACGCGGGGTTGATCCTGCTCCGCTCGACCGGAGCGACCGACATCCTGACCCTCGGGGAGCCGCGGATGAAGTCGTACATCCGCCATTTCTACGGGCTCGATCACGTCGCGACCCCCGGCGAGATCTCGGCCATCGCCGATGCCTGGCGCCCCTTCCGAACCTGGTCCGGGGTGCTGATCCGCGTGGCCGGAGACCGCGACGGGGTCCCCTGGGAGCCTCAACCCGGAGGCGGCAGGTAGCGGCCTGCGGTGATCCGCCCGCCGGTGATGTCGAAGGCCCATGTGCCGGCCTTCGCCCACTGCATCCCACCGGCCATCGGAATATGGGCGTCGGCCAGGCTGGTCACGATCGACGCCATGACGTCCCCGTGGGTGCACAGCACCGACCCGGCCACGGAAGCGAGCTGGGCCATTGCCCACCCCGGATCCGCCCCCTCGGCAAGGCGATCCTCCTCCTCGACGTGGAGGCCCAGGGCCTCCGCCAGGGGAGCGACCGTCTCGACGCAGCGGACGTACGGGCTCGACATGACCACCCGGGCGCTCGGTCCGAGAAGGCTTGCCAGGGCGACGGCCTGGATCCGTCCCGCCGCGGTCAGCGGCCGGTCACGGTCGGGCGCGGTCCAGCGCTCGCGGGACCCCGCCTTGGCGTGGCGCACCAGGAAGCTGGTGACCTCATCGCCAGGCACCGGCCCACCCCCGTTCTGCGCGCTCCCAGGCTGAGGGCCACCCGGTCCGAGCCCGCTCGGCGGCGTCCCGCTGGAGGGCGACCAGCTCGCCGGCCGCGAACAGGGCGGTCTCGTGAATCCGCGGCGCACCGGATCGCTCGCGGAGCCAGCTCTCGGCCACCACCGCGTCGTGCAGCTCTCCGAGGACTTCCTGGAGCGCGGCCACCTCCCGGGCGAACTTCGCGGCGTTCTTGCCGGTGGCGGCAGCGGCAGCCTCGGCGGCGTAGCGGCAGCGCTTGGCGCGAATACGAAGGTCATGGAGCTGCTCGTCCGGAACGTCGCCACGAGCCGCGATCGCCCCCGACTTGAGGGACCGCCAGGGCTTGCGCACCAGTCCGGGCAGCACCTCTCTCGCCGGCGACGCCGCCAGCTCGGTCAGGACGGGGCCGCGAGCAGCCGCGACCAGGTGATCGATGACCTGGATGTAGCGCTCGGTGTCCATGGCGACGAGGAGATGGCGGCGGGCGGCGCGCACCTGCGCGACCAGCGGTGCGACCACAGCCAGGGCCGACCGGCGGTCGGCGGCGGGCAGCGTCGTCGCCGCAGACCGGAGGCGATCGCGGAGGACCTCGGCGTCACGGACCCTGCCGAGCTCGCCACCGAGCCAGCGGAGGTCGTCGCGCAGCGCTTCCGCCCATACCTCATCGAGGAGCGGACGGAACGTGCGCAGGTCACTGCGCAGGCGTCGTGTGGCGACCCGTGCCTGGTGCACGTCTTCGGCGTCGTGGCCGAGCCGGACCCCGGGATCATGGCGAAGGAGGCGGATGACCGACAGGCTCAGCGCTCGGAGGACGACGTCCCCGGCGGTCGCGCTGCTCCCGAGCGTGACCAAGGCGATTTCCGGAGGGGGTGTGCCCACCAGCCCGAGAGCTCGGGCCACCAGGGCTCGGGGGAGCGCGGGCTGGGCGCCCGCAGACTGGTACCTGGTTGCGATCAGATCGAGCAGCGGACCGCTGTCGCTGTAGACGCCGATCTCGCGAAACCGCTGAGTGATGCGAGGACCGGAATACACCGAGACCGTGTCATCGACAAGACGCGCAAGGGCGGCCCCCTCGGCATCGAGAAGAACGGCCTCGGCGGTCATGGTGACCAGGCGCGCGACGAGCTCGATGGGCGCTCGGCGGGCGTAGGCCCGGACCAGGTGCAGCGCCGGCTCGGGCGGCCGCTCCGGCCCGCCCTCGAAGCGCAACTCGGCACCGTCCGGCGCGGCCATGCCCTCGCTGGTCGCGGGAAGCCGGAGCACCCAGCCGGGGTCCGCCGAGTGCTCAAGCGCGACGCCCCAGCGGGCCAGACGGAGATCGGCAGTATCCCAGTGGGTGGTGCGCAGCCGGCGAACCGGCTCGGAGATGAGCGCGGCGGAGGTGTCGATGTCCTCGAGCGGTGCCGGCGAGAACGTGATCGGCACCTCGAGACGGCGCCAGTGCCCGGGCTCGACCCCCGCCGGGCCGGTCACTGCGCGACGCGCTCGACCGCGAGCCTGTGCAGCTCCTCCTGGGCGTCGAGTCCGCGAACCGTCGGCACCTTGTGCCAGCTGCCGTCGGCGCTGAGCTCGGACGCGAGCACGTCATCGGCGAGGAGCACCTCGACGACCTCGGCCAGCCGTGCCTGCAGGCGGGGATCGATCACGGGCACCATGGTCTCGATCCTTCCATCGAGGTTGCGCCCCATCAAATCCGCGGATCCGATGTACCAACGGTCGTCGCCGAAGTGGTAGATGCGGGAGTGCTCGAGGTAGCGACCCACCAGTGAGCGCACCCAGATGTTCTCGGACATCCCCGCGATTCCGGGACGCACCCCGCACGAGCTGCGCACGATGAGGTCGATCCGCGCTCCCGCGCACGACGCCGCGTAGAGCGCTTCGATGACCTCTGGATCGATGAGGTGGTTGCACTTGATGATGATCCGGCCGGTGGCGTGGGTCTGGGTGCGGATGAGCTCGACGACCCCGCTGCGCAGCGTGACCGGGGCGACGAGCAGCCGCCGGTACTGGCGCTGGCGGCTGTAGCCGGTGAGATAGTTGAAGAGGTCGGTCAGGTCTTCGCCGAGCTCCGTGTCGGATGAGAGCAGGCCGATGTCCTCGTAGAGGCGGGCCGTCTGAGAGTTGTAGTTGCCGGTGCCCATGTGGCAGTAGCGACGGATCCCTGTACCGGTGCGCCGCACGACGAGAGTCGCCTTGGCGTGCGTCTTGAGACCGACGACGCCGTAGACGACATGGACGCCTGCCTTCTCGAGCTCTGCCGCCCAGGTGATGTTCGCCTCCTCATCGAAACGCGCGGTCAACTCGACGAGCGCGACCACCTGCTTGCCGGATTCGGCGGCACGGATCAAGGAACGGACGATCGGGCTGTCCGGGCCGGACGTGCGGTAGAGCGTCTGCTTGATGGCGAGCACGTCGGGATCGTCAACCGACTGGTCGATGAACGCCTCGACGCTGCTGGCAAATGACTCGTAGGGGTGTTGGACGAGCACGTCTCCCTCGTCGATCACCCGGAAGATGTCGACCTCGCCCTCGTCGCCGGGGACCTTGGCGAGCGCAGGCGGGATCACCGGGGCGGGGAGGCGCTCCTTGAGGTCCGGCCGGTTGAGGTCATAGAGGCCCCAGAGGCCGCTGAGATCGAGCGGTCCGGCGACCGTGTAGACGTCCTCGCCGGAGAGCTCGAGTTCGCGCATGAGCAGCTGCTTGACCTCCTCCGACATGCTCTCGTCGATCTCGAGGCGTACCACCTGGGGAGAGCGGCGGCGGCGTTGCAGATACTCCTGGACGGCGGTGCGCAGGTCTTCCGCCTCCTCCTCCTCGAGCGCCGGGTCGGCGTTGCGTGTCACTCGGAACGGGTACTGGCCGATCACGCGCATGCCCGGGAAGAGGCGGTCGAGATGCGCGGCGATGACCTGCTCGACCGGGACGAAGCGCTCGCCGTCCGGCATGACCACGAACCGTGGCAGCAGCGGGGGGACCTTCACGCGGGCGATGCGCTGCTCGCTGCCTCGGGGCGCGCCTACCACCACCGCCAGGTTCAGAGACAGGTCGCTGATGTACGGAAACGGGTGGGCCGGGTCGACGGCCAGCGGCGTGAGCACCGGGAAGATCCGCTCCTCGAACTCCGCATCGACATGCGCGCGGTCGTCGTGATCGAGCGAGGCGTAGTTCGAGAAGCGAAGACCGACCTCGCCGAGGCGTTCCACGATCGCCTGGAACGAGCGCATCTGGCGCGCGGTGAGATCGATGGCCCGGCGCTGAATCTCCGAGAGCTGCTCATCCACGGTCATCCCATCGGGGCTGAGGGCGGCCACTCCGGCGCGGCGCTGTTCGATCAGACCGCCGACGCGGACCTGGAAGAACTCATCGAGGTTGCTGCTCGAGATGGCCAGAAACTTGGCCCGCTCGAGCAGGGCGCGCGCGGTGTCCTCGGCGAGCTCGAGGACACGGGTGTCGAAATCAAGCCAGCTGAGGTGGCGATTGATGTACCGATGCCGCCCGCCAAGGTCGGCTGCGTGATCCTGCGCGCGGGGGACTGCAGGCGCCGCATCCCCGGTCGCCTCGGCGGGCTCGGAGAGCGCCATCAGCCGAGCTCTTCGATGGCGCCCGAGTCAAGGAAGACGAGATCCTCAGCGATGTTGGTCACTCGATCTGCGATGCGCTCGAGGTGGTGGGCGATGAACACCAGGTTGGTGGCCCGGAAGACCGTGGTGTTGTCCTCGGTCATCACCTGGATCAGGTCGTCGAAAAGGCGGTGATAGATACGGTCGACCCGGTCATCCCCGGCAGCGATGCGGCGCGCCTGCAGGACATCCCGCGAGACCATGGCGGCAAGGATGCTGCGCACCTGGTCGCTGCAGTACGCGGCCATCTTGGGAACGTCGACGTATGTCTCCAGGGG
Organism: Candidatus Dormiibacterota bacterium; assembly: GCA_035948615.1. Classification (GTDB taxonomy): domain Bacteria; phylum Chloroflexota; class Dormibacteria; order Aeolococcales; family Aeolococcaceae; genus Palsa-851. Next base: position 21,554 of record DASZJB010000019.1, read on the forward strand.
CGGCAGGTCCGCGAGGTTGCGCGCCAGCTTGGCGATGCTCACGCAGTGATCGCCCATGCGCTCCAGCTCCGAGGACATGTTGAGCAGCCCGATGATCTCGCGAAGCTCCCGCTCCGCCGGGCTCTGATTGACGATCAGCGAGAACGACAGCTCGCGCAGTTCGCGCTGCCGATCGTTGACCAGGGCGTCATCCGCGATCACACGGGCGCAGAGGCTCACGTCTCGCTCGGCGAGCCCGCTCGTCGCCTGGGTGATGGCCGTGTCGACGAGCTCCCCCATGTCCGCGACGATCCGGCGCAGGTGGGCCAGCTCGTCCACGAGGGTCGTGTGATGCGGGTGCAGCAATGGCTCGCTCATCTCAAGCGAGTCTAGTGTCCCTGAGGGCCACCATCACATCAGCCCCGCACCATAGTCATTTCACAATCGCTTCGAGTCCGGCCCCACGGCATACTCGAAGTCGTGCGGCACGTCGAATCGGCGGCTCCTGACCGGATCGACGCAGTCGACGGGCTACGCCGCCAGGTGGCCACCATCGAAGCGCTGATGTTCGCCTGCGATTCACCGCCGATTCTGCTCACGCTCGTCGAGGACCTCTACCAGTCGATCGACCGTTTGGGGAGTCAGCCCCCTTCGTTCGGTCACCCGCAGTCTCTGCCGGACGCAGGCTGAGTGCTCGCCCGAGACGGGTTCGAAACCTCCGGGTGAGATCCTCGGGCTCCCACGCATAGGGGAGACCGGTCGAGACCACCACACGGTTGCGCCGGTCGTCGTATCGGAAGGTGGGAGGTCCCCCGCCATTGACCCGACGGTCGAGCTCGTCGGCGAGCTCGATGATGACGGCCAGCCGGTCGATGCGCTTGATGTCGTCTCGTGTGCACAGACGCGCGTAGCGAGGCAGATTGCTCCGCGCCTTGCCGAGGCGGGCGAGCGTGGTCGCTATCAGGGCGACCTCCCGGTGGGTGAAGCCCTGGAGGTCGGCCGACGCCGTCACCCCGGCTGCGTGGGACCAGCGGTCGTAATAGTTGATGCTCTGACCGACATCGAGGAGCGTGGTCGCATGGTCGAGCACCTCGCGCATCTCTGCGGTCATGGTCGGGTCGGCCACGCCGAGTATGGCCCGGACCATCTCGACGCGCCGCGCCGCCCGGCGCTCGTCCCAAGTCGAGAAACGTGACGCGAGCGCGGCCACCGAGCCGCGGCGCACCTGCCATACCTCGGGAAGCGGCAGATTGAGGTCGGCGAGCGCGATGCCCTCACGGAGACCGTGCCCGGACACCATGAGGGTGTGAGCCCCCAGCGCCTCCATGGCGGCGATCACGACCAGCGCGCCGCCGGCGATCGAATCGGCACGGTCGGTGGACAACCCGGGCACGGTCCGCAACGAGGAGCGAGTCCGGCTCGTGAGCCGCGCGGTGAGCTCGCGCACCTCGCGCCGCTGCAGGACGTACCCGTCGACTCGTGCTATCGGGTGAGCGACCGATCGCATGTGGATCTTGGCGAGGTTCCGCACCGTGCCTCCGGTGCCGACCATGCCGCCGTCCTCGGGAAGCACCGGGACGCCCGCGTCAGCCAGGGTCTGGAACACGTGGTCGCGCAGGTCGGCGATCTCGGAAGTCCGCGGGGGGTCGCTGCGCAGGAATTGATCGGTGGTGACCAGCGCACCAAGCTCGAAGGTCCACCAGCGGAGCGCGCGCCGGCGTTCGAAGTAGGCGAGCTCGAAGCTCCCACCGCCGACGTCGATCAGGAAACCGGTATCGATGGGGAGACCGTGGACAGCGCCGAGAAACGCGAACCGGGCCTCCTCCTCGCCGTCGATGACCTTGATGGTCAGCCCGGTGTCGGCCTCGAGCTTGGCGAGCACGCTGTCGCGATTGGTCGCGGTGCGGATCGCGGCGGTGGCGACCGCGACCGTCCGCTCAGCGCCCGCCGCGGCCGCGACCGCACGGAAATCGCGTACGGCTCCGATCGCCGCGGTGACCGCGCTCGCCTCCAGCCGGCCCCGCGAGTCGATGCGACGGGCGAGCTGAAGTGACGTCCGCGCGTCGGCGATGATGTCGAGCTGGCCGGACGGGTCGAGACGCAGCACTGCGATTCGAGCCGAGTTCGACCCGATGTCGATCACGGCAAGCGGAGCTTCCAAAGCGACCCTCTCCCTGGTCCGTGCTCGGGTGGGAGCGGCAAGTATAGGCAGGGCCAACTCCGGCGAAGTCAGCCGCGCTCGCCGACCGCGACGTCGGGCACGGCGGGATCGCGTTGTTCGAGGATGCGATCGAGCCGGTAGCCGACGCCGTAGACCGTGGTGATCCTGAAAGGAAGCGCCTCGAACGACTCGAACTTCTCACGCAGCCAGCGCACGTGAACATCGACGGTCTTGCGTTCGCCAAAGAACTTGGGTCCCCACACACGGCGGATCAGCTGCTCGCGCGAGTGCACCCGCCCCGGGTTCGCCAGCAGAAAGGAGAGGAGGTCGAACTCCTTGGGCGAGAGGCGGAGCGCGTCCTGGCCCACTCGCACCGACCGCGCGCCGCGATCGAACCGGAAGTCGCCGAATTCCTCGACCTCCACGACCCCCCGTTCCTCAACGGCAGGCTGCGCCCGTCGCAGCAGCGCCATCACCCGAGCGGTGAGCTCCGCAAGGGAGAACGGCTTGGTCATGTAGTCGTCGGCGCCGACGCGGAGACCGACGATCTTGTCGAGCTCGCTGTCACGCGCGCTCAGCACCAGCACCGGAATGGTGGTCTCCTGGCGGAGGATGCGACACACCTCGAGACCGCCGAGCTCGGGCAACATCAGATCGAGCACGATCAGATCGGGCCGAAGCTCCCGCGCCTTGTCGAGGGCCTCGATCCCATTGGCGGCCTGGCTCACCTGGTATCCCTCGCGCACGAGATTGAAGCGGAGGGTCTCTCGGATGACCTCCTCGTCCTCGACCACCAGGATGTGCTTGGCTCCCACGATACGGGCTGAGCCTATTCCCCTCCCATTTATGGGGGGGTTAAGGAAAGGTCAAAAGACGGGTGTCTCCCGGTAGGTGCCGAAGACGGCGCGCAGCGCCTCGACGATCTCGCCCTCGGTGGCTCGGGCGCGCACGCAGTCGATGATCGCGGGCATCAGGTTGTCGGTGCCGCGCGCGACCTCCTGGAGGGCGTCGAGCCGGGTCGCGACGCTGGTGTTGTCGCGACGCTCGCGAAGCTGCTTGAGGCGCGCCGCCTGTGCCACCTCGACCTCCGGGTCGATCACCAGCGTCGGCGGCTGAGTGGTGTCAACGCTCTGCTCGAACGCGTTGATGCCAACTATGACTCTTTCTCCGGTCTCGAGCTGGCTCTGATAGCGGAACGCCGCGTCGGCGATCTCGCGCTGCGGGAATCCCTCGGCGACGGCGGCGAGCATCCCGCCCCGCTCGGCGATTGCCGCGAAGTAATCCTCGGCCGCCTGTTCCATCCGGTTGGTGAGATCCTCGACGAACCAGGAGCCGGCGAGCGGATCGACGACCGAGGGGACACCCGTCTCGTAGGCGAGGATCTGCTGGGTGCGCAGGGCGATCTGTGCGGCCTTCTCGGTGGGCAGGGCGAGCACCTCGTCCATCGAGTTGGTGTGCAGGGAGTTGGTGCCGCCGAGCACCGCGGCGAGCGCCTCGAACGCGGTCCTGGCAACGTTGTTCTCAATCTGCTGAGCGGTGAGCGAGCATCCGGCGGTCTGGGTGTGGAAGCGCAGCTTGAGCGAGCGCTCGTCCTTGGCGCCGTAGCGCTCGCGCATGTGCCGCGCCCAGATGCGGCGGGCAGCGCGGTACTTGGCGATCTCCTCGAAGAAATCGATGTGGGCGTTGAAGAAGAACGAGAGCCGCGGCGCGAACTCGTCGACGTCGAGCCCGCGCTCGATTCCCGCCTCGACATACGCGAAACCGTCGGCGAGGGTGAAGGCCAGCTCCTGCGCCGCGGTGCTTCCGGCCTCGCGGATGTGGTACCCGCTGATCGAGATGGGATTCCAGCTCGGCACGTTGCGGGTGCAGAACTCGACGACGTCGGTCACGAAACGCATCGAGGGCCGGATCGGAAAGATGAACTCCTTCTGGGCGATGTATTCCTTGAGGATGTCGTTCTGCAGCGTGCCCCCCAGCTTCGAGTACGGGATGCCCTGCTCATCAGCGGCGGCGAGGTACATGGCGAAGAGGATCGGCGCAGGGGAGTTGATGGTCATCGACGTTGTGACCGCCCCGACATCGATGCCCTTGAAGAGCGTGAGCATGTCCTCCACGGAGTCGACCGCCACACCGCAGCGCCCGACCTCTCCCAGCGCCTGTGGTGAGTCGGAGTCATGACCCATGAGCGTCGGCATGTCGAACGCCACCGACAGCCCCATCTGGCCCTGGTCGAGCAGGAATCGGTACCGCTCGTTGGTGTCCTGGGCACTCCCGAAGCCGGCGAACTGACGCATCGTCCAGACCTTGTCGCGGTACATCGTTCGGTGCACGCCGCGGGTGTACGGAAAGGATCCGGGCTCGCCCAGATCGCGCTCGACGTCGATCGCGGAGTTCTCGGGCCCGTACCAGGTCGCGAGCGGCAGCCCGCCAAGGGTGTCCGGTGGTATGGGCGGGGCAGTCCGAGGCTCTGGCGTGCCGGGCGAACCCTGCGGCACTCCCGCCCTGTCGATCGTCTGGGTCATTGCTCCCTGGATTACGTGGTCTGCCCGTTGAGAATGCGTTCAGCCAGGGCGTACGGGTCCACCCGGCTCAGATCTCCGTCGAGCTCTCGACTCATTGTCCCCTCATGCAGCGCACTTCGCGCGCGCTCCCCCGCTCGCTCGACCACGATCGCCTCAACCTCCGCTCGAAGACGCGCGATCCGCCGGCGCTCGAGCTCCCCGGAGGCTGCGATTGAGTCGCCGTGCCGATCGATCGCTTCAACCAGATCGTCGATGCCGAGGCCGGTCTCCGCAACGGTGGTGAGGACGGGCGGCGACCACACGGTGCGCGTGCTGCCGTGGCGGACCAGTTCCTTGAGATCACGAACCACACGGGAGGCTCCGGGGAGATCGGCCTTGTTGACGACGAAGATGTCGGCGATCTCGAGGATGCCCGCCTTGATGATCTGGACGGCATCCCCGGACGACGGCGTCGTCACCACGATGGTCGTGTCGGCCGTCTCCATGACCTCCAGCTCGGACTGGCCCACACCGACGGTCTCGATGAGGCACCGGTCCCGACCGGAGGCGTCGAGGAGGCGGATCGCCTCGCGCGCTGCCGCCGCGAGCCCACCGAGGTGACCACGGGCGGCCATGCTCCGGATGAAGACCCCGGGATCGAGCGTGTGGCGGACCATCCGTACGCGATCGCCCAGGATCGCGCCCCCGGTGAACGGGCTCGACGGGTCCACAGCGATGACTCCCACGAGGTGCCCGCCGGCTCTCCAGCGTTCGATGACCTGGTCGCACAGGGTGCTCTTGCCGCTTCCCGGGGGCCCGGTGACGCCGACCACCCGGGCCTGGCCCGCTCGCTCGCGAACCTGGCGAA
>DASZJB010000020.1:0-2325 GCA_035948615.1 Candidatus Dormiibacterota bacterium
GGGGCGCAGGCTGCTGGCTACGGGCCCTCGTCTGGATCACTGCGATGCCAACATCGTACCCGGCTGCGGGGGTGTCGCGACTTCCCCGTGTAGCAATCGACTCACAATCCGGCCCCTGAGCATCCCACCTGAGTCTAGCGAGCCTTCGCTGCTCGATGTCGCGGGGCGGCCTGAGGCTTCGAGAGACCGAGTTCAGCCGATGGACAGATGTCGGCGAGCACACACACGTGGCAGCGTGGCTTGTTGGCGATGCAGACCCGTCTCCCGTGCAGGATGAGACGCAGGCTCAGACCGGTCCATTCGCTCGCCGGGACGATGCTGCACACGTCGTCCTCGATCTTCACCGGGTCGGTTGCAGACGTGAGGCGGAGCAGTCGCGTGAGCCGCGTCACGTGCGTGTCCACCGCGAATCCCGGCACACCGAAAGCGACACCGAGCACCACATTGGCCGTCTTGCGTCCCACCCCACGGAGCTGCACCAGGTCCTCCATCCGCGACGGCACCTCACCGGCGTGACGCAGCACGAGGTCCTGGCTCATCTCGCGAATCGCCCGCGCTTTGGACCGAAAGAATCCCGTCTTGTGAATGATCGCCTCGACTTCTCCCTGCTCGGCCGCCGCGAGATCCGCAACCGCCGGATAACGCGCGAACAATGCCGGCGTCACCGAATTGACGTTCACATCCGTTGTCTGCGCGCTGAGGATCACCGAGACCAGCAGCTGCCAGGGACTCCCGAAATCGAGCTCGGTGTGCGCCTCGCCGTACTCCAGCTTCAACCGCTCGACCACGATCGGGGCACGCTCCCGGGCCCCCACGGGCAACCGCCGCCTGCGCACCTTCGGCTTAGGTTTCGACCTGATAGGCATCGCGTTCGCATCCTACGCAGCGCACGGTCGGCCGGGCTCACGACGGCGGCGGGTGGCATCGCGGGGGGCAGCGCCGGTCGGAGGGTCGGCGCCGAGATGAACGGTCCCAGAACGCCGAACGCCCCAGCGGTCAGACCGAACCGGAGAACGGCGAGGGGTCCCCGCGATGACAGGACCCGCTTTGAGCGCGAGCTAGCCCGGCCGCCGGCCGGCGTCGTGTGCCCGGCCGACGAGCGCCCTGCGTAGAATCGCCCAACGTGCGAACCAAGATCACGGTCGTCGGCGCTGGCAACGTGGGCGCGACGCTGGCGCAACGGGTGGCCGAACGCGACTATGCCGATGTCGTCCTGGTCGACATTGTCGAAGGTCTCCCTCAGGGGAAGGCACTCGACATGCTCGAGTCGGGCCCGATAGTGGGGTACGACTCGCTGGTCACGGGGACCAACGGCTATGAGGATACGGCGGGGTCAGCGATCGTCGTGATCACCAGTGGCATCCCGCGCAAGCCGGGGATGTCACGCGACGACCTGGTGATGACCAACGCGAAGATCGTGTCGGGCGTCGTCCGGCAGGTCATCGAACACTCCCCGGCCTGCGTTCTGATTGTGGTCGCCAACCCGGTGGATGCGATGACCCAGCTGTCGATGGCGGTGTCGCGGTTTCCGCGGTCGCGCGTGATCGGCATGGCCGGCGTGCTTGACACCGCGCGGTATCGCACCTTCATCGCGCAGGAGCTCGATGCCTCCGTGCGCGATGTGCAGGCGTACGTGCTCGGCGGCCACGGGGACACCATGGTTCCGCTCACCAGGTTGACGACCGTGGCCGGGATCCCGGCCGCGGACCTCATCCCCGCCGAGCGGCTCGAGAGCATCGTGCAGCGCGCCCGCGACGGCGGCGCGGAGATCGTCAACCTGCTGAAGACCGGAAGCGCCTTCTACGCCCCGAGCGCCGCGGTGGCGCAGATGATCGACGCCATCGTGCTCGACACGCGCCAGGTGCTTCCGTGCACGGTGCATCTCGAAGGCGAGTACGGCATCACCGGGCTGTTCACCGGCGTCCCGTGCAGGCTTGGCGAGGGCGGCCTCATCGAGGTGATCGATGTCGCGCTCACCGACGAGGAGCGATCCGCCCTCCAGCGCAGTGCAGCGTCGGTGCACCAGGTCGTCGAGGTGATGGACGCGCGCCGAGCCGAGATCGATCCAGGTCTCGGCTCACTCACGGCCGGGATCAAGATCGGCTGAGCAACATCTCCGGGGTGATCTCGGCGAGCGAGTCGATGACCACGTGCGCGTGGCCGATGTCACCGGCGAGCACGCCGTCCGAGCGAAGTCCGATGCAGCGCATCCCCGCGGCGATGGCGGCGCTGACACCGATTGGTGAGTCTTCGATCGCGATGCAGCACCCGGGCATCACGTCAAGTGCCCGCGCGGCGCTGATGTACACAGCAGGGTCGGGTTTG
>DASZJB010000021.1:0-6220 GCA_035948615.1 Candidatus Dormiibacterota bacterium
CGATCGCGGTCGATGATCGGTGCCCGACGAAGCCGCTCCGCTCCCTTGAGGAGCTCGCCGACGGTCGGATCCTCCCGAGCGCTGGGGAGGTCCTGAATCCGCAGGTACAGCGGGTTGCGATAGAGGCGGCTCGACGGGAAATACGGGCTCGCCTCCTGTGGCGACCCAGGGCGCACACCGTGGAGTGGGTTGACCAGGAGCATTGATGCACCCTGCCTTCGGGACCACGATCCGAGGGCGCGGAGGTCGCCAAGGTCGCCGACGCCCCACCCGGCGCGCGACCGGACCGCATAGAGCTGCGCCGCCCAGCCCCAGCCCGCGAGCGCACTGGGGATGACGCACCGTCCCGGGCTGGTGACCATGCGAACCCGGCGGCCGTCGCGCATCACAAGCTGGTGGTATCCGAACGGCACGCGGGGGTGGAGAACCGCGCCGCCGGGCAGCTCATCCCCGCCTTCGAGCTCGACGCTCCGGACCCCGACCGGCAGCCGCGCTCCCGGCCTGACGAACACGGGGGCGATGTCGCCGGCGTCGCCGGGGCGCATGCACGCCTCGACCGCCCGAACCCGCTCTGCGCTCACCCTCCGGCGAGCACCCGCCGCATCCACGTACTCTCTCTGGACTCCCCACGCCGGCTGATTGCCCCGCCGTATTGCGCCGGTCACGTCGGGAGCCCGCGATCAACGACCTGAGTGGAGTCATGACTGTCCAAGAGCCTTCCGCAGCCGGACGCGCGCCCGACGGACGTGCCGCCTGGCCGGGTACCGATGCTCCACTCGGCGCCACCTGGGACGGCTCGGGCACCAATTTCGCGATCTTCTCGGAAAGCGCCGAGGCGGTCGACCTCGTGCTCTTTGATGAGCGAGGTGCCGAGCTGGCCACCCATCCGCTGGTCGAGCGCACCGACCTTGTGTGGCACGGTTACATCGCCAATGTCGGCCCCGGGCAGCGTTACGGGTTCCGGGTGCACGGGCGCTACGCGCCCCATGAGGGACTGCGCCACAACCCGGCCAAGCTGCTGCTCGATCCCTACGCACGCGCCATCGCCGGCCGCTTCCGCCACGGGCGCTCGCTGTTCGGGTATCGCCTGGGCAGCGATGACATGCGCATCAGCGGCGTCGACTCCGCGCCGGCGATGCCACGCTGCGTGATCGTTGACCAGTCGTTTCCCTGGGGCGACGACCGGCGCCCGAACACGCCGTGGTCCGACACGATCATCTACGAGCTGCATGTCAAGGGATTCACCAAGCGTCACCCGGACATCCCCGACGCGCTGCGCGGCACCTATGCCGGGCTGGCACACCCCGCCGCCATCGAACACCTCACGCGCATCGGTGTGACCGCGGTCGAGCTGATGCCGGTGCATCACCTCTTCGACTCCGCGCAACTCGTGGAACGCAGCCTGGTCAACTACTGGGGCTACGACTCGATTGGCTACTTTGCGCCCGAGGGACGCTACTCGTCGTCGGGAACCAACGGCGAACAGGTTCGTGAGTTCAAGGCGATGGTGCGAGCGCTGCACGCCGCCGGACTCGAGGTGATCCTCGACGTCGTCTACAACCACACCGGTGAGGGGAACCATCTCGGTCCCACGCTGAGCTTTCGCGGGATCGACAACGCCGCCTACTACCGTCTCAAGGACGAGGATCCGCGCTTCTACTTTGATGTCACGGGTACGGGGAACAGTCTCAACGTCCGGAATCCGCACACGCTCCAGCTCATCATGGACAGTCTTCGATACTGGGTCATCGAGATGCACGTCGACGGGTTCCGCTTCGATCTTGCCTCCGCTCTGGCGCGCCAGTTCTACGATGTCGATCGGCTCTCGGCATTCTTCGACATCATCCACCAGGATCCGGTGCTGTCGCGCGTGAAACTCGTCGCGGAACCGTGGGACGTCGGCGCCGGTGGTTACCAGGTCGGCAATTTCCCGGTGCGGTGGGCGGAGTGGAACGGAGCGTTTCGTGACACGGTGCGTGATTTCTGGCGAGGCGCAACCGGCATCCGCGACCTCGCATACCGGCTCACCGGGTCGAGCGACCTGTACCAGGGCGACGGCCGTCAACCGTCGGCGAGCATCAACTTCGTGACTGCTCACGATGGCTTCACGCTGTCGGATCTGGTGTCGTACAACCAAAAGCACAACCTGGCCAACGGCGAGAACAACCAGGACGGCACCGATGACAACCGATCGTGGAATTGCGGCGTCGAGGGCCCGACCGATGACCCGGCGATCATCGAGCTGCGTGCGCGCCAGCGACGCAACCTCATCGCCACGGTGCTGCTCTCGGAGGGATGCCCGATGGTGCTCGGCGGCGACGAGATCGGACGCACGCAACTCGGCAACAACAACGCCTACTGCCAGGACAACGAGGTGTCCTGGATCGATTGGGATCATCTCGACGAGCCGATGCTCGCCTTCGTTGCGCGCATGGTGGCGCTGCGCCGCAGTGACCCGGTGCTCCGCCGGCGCAACTTCTTTTCGGGCCAGGCCGTGCACGGATCGGGGCGCAAGGACATCGCATGGTTCCTGCCCTCAGGTCGCGAGGTCAGCGATCACGAATGGTTCGACGAAGGACAGCGATCGCTCGGGATGATCCTCAACGGCGATGAGATCCCCGACCGCGACCCGCGCGGCAGGCGCATCCGCGGTGGCACGCTCATGGTGCTGCTCCACGCCGGCGAAGACCCGGTCGGCTGGATCCTGCCGAGCGGGTGGGGCGATCTGTGGTCGGTGTTCGCCGATACGGCAGAGCGCGACGTGACCCCGTCGACCCGGCACCACCACCCGGGTGAGGAGATGACCGTCGCCGGGCGGTCGCTGGTCGCGCTGCTCCGCGTCTGAGCGTCAGTGGCGGTACGCCCGCCGCCAGACGAGGTAGTCGTCGGTGGTCACCCGTTCCATCTCCCGTGAGGCGACCTTCAGCCAGGCCGGCGATCGCTGCTCGAGGTCCCGGCTGACCGCGGCGATCCGACCGGCACCCGACCCGATGTGGACGTTGGCCGTCTCGGCGCCCATGGCATGGAGCAACTCGGTCTGCTCGGCCGCGAGACGAGCGACGGTGAACTCGATCCGGCTGCAGTCAGGCGCAAGCCGGCGCAGCACCCAGCGACCGCGGATCTCGAGAAACGGGTCGGCGCATCGCACCGCACGGCGGACGATCGTCGGGTAGTGAATCGGCACCTTGCCGGGGCTGCCCATCGCCCACGCCACCCCCGATGCGACCAGCTCCTTTGCCTCGCGCGCGATCCAGCCACCGGAACGCTCTGAGATCGCGACGATGCGCGGGTGCCCCAGGCTGCCGAGACCGGCGCGACGTGTGACGAAACGCGGATCCTCGGTGCTTCGGAACCGGCGGCGCAGCAAGGTGATCGCCGCGGCCGTTGGGCGGCGAGCCGGGGGGAGATTGGCCATTCCAGTCCAGAAGCGAACCGGATCTCGCAACTCCGAATTGGCGTCGCGGCGAAGCACCGGGTGTTCCTCCGCCAGGACGAATGGCCTGCCGCCGCGCCGAATTGAAGAGCGGTATCCCTCGAGGATCGCGTTGCAGGCCGCCCGGGGCGTCAGAACCAGCGTTCCGGCCGAGATCGACAGTCGCGCGGACGTCGCCAGCCGCACCAGGTCGTTGGTGTATGCCATTGGAAAGGCTTCGTCGAAGTCGTTGATCCCCCACACCAACCGGCCTTCGGTGTCGCGCCACGTGCCGAAGTTCTCGGTGTGCAGATCGCCGACCGCCAGCACCTTCGGCGCGCTCGCCAGGTCCGGACACGTTGCCTCCCAGGCCTGCACCCAGCGGTAGAAGGTGGAGCGGAGAAATGGAAAGGGCGCCAGCGCCATCTGCTCGTGCTTGAAGTCCAGGTCGGATCGCACCAGCGTCACCTGCCGGCCCACCCACACCTCGTAGTTGCGCGTCGCCGTCACGATGGACACGAGCTGCGATTTTCGGGGCATGATCGAGCGATGTTCGCGCAGCTGACTATCCTTGTGCTCGCCGGACTCGCCGGGCCACTGCTTGCGTTCGGTCGTCGCGGACTGATCCCGGTGGTGATCGGCGAGCTCTTCGCCGGCTTCGTGCTCGGGCACACCGGGTTCGGCGTGGTCAACTCGGCGACCCAACCGTTGCCCGTGCTCAGCGCCATCGGCTTCGCGATGCTCATGTTCAGCGCCGGGACCCACGTCGACATCGGCTCCCCGGCCATCCGTCAGGGATTCGCGCGCGGTCTGCTCGCCCTCGCCGTCGTCGCGGTCACCGCGGTGCCGATCGGGCTGTTGCTCGATCACGCGCTCGGCGTCGGACATCCGGCACTGATTGCGGTGATCGTCACCGGAAGCTCGGCGGCAATCGCATTTCCGATCATCGAAGAGCGCAAGTTGGCCGGCCCCAACGTCGCATTCCTCATCGCATGGGTCGCGCTCGCCGACTCCGTGACCGTCGTGATCATGCCGCTCACGATCGTCAAGTCGGGAAACCCGCTCGAGGCGATCGGGGGCGATGCCGCGATCATCGCCGTGGGGGTGATGGCGCTCCTGGCGGCGAGCCGGGCTCGGCGTGAAGGCTTTGTGCATCAGATGCGCGACGAGTCCCTACAGCGCGGTTGGGCGTGGCAGGTGCGCATATCGCTCGTGCTGCTTCTCGGCCTCTCCGCAATCGCCCAGGAGACCGGGGCGAGCACGCTGGTCGCGGGCTTTCTGGCGGGGATGATCCTGGTGCGCCTGCACGAGTCGGATCGCCTCGCACTCCAGTTCTCCGGCGTCGCCAACGGTTTCTTCGTCCCGCTGTTCTTCGTCCTGCTCGGCGCGGAGCTCAACCTACGGGCGCTGCTCACCTCCCCGTCGCGGATCCTTCTCGCCATCGGGCTCGCGGTGGGAGCGGTCGTCACCCACGTCATCGCGGCGCGCGTGGCCGGTCATGAGCGCTACCTGGCGTCCGGGCTGGCGGCGTCGGCACAGCTGGGGATGCCGGCTGCCGCCGCAAGCCTCGGCTTGAGCTCGGGGCTGCTCGGTCCGGCGGAAGCAGCCGCGCTCGTTGCCGGCGGTTGCCTGACCCTCATCCCGGCCACGATCGGGTCACTCCTCCTCGCCCGAACCGTGGACGGCACCCCGACAACAACTCGGGCTTCGGGCGCGCACGCCCCAACAACCTAGAGATCGGACGCCCGGCTCAGGTGCCCTCGCGAGAGCGGCGTCCGGCCTCGTCGGCCCGATCACGTTCGAGCTTCTCGCTCTGGTCCTTTCGCCGTCGGTCGTCCGCCTGCCCCTGCTCCTTGGTCGCTTCGTCCTCGGGCTTTGGTTCCTGCTTTTCTGCACTCATCGCTCGGTCAGCATAGGCCGCCGCAGGCAGTCGCGGTGAGCCGACAGGCCTCGCGCGGCTATGACCACAGCGACTCGAGCGCCACCCCCACGCGCTCGGTGGCGTCCACGCTCGGCAGCCCGTCGAGCGACTCGGCTCTCCGGCCCCGCTCGGTCACCTGATCGCAGTGAGCGGTGACGCGCTCGGAGAGGAAGCGCGACGGCTGCGCCCAGCCATGCCGATCGTCACGCCCGTTCGGATGGTGGTGGTAGCGCTCCGGCACGTAGAGGTGCAATGCGTTGCGAGCGCGCGTCAGCGCCACGTAGAACACTCGCCGCTCTTCCTCCAGGCCGGCGGGGGAACCCAGCGCCATGTCCGAAGGAATGTTGCCGTCGGTCACCTGAAGCAGATGAACGACGTCCCACTCGAGCCCCTTGGCGGAGTGCACCGTCGAGATGATCAGCCAGTCCTCGTCGATCAGCGGCGGTCCGGCCAGGGCTCCTGTCGATCTCGGCGGCTCGAGGACATGATCGGCCGCGACATCCGACAGCCGAGCGACCTTTGCTGTGGCGGTGACGAGCGTGTCCAGGTCGGCGAGCCGCGCGGAAGCCTCCGGGTACGCCGCGGCGACCAGCGGCGCGACGGCCACCCGCAACCGCTCCGCATGGGTTGGGACCGACTCGCCGGGACGTGCCGCGATCGCCGTGACCAGCTGGCCGGCCGCCGGTCGCGTCGCTTCGGGGAGATGCGCGGCTGCGCGTGACCACGATTCCACGACCTCAACGTCACGCCGCACGTCATCCGAGCCGAGCAGCCCGAGAGCGGCCACGACGCGATGCGCGGTCGCCGGTCCGACGCCTGCGAGCAGCTGGAGGAGCCGGAACCAGGCGACCACGTCGCCCGGGTTGTCGGCGAGGCGAAACGCCGCA
>DASZJB010000022.1:0-4471 GCA_035948615.1 Candidatus Dormiibacterota bacterium
CGTTCGAGTCGGCGCTCAAGGACGCCGGGCTGACCGCTCAGCAGCTCGACGAGGTCATCCTGGTCGGCGGATCGACGCGCATGCCGGTGATCCAGGAGCTCGTCAAGAGCTTCACCAACAAGGACCCACATCGCGGTGTGAACCCTGACGAGGTGGTCGCGGTCGGCGCGGCAATCCAGGCGGGCGTGCTCAAGGGTGAGGTCAAGGACGTCCTTCTGCTCGATGTGACACCGCTGTCGCTCGGGATCATGACCGAGGGCGAGGTGAACACCAAGCTCATCGAGCGCAACACGACCATCCCGACTGCGAAGACGCAGGTGTTCTCCACGGCGTCAGACAGCCAGCCTTCGGTCGAGATCGTGGTGCTCCAGGGCGAGCGCCCCATGGCGCGCGACAACCGGATCCTCGGCACCTTCACGCTCGACGGCATTCCACCCGCACCGCGGGGCATGCCACAGATCGAGGTGGGCTTCGACATCGACGCCAACGGCATCCTCAACGTCAGCGCCAAGGATCGCGGCACCGGCAAGGAGAACAAGGTCACCATCACCGGATCGACGACGCTCCAGAAGGACGAGGTCGAGCGCATGGTGCGGGAGGCCGAGGTGCACGCCGACGAGGACCGCAAGCGGGCGGAGTCAGTCGAGACCCGGAACCGGGCCGACCAGCTCGCCTACCAGGCAGAGAAGGCCCTCGCCGACGCGGGGGACAAGGTGCCTGCGGAATTGCGCACCGACATCGAGACCAAGGTCAAGGCAGTTCGTGACGCAATTGCCAGTAACGACATGGACGCGGTCAAGCGCGCTCATGACGACCTTGCCGCGTCGATCCAGAAGATCGGCGAGGCGGTCTACGCGCAGACCCAGCAGGCGCAACCCGGCGCGGGCGAGCCGCATGCGGGCAACGGCGATGGCGGCGCTCCCGACACGGGTGCCGAAAGCGGTACCGGCGAAGGGGCGGACGACGTCGTCGACGCCGAGTTCAAAGAGGTCTAAGCCCCCGGGCGACGACCTCTGACGACCGGGGGCGGCCGTAGGTGCGGCCTGCCCCCGCGGCGCTCGACGACCCAGCGCTCGCTCTGGTTCGCTGATCTACGTTCCCGTGCAGCCGGCGCCGGCCGGGCCGACCGAGGGTGCGTCCGGTCCTATGAGAACGCCATCCCGGCGCACGATCACCTCAACATCGCCTGATCCCTTCTGCTGAATCAGCAGGTGGTGATCCGCCAACCCCCTTACGGTGACGAGCCACGGCTGGCTGGGCGCCGCGGTTGTGTTGACGTCGCTGGCCGCATGACAACCGACGACCACCGTCGGGCCACCTGCCCAGGGCACGACTGAAACCGCAGCGCCGTCAACGTTTTCGATCAACAGGGTGCTCGCGCTGCCGCAGCCGGCGGTGGCCATGATCAGCGTTCCGGTTGCAGCCAGAAGCCCGAGCAGCTTCGCGGCGGCTGAGAGGCGCGTCGACAGCATCGAGCGAATCTTCCCACCCGCCGTCGGCGACGACCACACTCCTGGCCACTTCCGGCTGCTGATCCCCGCACGGGGGCCGGCGATGTGACCTCCTCAGCACGTGGATAATCAGCGAACCGACACTGCCCGAACGGCTCTCAGGGAAAGGCGTATATGTCCGTAGCGGTCTCCCCGTTGGCTGTGAAGCTGCTGGAGCGCGATGAGCAGCTCGCGGACCTGGCGCGACATCTCGACTCCGTCGCCTCGGGAAAGACCGGCCGGCTCGTGCTGGTGAGCGGCGAAGCCGGAGTCGGCAAGACCGCCTTGCTTCGAGCGTTCGGCGACTCGGCGTCGGCGTCGGCCGGTCTCCTCTGGGGATCGTGCGATCCGCTGCTCACCCCCCGTCCCCTCGGCCCGCTTGGCGATATCGCGCTCGCCACCGGCGGACGCCTGGCGCAGCTCGTGGCCGGCGGCGCGCGTCCGCACGAGGTTGCCGTCGAGCTGCTCGACGAGCTGCGGAGGCGAGCGCCACTCATCGTCGTGCTTGATGACATGCATTGGGCAGACGGCGCGTCGCTCGACGTGCTGCGAATCGCCGGTCGGCGTATCCAAAGTGTCGCCGCACTGGTGATCGTCAACTACCGCGATGACGAGCTCGATCGCTTCCACCCGTTGCGTCGTGTGCTCGGCGAGATCGGCCCGGGCATGTCGATTGCCCGGCTGCATGTGTCGCCGCTTTCGCCGCGGGCTGTGGCGGCGATGGCGGCTCCGTTCGACGTGGACGCTGCAGCACTGTACCGGCGCACGGGGGGAAATCCCTTCTTCGTGACCGAGGCGCTTGCGGCCGGCGCCGCAACGGTCCCGGAGAGCATCAGAGACGCCGTTCTTGCTCGCGTGGCGCGCCTGAGCCCCACCGCTCGCAGCCTCATCGATGCGATTGCAATCGCGCCGCCAGCGGTGCCGCTGCCGCTCCTCGAGGCAACCACCGGCGACGCCATCGAAGCCCTCGACGAGTGCATCGCATCGGGAGTCGTTGTCGTCCGGTCCGGCGAGATCGCCTTTCGCCATGAGCTGGCACGCCTCGCTGTCGAGGCGGAGATCGGGCACCAGCAACAGCGGGTACTCCATCAACGAGCGTTGAAAGCGCTCACCGCCGCGAGCGCAGCGACGCCCGACCTGACCAGGCTGGCGCACCATGCCGAAGCGGCGGGCGACGCAGCGGCAGTGCTGCGTTACGCGCCCGAGGCCGGCATGGCTGCGGCGCGAGCGGGCGCGCACCGCGAGGCGGGTGCGCAGTACGCGAGAGCACTCCGGTTTGCTCGCGACCAACCCGCTGACGAGCGTGCCGTTCTGCACTCGCGTCGGGCTGAGGAGTGCTACCTGATCGGTGCCTTCGACGACGCCATCAGGTCACGGCGCGAGGCGCTCGAGTGTTATCGCGAGGCCGGTGACCGCGTCGGGCAGGCGGATGCGCTGCGCGCGATGTCGTCGAATCTCCGCTGTCACGGTCAAATCGCGGAGGCGGAGGAGACGGCCCGTGAAGCCATGAGCATCCTCGAGGCGCTCCCACCCGGTCGGGCGCTGGCAATGGCCCAGGCGACCCACGCCATGCTCGCGATGAACGCCGAGGACCGGGACACCGTGCGAGTGTGGGGTGACCGCGCACTGCGGCTCGCCGAGCAGCTTGACGACCACGAGACGCTGGTGCACGCCCTCAACACAGTCGGCACGGCCGCGTACCTGACCGGCAGCGAGGACGGGCTCGAAAAGCTGTTGCACAGCCTCGAGCTCAGCAAGCAGTGGCACCTCGAGGAGCATGCGGGGCGGGCCTACATCCATCTCGCTTGGGCATCGGTCCGCATCCGTGCATTCGAAGCAGCGGAGCACTATCAGCGCGAGGGGCTCGAGTACTGCCTCGAGCACGGACTCGATGGCTGGGGCTACGAGATCGCGAGTCATGAGGCCTATCGCCTGCTCTGTCAGGGGGCTTGGGATGAGGCTGTTGAAACGGCCGCGTCGGTCGTGCGCAACGCGGAGACCAACGCCGTGGCCCAGACCATCTGCCGTTCGGTCATCGCTGTGGTGCGCGCCCGGCGGGGCGACCCGGATCCGCACTCGCTCCTCCGAGAGGCGCAGGCGATCGCCGCCCCGACCGGCGAGCTGCAGCACATGACCTTGCCTGCCGTCGCCGCCGCTGAGATCGCGTGGCTGGAAGGCGGGGAGACGGCAGCGACCATTGTCGTCGCGGCCACCGAGGCGCCGTTGTCGATCGCCCAGAGTCGCGAGGTTCCATGGGTAGTCGGCGAACTCGGAGCCTGGCGGCGGCGCACCGGCGCACCCGCGGTGCGACCCGAGACCACCACCGGTCCGTACGCGCTCGAGCTCGCGGGTGACAGCGCAGCCGCGGTCGCGGCCTGGCGGAGGCTCGGGTGCGGCTACGAGGCCGCGGTCGTCCTCGCGTGCAGCGACGAGGAGGAGGGCGAGAAGGAGGCGCTGGTTGAGTTTCAGCGATTGGGAGCCCGAACCGCGGCGGCCAAGGTGGCGCGGCGATTGCGAGAGCGCGGCATCCGTGGCGTCGCTCGCGGTCCACGCCTTGCCACCCGAAGCAACGCGGCGGGGCTGACTGCGCGCGAGGTCGAGGTCCTCGCACTCATCGCGAAAGGACGGCGCAACCCGGAGATCGCGCGGCAGCTTTTCGTGACCACCAAGACAGTCGACCACCACGTCTCGGCAATCCTGGCCAAGCTCGGGATCCGCTCCCGGGCTGAGGCAGCATCCGGCGCGGCACGGCTCGGGATCGTGCTCCCCGAGTAGCCACGATCAGCCCGCGGCACGCAGTCGTGCGCGGCGTGGCTCATGCCGGTTCGAGCAGCCCCCACCCGGCGCCATTCCAGGACCACACCGCCACCGGCTGCGGCGAGCTCTGCGTTGGCGGAAACTCCGATCCGAGAATCAAGAGCTCAGAACGATCGGTGTCCGTGACCTCCGCCTCGATTGCGAACGGGGGTGGAGGTCCTGGG
>DASZJB010000023.1:0-16950 GCA_035948615.1 Candidatus Dormiibacterota bacterium
GTCACGCTCGGTCTCCAGCACCTCATAGGGGCGCAGCAGGTGACGAGCGATCAGGATCCGCTGCACCTCGCTGGTCCCCTCACCGATCTCGTTGATCTTGACGTCGCGATAGAGGCGCGCGACCGGCGACTCCTCCATGAATCCCATCCCGCCGTGGATCTGTACCGCCTGGTTGGCGCAGGCGGTGGCGACCTCGGACGCGTGCAGCTTCGCCATCGAGGCGTATGGCGCCGGGCTCCTGCCCGCATCGATGGCAGCGGCAGCTCGCCAGGTCATCAGCCGCGCCAGCTCGATCTGCGTGCCCATGTCGGCGAGCTTGAACTGCGTTGCCTGGAATTTGGCGATCGGCACGCCGAACTGACGCCGTGCCGCCGAGTAGGCGAGCGATGCGTCGAGGCACGCCTGGGCCACGCCGACGGAGAGCGCCGCGATGGCCACACGCCCGCCCTCGAGGATCTGCAGGAACTGCGTCAACCCATCGCCAAGCACGCCGACGAGGTTGCCGGCCGGAACCCGGCAGTCCTCGAAGATCAGTTCGCGGGTGTCGGACGCGTGCCATCCGAGCTTGCGGTACTTGGGAGCCTGCGAGTACCCGGGAGTCCCCCGCTCCACGGCGATCGTGCTGATCTGCTTGTGGCCGTTCTGCGATCCCGTGATCGCAGTGATGGTCACCCCTGCGCTGATATCGGTTCCGGCATTGGTGATGAACGCCTTGCGGCCGTTGATCACCCAGTCATCGCCGTCGCGCTCAGCCCTCGTCTGCGTGCCTGCCGCATCCGATCCCGCATCGGGCTCGGTGAGGCCGAATGCCCAGAGCCGCTCGCCGGCCATGAGTGATGGGAGCCAGCGTTGCTGCTGTTCCCGGGAGCCGAACGTGGCGATCGGCGAGATCCCCAGCGAGACCGCCGCCTCGAGCGTGATCGCGCAGCTGGCGTCTGCGCGAGCGATCTCCTCCATGGCGAGGCAGTAGGCGATGAAGTCTCCCCCGGCGCCGCCGATCTCCGCGGGAAATGGCAGCGCGAACAGCCCGAGCCTGGCCATGCCGGCGACGAGCTCATAGGGAAACTCCCCCGTCTCGTCGTAATGTGCGGCTGCCGGTGCGATCTCCGCCTGCGCGAAGTCCCGAACGACGTTGCGAATGTGACGTTGCTCGTCACTGAGATCGAAGTTCACTCGAACCTAACGGTAGCGCGGCGGCACGGGCTTGAAACATGTCTGCATGTAAAGCACGCTTGACACTCCTGCCCGATGTCAAGTAGGCTTTACACCATGCGAAACGACGTCCGGGGACTCAGGTCAGCGCGGGGGCTGTCACAGGGAGATCTCGGTGACGCGCTCGGTGTCTCGCGGCAAACCATCAACGCCATCGAGACCGAGCGCTACACCCCTTCCCTGCCGCTCGCCATCGAGCTGGCCCGGTTCTTCGGCATCAGCGTGGAGGACCTGTTCCATGTCGACGACAACGGGCGGAAGGGGTGACCTGATGCACTCGAAGTGGACCATCCCGGTGGGCAGCCTGCTGATCGGGCTCGTCCTGCTCGGGGCGAACATCGTGGGTCACCAGACGGTCCTCGGACTCTGGAGCCTCGGCATCATGGTCGCGTTCGGGGCTGCGGTATTGCTCGGTGGTCGGAGCGAGACCGTCCGCGGCCTGCGCGGCGATGGCCGCGATGAGCGCTTCGCAATGCTCGACCTGCAGGCGACCGCGTTGGCCGGGTTGGCGCTGATCATCGCGGTGATCGTCGCCTTCATCGTCGAGGTGGCGCGCGGCCACAGCGGCGAGCCCTACGACTGGCTGGGCGCGATCGCCGGCCTCGCGTACATCGCCGCGGTGATCGTGCTCCGCGTGCGCGGCTAGCGCGCTCGGCTGGGCGCGCCTCTCAGCGAGGGTGCGTGCCCAGCCTTTCCGCGGTCAGGCGTACCACGTCTTCGATGGTGTCGGCGATCACAGCGCCGGCAGCGGTGAGCGCGTCGAGCTTGCTCTGCGCGCTGCCCGTATTGCCGCTGATGATCGCGCCCGCATGACCCATGCGCTTGCCCGGCGGCGCGGTGCGTCCGGAGATGAACGCAACCACCGGCTTGTCGAAGCCGGTATCGCGAACCCACGCTGCGGCGGTCTCCTCGTCGGAACCGCCGATCTCGCCGATGAGCACGACCGCTCGCGTCTCCGGGTCGTCGGCGAAGCGCTGGAGCACATCGGGAAAGCTCAGGCCCATCACCGCGTCGCCGCCGATGCCGACCGACGTTGTCTGGCCCATTCCCGCTTGACCGAGTCCCTGGATCACCTCGTAGGTGAGCGTCCCGCTGCGCCCCACGATCCCCACCGGCCCCGGAGTGTTGATGTGGTTGGGGATGATGCCCACCTTGCACTGACCGGGGGTCACGATCCCCGGGCAGTTGGCTCCAAGCAACTGGTGCCCCGTGCGGATCACGAAGTCACGTGCCCGGATCATGTCGTGCACCGGGATCAACTCGGTGATGCAGACCGTCAGCTCGATCCCAGCCGCAGCCGACTCCATGATCGCGTCGGCAGCAAATGCCGGCGGCACAAAGATCCCCGACACATCGGCTCCGGTCGCCGCCACAGCATCCGCGACCGTGTCAAAGATCGGCACCCCCTCCTGATCGCCGCCGCCCTTCCCAGGAGAAACACCCGCAACGATGTTGGTGCCAAAGGCACGCATCTGGGCGGTGTGAAAGCTGCCCTCGCGCCCGGTGATGCCCTGAATAAGAACGCGGCTGTCGCGGTCGACAAGGACGCTCATGACGCGTCCCGGGCGGGGAGGGCATGAACTGCGGTGGGCACGGGGTCGGAACGCCTTCGCCGTTCCGCCCCTCGCTCTCGCCCGGGGGGGTAGCCCGGGCTCCGAGACGGCCCTCCTCCGTTCATGCCCTCCCCACCCTGGTGCACACCGCAGTCATGCCTTCCCCTCCCGCCGCGTCAGCGCGACGATGCTCATGGCCGCCTCGGTCGCCGTCTTCGCAGGCACGATGCCCGCGTCTTCAAGCAGCTGCCGTCCCTCCTCTTCCATGGTGCCGGTCATGCGCACCACCAGAGGCTTGGTGATGTGTAGCTCGTCGCGAGCCGCGATGATTCCCCGAGCGACCTCGTCGCCTCGGGTGATACCGCCGAAGATGTTGATGAATACACCGCGCACCTTGGGGTCGAGTAGCACCATCTCGAGCGCATTGCGCACACGCTCCGCGTTCGCGCCCCCGCCGATATCGAGAAAGTCGGCCGGCTCACCGCCGTGCTGCTTGACGAGGTCGAGCGTGTTCATGGTGAGGCCGGCGCCGTTGCCGATGCAGCCGATGTCCCCGTCGAGGTGCACGTAGGTCAGCCCGCGCTTGCGTGCCTCGACCTCGAAGGGATCGTCCCCACTTCTACCGTCATTGCCGGTTTCGTCGCGGGCGAGCTCTTCAGCCGCGTCTTTGTGCCGGTAGTCGGCGTTCTCGTCGATCTCGAGCTTCCCGTCCGCGGCGACGAGCATCCCATCTGGCGTGAGCACCAGCGGGTTGATCTCGCAGGTCACGGCATCGAGCGATGTAGCGACCTCGTTGAGGCGAGTGGTCAGCCCGACGAGAGCACTCACAAGCTTCGGCACCCGGTCACGAAGATCGGGCGCGTGCGCAAGCCCCGCGAACGCCAGCTGACGGATCTCATACGGCTGCGGGCCGGCGAATGGATCGGGCCACAGCTTCGCGATTCGCTCCGGCGCCTCGACGGCAACCTGCTCGATCTCCATCCCGCCGGCGGCCGAGAAGATGATCACCAGGCGACGGCGATCGCGATCGAGGGTGATGCCGAGGTAAAGCTCGGCGTCGATGCTGAGCCCGGTCTCGCACCAGACGCTGCGCACCGGATAGCCGCGGATGTCCATCGCCAGGATGCGCGCGGCTTCACGCCGGGCATCCTCGGGGGTGTCGACCACGGCGATACCGCCCGCCTTGCCCCTGCCTCCGATGGGCACCTGCGCCTTGACTGCGATGCGGCCGAGCTCACGAGCGGCGGCTTCCGCCTCTTCGGGAGTCCGGGCCAGCCGGCCGGCGGGGACCGCGATACCTGCGGCTGCGAAACGTTGCTTCGCCTGGTACTCGAGCAGCTTCATCGGCGACCCTGCATGGGACAGACGTGACGATTCATTGGCGAGGAGCGACCCGGTCGAGCTCGGCGAGGTCTGCGGCGCTCGGGCGCCACCGTCCCGCATGAGCATTCGCCCGAACCTGCTCCGGTGACACCGCCCCGGCGATCACCGAGACCACCTGCGGCTGCGCGGCGAGGCCGCCGATGGCGACATCGAGCAACGAGACGCCACGCGCGGAGGCGAAACCTTCCAACGCTTCCACGATGTCGAAGTTGTGGTCGGTGAGCCATCGATCTGCGTTCGCGGTGGCGAGTCGAGTCCCCGGCTCGGGCGGCCGGCCACGACGATGCTTCCCGCTGAGCAGGCCGTTGGCGAGCGGGGTGTAGGGAATCATGCCGACATCGAAGTGGGCGCACGCCGGGATCACCGCTCCCTCGACGGATCGGTCGAGGAGGCTGTACGCGTTCTGCGCGGTCACGAACCTGGTGAGTCCCCGCGTGCGCGCCATCCAGTCGGCGTCAGCTATCTGCCAGCCGATCAGATTCGACGACCCCGCGCACCGGATCTTCCCCTCACTCACCAACTCGGTCAGCGCTTCGAGCGTCTCCTCGACAGGTGTCGCAGGGTCGGGGGTGTGCAGTTGATACAGGTCGATCCAGTCGGTGTCGAGCCGGCGAAGGCTCGCCTCGACAGCAATGCGCACGTATCTGCGCGATCCGCCGCTGCGCCCCTCACCACCCGACGAATGGCCGAACTTGGTGGCGATCACGGCCTCGTCGCGTCGACCTTTGAGCGCTGCGCCCAGCATCTCCTCACTCTGTCCGCCGCCATAGACATCAGCGGTGTCGAAAAAGGTGATCCCCTCCTCGAGCGCCGCGCTGACGATGCGCTTCGTGCCCGCTGCGTCCACGCGACGCCCGAAGTTGTTGCAACCGAGGCCGACGACTGTCGCCTGGAGCACGCCCCCGCCGACGGGGCGCGTCTCGAGATCGCTCACGCCGACAGGGTACGCAAAGGGTGTCTCTCCACAGCAGCCGGAGGCTGCTAGGCTGACCCGGTTGGCAAGACGCGTCCTCGGGACTCCACCAGACCAAGATCCCACGCCCGAGCCGGATCAACCCCGACCGGGGGCGGCTGCCGACCGCGTCGCCATCGAGCCGCAGCAGACCTCGCGTCGCGAGGGCGTGAACGTCGTGTCGGTGCGCACGCTGGTGAGCGCGGCACTCATCGTGCTTGGCATCGTCGCGCTGGTTGCGTTCCTCGCCACCATCATCGGCATCGTCCTGGTCGTGCTGGTCGCGATCGTGTTCGCCGAGGGAATACGGCCGCTCGTTGCGGAGCTACAACGTCGACGAATCCCGAGGCCCGTGGGCATCCTCACTGTCTACATCGCCGTCCTGGCATTCATCGGGGTGATGGTGCTGCTCCTCGTGCAACCCATCGTCACCGAGGCATCGTCGCTCGCCACCAATTTTCCGACCTACCAGAAGGACTTTCTCCGCTGGTTCACGGGCGTCGAGAACCAGTTCCACTTCAACGTCGACGTCGCCAAGCAGGTCAGCTCGGTCATCGACGCCACCCGGAACATCCTCTTCGCCATCGGTGGAACGATCTTCAGCATCATCGTCGACTTCGTCCTCGTCCTCGTGGTCGGGTTTCTCTGGCTGGTGAGCAGCGACCGGCTCAAAGCGTTCACCGTCGACCTCTTTCCGGAAGCGCATCACGAGCTGATCATCGACATCTTCCGGGAGATGGGATATCGCATGGGCGGTTTTCTCCGCGCCGTGGCGATCAACAGCCTCGCGGTCGGACTCGTGGTTGGAATCGCCTGCTGGCTCATGGGCCTCCCGGACTCGGTCATCCTCGGCATCTTTGCCGGTCTCACCGCGGCGATCCCGATGGTGGGCGGGATCATCGGTGTGGTTCCCGCGGTGCTGCTCGGCTTCACGATCAGCCCGGAATATCCGATCCTGGTGCTCGCCGTGCTGCTGGTCATCCAGCTGGTGGATGCCAACACGGTGGTGCCGATGGTCATGAACCGCGTCGTGTCCCTCCCGGCGCTGGGAGTCGTGCTCGCGCTGCTTGTCGGCGGGGCCATCCAGGGCCTGATCGGCGCGCTGCTCGCGGTTCCGGTGGCGGCGGCGCTCCAGGTGCTCCTGGTGCGCGCGGCCGTTCCGGCGATCCACCACGCGCAGGGTCGCACCGACCGTGCCTACGCGAAGGCCTACGTGCCGCTGTCGGTCAGCCTGAAGGACTCGGCCCCGCGGACCGGTGGCCGGCGCGTCAATCCGCGCTGAGCGTCAGAGGGGAATGTTGCCGTGCTTGCGTTGCGGCGTCTGCGCCTGTTTGTTGCGCGCCATGCGCAGCGCGGCGATCAGCGAGCCGCGCGTCTGGCGCGGCTCGATCACGTCGTCGATGTAGCCACGCTCCGCGGCGTAGTACGGATTGGCGAACTGCTCCCGGTATTCCTCGATCAGCTCAGCTGAGCGCTGCTTCGGGTCAGGTGCCTCGGAAATCTCGCGTTTGAAGATGACGCTGACCGCACCCTGCGGTCCCATTACGGCGATCTCCGCCGTGGGCCAGGCCACGTTGTAGTCGGCGCGGATGTGCTTGGAGCACATGACGTCGTACGCACCACCGTAGGCCTTGCGCGTGATCACTGTGAGCTTGGGAACCGTCGCCTCGCAGTACGCATAGAGCAGCTTGGCGCCGTGCCTGATGATGCCGCCATATTCCTGGTCGGTACCCGGAAGGAAACCGGGAACGTCCACAAACGTGACCAGCGGCACGTTGAACGAGTCGCAGAAGCGCACGAACCGCGCCGCCTTGATGGAGGCGGCGATGTCGAGCGCGCCGGCGAGCACGCGCGGTTGATTGCCGACGACGCCGACCGGGTGTCCGTCGAGCCTTCCGAACCCGCAGATGATGTTCTCGGCGTGATACTGCATCACCTCGAGAAACCGGCCGTCGTCAACGACGCGGGTGACCACGTTGCGCATGTCGTACGGCTGATTCGGATTGTCGGGGATGATCGCCTGCATCTCGGGATCCTCGCGATGCGGGTCGTCGAGGGTCGGCCGGTATGGCGGCTGCTCGCGGTTGTTGGGCGGCAGGTAGGAGAGCAGCTCGCGCATCTGCGCGAAAGCCTCGTCCTCTGTGTCGGCGATGAAGTGGGCGACTCCGCTCCGCTGGTTGTGCACGTCGGAGCCACCCAGCTCCTCGAAGGTCACCTCCTCGCCGGTGGTGACCTTGATGACGTCGGGACCCGTGATGAACATGTACCCGACCTTGCGCACCATGAAGATGAAATCGGTCATCGCCGGTGAGTACACCGCTCCCCCGGTGCACGGTCCGGCGATCAACGAAAGCTGGGGGACGACGCCGCTTGCCTCGACGTTGCGATAGAAGATCTCGGCGTACCCCGCGAGCGATACGACGCCCTCCTGGATACGCGCGCCCCCCGAGTCGTTGATGCCGACGCACGGACATCCCGTGCGGAGCGCGAGGTCCATGATCTTGGTGACCTTTTCCGCGAACACCTCGCCGAGCGAACCGCCGAACACCGACGCGTCGTGGCTGAACACGAAGACCTGCCGGCCGTCCACCGTCCCCCAGCCGGTGATCACCCCGTCCCCGCGAATTCGCCGTTGGTCCATGTCGAAATTGGTGGTCCGGTGAAGGGCGAACATGTCGAGCTCCGTGAACGACCCCGCGTCGAGCAGGCGGTCGATGCGCTCACGCGCGGTGAGCTTGCCCTTGGCGTGCTGGGATCGCTCGGCGGCGCCTCCACGGTGGACTGCGTCGTAGCGGCGCTTGCGCAGCATGTTGATCTTCTTGCCGGTGCCGCCGGTCGAGCCGCTCGACGACGCGCCGTCGGCCTCCGCAGGTTCGGATGGAGATGCCGGCGCGACAGCGTCGCTCGCGCCGACGGGGGGCACGCCCTTACGCACGTGTCTAGTCACGCCGTCAGGCTACCAGGGGATCGCGGGGACAATCGGTTCATACGGTGACCGCCGGACGGTAGACGCCGAAGACCTCGCGGAGCGCACCGCATACCTCGCCGACCGTTGCCCGCGCCTCGAGCGCGACGCGCATCAAGGGCAGCAGGTTGTCGGTCCCCTGCGCCCCGGCACGCAGTGCATCCAGCGCTTTGTATACCGCCGCTGCCGATCGAGCGGCGCGCATCGCGGTGAGCCGCTCGATCTGCGCTGCTTCCAGGGACGCGTCGACGTGGAGGATCGGCACCGCGGGCTGTGCCGTCTCGGTGAAACGGTTGACACCGACGATGACCCGTTCGCCCGATTCCACGAGGCGCTGGTGTCGATACGCGGATTCCTGGATCTGCTGCTGGTAGAACCCCGCCTCGATGGCGGCGACGGCGCCCCCCTGCTGCTCGACGCGGTTCATGAGCGCTCGCGATTCGTCCATCAGGTCGTGGGTGAGGGCCTCGACGAGGTACGCGCCACCGACGGGATCGGTGACGGCGGCGGCGCCGGTCTCGTGCCCGATGACCTGCTGGGTGCGCAGGGCGATCTCGGCCGCCTCTTCCGACGGCAGCGCCAGCGCTTCGTCGTAGCTGTTGGTGTGCAGCGATTGCGCGCCACCGCACACCGCGGCCAGCGCCTGCAGCGACACGCGCACCACGTTGTTGAGCGGCTGCTGCGCGGTCAGGGTCGCGCCGCTGGTCTGCGCGTGAAAGCGCAGCTGCAGACTGCGTTCCCCGGTCGCGCCGAAGCGGTCGTGCATGACCTCCGCCCAGAGCGCCCGGGCGGCGCGGAACTTGGCGATCTCCTCGAAGAAGTCGTTGCTGACGTTGAAGAAGAAGCTCAGTCGCGGAGCGAAATCCTCGACATCGAGGCCGGCGTCGATCGCCGCCTGCACGTAGGCCATGCCGTTGCTCAGGGTGAACGCGATCTCCTGCGGTGCCGTCGCGCCTGCCTCGCGAATGTGGTAGCCGCTGATGCTGATGGTGTTCCAACGCGGGAGACGCTGCGCGCAGTACGCGAAGGTGTCGGTGACGAGGCGCATGGACGGTCGCGGGGGAAAGATGTACGTTCCTCGCGCGGCGTATTCCTTGAGGATGTCGTTCTGGATCGTCCCCCCCAGTGTCGTTGCCGCGATCCCCTTGCGCTCGGCGGCGAGCTCGTACAGCAGCAGCAGCACGGCTGCCGGCGCGTTGATGGTCATCGACGTGGTCACGCGATCCTGGGGGATGCCGCGCATGAGCAGCTCCATGTCGTCGAGTGAGTCGATCGCCACGCCGACCTTGCCGACCTCTCCGTGCGCGATGGGGTCGTCGCTGTCGTAGCCCATCTGGGTCGGGAGGTCGAAGGCCACAGACAGTCCGCTCTGCCCTGCGCGCAGCAGGTAATGGAAGCGCTCGTTGGTCTGCTCAGCGCTCCCGAAGCCCGCGTACTGGCGCATCGTCCAGAGCCGCGAGCGGTACCCCTCGGCGCGGATGCCCCGTGTGTACGGGTACGCGCCAGGAGGCGGTGCGCGTTCCGGGCGGTCGACGTAGAAGGGTTCGAGCGGAATGCCCGACTCGGTCTCGGGCTGAATGCTCGGTTCGGCCCCGGGGTGATCGCTCACGAGCGCGGCCCGGCGTTCTCCTGGTCGGGCTGGCACACCTCGGTGAGCACCCCGCCCGCCGCCGAGGGATGGAGGAACGCGACCAGCCTGCCCGCGGCTCCGTGTCGGGGACAGGTGTCGAGGAGCTGCAGGCCGAGCGCCGCGAAATGATCGAGGCTCGCCTGAACGTCGTCGACGCCATAGGCGACGTGGTGGAGACCGCTGCCGCGCCGGGTCAGGAACCCGGCGATCTTCGACTCGGGCCCCGTGCTGCCGAGCAGCTCGATGCGCGACGCGCCCACTTCGAACATGACCGCTTCGATGCCGTCGGAAGCCACCACCTCGCGATGCGTCGGGACCGACCCGGTCAGGCGCTCGTAGGCGGCGACGGCGAGCTCGAGGTCTGCGACGGCGATTCCCACGTGGTCGATACCGGTGAATGCGTTCGCCATCGTCGGCCGAGTATAGGAAGCAATACGGCAACGCGGCGTTCGCTTCCGCGAACTCGATGCTAGCGTCCAGACGCCGTGAGAACCCGTCGCGCGGTCGTCATCGCCACCGCCGTCAGCACCGTCCTTCTCGCGTACTTCGCGATCTCCTGGGCCCAGGTGACCCCGGTACGCGAGCGCGGCACCGACTTCTCCGCCTCCTACGTGGCGGCGCTGATGCTGCGCAGTGGCGACGGAGCCGAGCTCTACGACCAGCAGGCCGAGCATTCCCGTCACCTGGCGCTTCTTCCTGCCGGAACGGTGATCAATCTGCCGTTCATCACGCCTCCGACCACCGCACTGCTCGCCTTGCCGTTCACGGTCCTGGACCCCGGAACCGCGTTCCGGATCTGGTCGCTCGTCGAGCTCCTCCTCCTCGCGCTCGCCGTGTGGATCGCCATCCGCGCCGGCCCCTGGCCGTCCCGTCTTGGGCGGGCGCCGCGGGCCGCCACGTTCCTCGTCGCCATCGCCGCGGGAGGAACCTACGCGTTCCTCCTTCTCGGACAGATCGACGGCATCGCCGCCCTGGGGCTCGCCGCCGCGTACGCGGCCTGGCGGACCGATCGATCAGCCGCCGCCGGTTTCTGGCTGGCGCTCGCGTTGGCGGCGACGAAGCCCCACCTGGCGATCGGACTCGGCATCTGGCTCATCGCCAGGCGCGACTGGCGGTCGCTTGCGGGTGCGGCGGCGGGCTGTGCGCTTGTCGCCGCGGTCTCACTGGCGCTGGTCGGCTGGAGTGGGATGGCCGGCTTCGTGTCGGCGTTGAGCTTCGCGGTGAGCAACACGCCCGGTGCAAGCACGCTGGGGCTCCCCGGGCTGGTTGCGTCATGGTTGGGCGGTGGCGCCATCCCGATGGCCATCGGCATCGCAGGATCGCTGATCGCGCTCACCGGGTGCGGCGTGCTCGGTGCGCGCTCGTGCCTGCGGCCCGGTGCGCTCGAGGCTTCGCTCGCCGGCGCGGCAGCCCTCTCTCTGGTCGCGTCGCCGCACCTCCTGCCCCACGACCTCGTCATCCTGGCGCCGGCATTCGCGTGGTGCGCGGCCCGCGCCGCCGCCGTGGAGATCGGCCCGTGGCCAGGGCTGGCGTCGATCCGGGTGATCGCCGGGTGGGCGGTACTGGGCGTGCTCACCCTCGTCGACACCGGGAATGCGGCACCTGCTCCCCCCGGGAGGCTCGTTCCCCTGGGGCTGCTCGGCGTCGGTGTCGCCGCGCTGATGATCCCGGCCCTGACGGCTCGCGCGGCCGATGCCGGGCGGGTTGCTCTCGCTCAGTCCGGAAGCGGGAGGGGCACGGGCGGATCGACGGCGTAGTCGTAGAAGCCGCGACCGTTCTTGCGGCCGAGGCGGCCGGCGGCAACCATGCGCTCGAGAATCGCAACCGTCGCGACATCGCCGGGAGCACGGTCGCGCTCCATGCGATCCCGCCGGATGGTGAGGACGGTGTCGAGACCCGAGAAGTCCGCGAGCTGGAAGGGGCCCATCGGCCAGTTGAGACCCTTGCGCACCGCGATGTCGATGTCCTCGGCTGATGCCACCCCACCCTTGAGGAGCGAGAAGGCCTCGCGCGATGCGGCACCCAGGATGCGATTGACGATGAAGCCGTCGATCTCCTTCTCCACCACGATCGGTGTCCTGCCCATCCGCAGTGACCAGGCGACGGCTCGAGCGCAGGTCTCGTCGGAGGTCTCGGGTCCGCGCACCACCTCGCAGAGGTCCATGACCAGGACGGGGTGGAAGAAGTGCATGTTGCAGCAGAGTTCCGGGCGGGCGGTCGCATCAGCCAGCCGCGACACCACGATGTTGCTCGAGTTGGTTGCGATGCCCGCGCGCGCCGGGAGGTGAGCGTCCAGCGCCGCGAAGATCTCCCGCTTGACCGACGCCAGCTCCACCACCGCCTCGATTGCCCACGCCGATTCCGACGCAGCACTGGCGAGGTCGGTCGTCGCCGTCACCCGGCTCGCGGCAGCGTCCGCCTCAGCCGGGTCGAGCTTTCCCTTCTCGACCCGCCGATCGAGCTGCTGACGATTCGATGCCATGGCCCGCTTGAGATGCTCGGTGTCGACGTCCACGAGCGAGACGTCGATCCCGTGCAGGGCCGCCTGCTGGGCGATCTGCGCCCCCATGGTGCCGGCTCCCACGACCACCAGACGACCCTGGTCGCTGCCGACCGGCACGGATCGAGCCATTGGTCAGGCCTCGTCCGGCCACCTGACCGCTACCCGGGTGGTGCAGTTGGTCAGCTCCTGCGACGCTTTGGTGTAGCGAACGATCGTCGGGAAGTCGCCTTTCAGCTTGAGACGGCCGAGCATGATGCCCTTGGTGGCGTCGAGCTCCTTCCGGGCCACCTGCTTCCAGCGTGAGTACGCGCCGGTGATCACGAACTTGGCCTGCTGCGCATCCTCCCGCGTCCCGACCCGGACGTCGCGCGCCTCTCCGTGCCAGAGATCGAGGAATACTCCACGATCGTCGGGGAAGTTCTTGTCGGGTTCGGCGAGCACCACCAGCCCGACGGTTCCCTCCCAGCCCGCAGCCGCCTGCTTGTAGATCGACGACCTGTTGATCTCCGCCTTGAAGGCCTCCGCCCACTCGGGGCTGTACGCGTCGACGACGTCGGGGTCTGCCACTGCTGTGCCTCCATGGACCGGTGTTGCCGGAGCCGCCGGACCACCAAGTGTGCCCCGACCGCTCATCGGTACGCCACCAGCCTCGACGTGGCATCCTCATGACATGGCTCAAGAACTGCGCGTGCCCGTCGACCCGCCCTGCGCGCGCTGTGACGGCACACGGGTCATCCCGCTGACGTTCGGCGATCGTCAGACCGGGTACGAGCAGCCAGGATTCAAGTGCGCCGACTGCGGCGCGCGTTTTCAAACGCTCCGCAACCAGCGGCTACCCCGACCAATCTGAGCGCGGCCGCATGTGCGGCACCCCTACGCCGGAGCCGACCCCGATGCGGGCTCCTTGAGGGCTCGCGCGACGTAGACGGCCACATCGTCCACCGCGAGCTCTGCGCCGATCTGCTTCGCGGAGATGCCCTCGTCGAACATGGCAAGGCAGAAGGGGCACGCGGTCGCGACCTTGGTCGCACGCGTGTCCACTGCCTGATCGACCCTGCGGTGGTTGACTCGAGGCTGCCCCTCCTCCATCCACATCCTGCCTCCCCCGGCGCCGCAGCACATCCCCTCGCTCTTGCTCCGCGCCATCTCCACGACCTTGAGCCCGGGGATGCGTTCGAGGATCTCTCGGGGAGGCGCGAAGATGTCGTTCCAGCGACCCAGATAGCACGAGTCGTGGTACGTGATGGTCTCCTCCTGCGCTTTGGCTGCGTCGAGGGTGATGCGCCCCTCTTTGAGGAGGCGATCGATCAGCTGGGTGTGATGGATGACCTCGTAGTCGCCGCCGAAATCGCCGTACTCGTTGGCGAAGGTGTTGAAGCAGTGGGGACACGACGCGATGATCTTGCGGACGTTGTGCCGCTTGAGCACCTCGACGTTCTCCTTCGCGCGTTCCTGGAACAGGTATTCATTGCCGATCCTTCGCGCCGGATCGCCGGTGCACTTCTCCTCGGTGCCGAGAATGGCGAAATCCACGCCCGCCGCCTGAAGGATTTTGGAGAGCGCCGCCGCGATCGTCCTGGCGCGCTCGTCGAAGGATGCCGCGCAGCCGACCCAGTACAGGTATTCCGCGTCGGGGCTGTCGGCGATGAAGGCCACGCCGAGATCCCTCGCCCAATCCGCTCGTGTCTGGTGCGAGAGCCCATACGGGTTGGCCACATTCTCGATATTGCGCAGCGCCGATTCAGCTTGCTTCGGTATGCGCGATTCGTCGAGGACGAGATGTCTGCGCATGTCCATGATCTTGGGAACGTGCTCGATCAGCACCGGACACTGATCCATGCACGCACCGCACGTGGTGCAGGACCAGAGTGTCTCCTCGAGGATGGTGCCCCCGAGCAGCGGCCGCGTCTCGCCGGCCGGGACGGCGGCGGCGACGTCTTCGGGTGACAGCCACGACGGCTGAAAATGCCCGGGAAGGTCGTGCACCGCTCCCGCCTGGTGATCGCCGCTGGTCCACATCACCGCGCCATCACCGGCACCACCGCCGGGCTGCGCAACGTGGGCATCATGTTTCGTGGCGGCGTATCCACCCGCGAGGTTCTCGTAGGCGTGATCACGCAGGTCGGTGATCAACGTCTTCGGCGACAACGGTTTGCCGGTGTTGTACGCGGGGCAGTGAGTCTGGCATCGCCCGCATTCCGTGCACGTGTAGAGATCGAGCATGTCCTTCCATGAGAACTGCTCGAGCGCTCCGGCGCCGAAGTGCTGGTCGGCTTCGTTCTCGGCGTTCATCACCGCTTCGATGTCGAGCGTGCGCAGTGCCCCCTTGGGCTGCTCGTTCTTGAAGAAGACGTTGGGGATCGACGTGATGATGTGGAGGTGCTTGCTGTAACCGAGGTAGACGAGGAATCCGAACACCAGCGTGAGGTGGGCCCAGAAGAAGATGCCGTGAAGGACGATCAGCGCTTCGCTTCCCGACCCGAGCGGCCGGAAGATGCTCGCCAGCGCTGACGCGATCGGGCGCCACTGGCCGAGCGCCTCCGGAACTCCTTCGGCGATGCGTGTGGCGTAGTTGAGCTGCATGCAGATGAGCAGGCCGGCGATCCAGGCCAGGATGAGGATGGCGTCGCCGCGATGGCTTCCGCGAAATCGCGTGGGTTTGACGACCAGGCGGTTGAACAGCGCCATGGCGATACCGCAGATCACCACGAAGAAGAACAGGTCCTGGAGGAAGGCGATCGCGCCACTGCCGGGAAGCAGGTCGAAGCGGAATCCCTGCCAGAGTGCTTCGACGATCCCCTGGGCAATCGCGGTGAGGAGCACGACGAACCCCCAGAAGATGAAGGCGTGGAGCACTCCGGCGAAGGGCCATCTGAGCAACCGTCCCTGGGCGACGACATACACAAAGAAGGCACGCACTCGTGAGGCCGCATGGTCGAGGCGACGCTCATGGCGCGTGCTCCGCCGCATCTCGCCGAGCAGCTTTCGCCATCGCAGCCCGCTTGCCGCCAATGCGGCAGCGGCGACCAGCACCAGCGCGATCGGGCTGAGGACCGCGGTGACGGCCGCGGACACTACTGTCCCTTCCACTCCGGCGGACGTTTCTGCAGGAACGCCGCGATGCCTTCCTGCGCATCCTCCGTGGAGAACAGCGCCACGAACTCGCTTCGCTCTGCCTTCAGCGCATCCGCGATGGGAAGTTGCGCGCCGGCACGCATCGCCCTCTTGGTCGCGGCGAGCGCCAGCGGCGCACGCGTTGCGAGAAGTTGGGCCCAGCGACGCGCCGCTGCGGGAAGCTCGTCAGCGTCGACCACTTCGGCAACCAACCCGATCGCCAGAGCGCGTTCCGCATCGATCGGATCACCGGTGAGCAGCAGCTCGGTGGCGCGCGCGGTGCCGATCAGCCTCGGCAGTCGTTGGGTGCCGCCCCATCCCGGGATGATCCCGAGCTTGATCTCCGGCTGAGCGAAGCGCGCGGTTCGGGCGGCGAGGCGCACGTCGCACGCCAGGGTCAGCTCACAACCGCCACCGAACGCGATGCCGTTGACCGCGGCGATCACCGGGAGACGCGAGGCTTCAAAGAGCAGGGTGAGGTCGGTCGCCTTGCCGATCGCGTCGGCACCAGCCCCGAAGCCGGTGATGTCGGCACCGGCGGAGAAGAACTTGGGTCCGCTCCCGGTGATCACCAGGGCTCGGCAGGCTTGGTTGGCTTCGGCATTCGCGAGCCCCTCCGCCAGGCCGTTGACGACATCGCCGTTGACCGCATTCGCCGGAGGGTGGTCGATGGTCAGCGTGACCACGGCGCCGTCGCGCTCGACGTGGATGACGTCATGGAGAACTTGAGCCACCAGCTGTGCCTCCCTCGGATGCGATGACGGTTGTGTGCGTGATACAGCAAATGGACGCGCGCGCGCCGGGAACCGGCTGCGGGCTGCGAGTAGAGTGCCGGGGGTGGAACTCCCTCCGCTCGGCGATCGGGTCGAGCCCGACGCGCTGCGCGAGTTGAGTGACATCGACCTCGATGCACTGGGCGCGGCGCTCCAGGCGACCGAGCGCGCCACCGTCGCCGCGATGGCCCCGTACGAGCAGCATCTCCGCGAGATCCGCACTCGTGCCACCGAGCTGGCCACCGAACGCCGACGGCGCGAACGCGCTCAGCAGGTGGCGCAGCGAGCGGGCGTGCGCGAGGCCGCGAAGTCCGGCGGCATGCCCAGCCTTTCAGCTGCACTTGCGACCGGCGAGGACCTGTTTGACGCCGCATCGCCGCTGACCGACGTGCCGGCGTTTCTCAGCACCGGTGGCGCAGTCGGCTTCGGCTTCGCGACGCGACCCGGGACCATGACCTTCACCGACGGCCGGCAGCAGCGCATGGCACGCACCTGGGGCGAGGCTCGCGAGTTGCACGCGCTGGGGTGGGATCCCGGAGCCCCCGGGGTACCGGGGGTGCGTGTCCATCTGGCTGGGAGCCGGGTCGAACGAGTCGTGCCGGCATCGGACGTCGTGCTCAAGTCACCCGCCGCGTAGCGCGGCTCGTCGATCGTCAGCCCCGCACGCGTGGCGGCGGATCAGCCGACCGGGGCGCTCCCGTAGGGGCTCGCTTCGAAACCGCCTGCACTCCTCGCGGGAGGGAGTGAGACAGGTGCGGGCGCCGGAAGCCGCTGCACGATGGCGGTGGAAATGTCACGTGACACCACAATTGCCGGGCGGGTGGCGTCGATGCGGAGGAAGCGGCGCGGGTGTTGCGCCGCCAGC
>DASZJB010000024.1:0-8012 GCA_035948615.1 Candidatus Dormiibacterota bacterium
AGCGACGAGGGCGAGGATCCCTTCGTGGGCTCCGACGATCTTCTCGGCGGCCAGGTCGCCACCGCCCACCTGATCGATCTCGGGCACACGCGCATCGGGCATCTCGCGGGGAAATCCACGGTCAGCACCGGCATGCTGCGCCGGCGTGGCTACCTCGCCGCACACACCGTGGCCGGCATTGCCGCCGATCCGGACCTCATCGTCGAGGCCGGCTACACCGAGGAAAGCGGCACCGCCGCAGCGCGCCGGCTGCTCTCGCTGCCGGAACCGCCGACGGCAGTGTTCGCCGTCACCGACATGGTGGCGATCGGCGCCGCGGAGGTGGCTCGTCAGATGGGCTTGAGGATCCCGGAGGATCTCGCCATCGTCGGCTACAACGACATCCCGCTGGCGAGCCGCGTGAGCCCGAGTCTGACCACCATGCATGTTCCGATCCACGAGTTCGGTTCGGTCGCGGCACGCCTGCTCCTCGATCAGATCGAAAGCGACGAGCCGACCCGCCGTCGGGTGCGTTTCACCCCCGATCTCATCGTTCGCGAATCGACCGTGGCCGGGGCTGCGAAAACCCAGCGCAGCGCACGGCCGCGAGTCAGCGCCGAATAACCGGCGCGTTGACACCGCAAAAAAGGTGCAGCTATGCTAGGCAATCGTTTGCGCAGGACCCGTCGGGCGAATCAGCCACTGAGGGGGAGGACATGACCGAGCAGGCGCCAGATGGCCAGACCCTCGGATGGATCGGGGTTGGCCGGATGGGCGAGGTCCTCGCCACGAGGCTGTTGGAGCACGGCTGCGATCTGACCGTCTACAACCGCACCAGCGCGAAGGCCAAGCCGCTCCTTGATCGTGGCGCTCGCGTCGTCGAGCATCCGGTCGACCTCGCTGACCGGGACATCGTGATCACCATGGTCGCCGGATCGAGCGACTTCGAAGAGGTGATGACCGGACCGAGCGGCCTGCTCGCGAACCCGTCTCGCGCCCCGGCGGTGGTGGTCGACGCATCGACCGTCTCGATGACGGTATCGAGCGACATTCGCGAGAGGGCTGCGGAGCGGGGCGTCGCGCTCCTCGCCGCTCCGGTCAGTGGTAACCCGAAGGCGGCCCGCGCCGGCATGCTCAGCGTGGCGGTGTCCGGTCCTCACGAGGCGTACATCCGCGTCTTGCCATACCTCGAGATGCTGGGACGGAGCGTTTCCTACGTGGGCGAGGGTGAGGCAGCGCGCCTCGTGAAGATCTGCCACAACCTCGTTCTCGGTGTCGTCGCGCAGATCCTCGCTGAGACGACAGTGCTCGCTGAGAGCGGCGGGATCGCCAGAGCGGACTACCTGGCATTCATCAATGAGAGCGTGCTCGGGTCCGTCTTCAGCAGGTACAAGACGCCGGCCTTCGTGAACCTTGACTACACCCCCACATTCACGGGTCACCTGCTGCGCAAGGACTTCGAGCTCGGACTCGAGGCGGCACGGCAGCGCAACGTTCCGCTCCCCCTCACCGCACTCACCCATCAGATCGTCGTCGGCCTCATCGGCCAGGGCTTCGGCGACCAGGACTTCGCTGCCCTGCTCGAGATCGCGGCCCAGGGAGCGAACCTGGAACTTGTCCCGGACACCCGCTTCGTACCGGACGGGCTTGGGTCAGCACAGGCGGAAGGCTGAGCTGGGCTGGAAAATCCGCGACCGAGATGTCATCCTCGAAGACATGCCCCAGGGGAGTGGGGAGAACATCCTTTTGCGCTGTGGTCGGTGCGGGAGCGACAGGGTCATCCGCATGCACTTCGATCAGACCGACGTGAGCTCACAGAGCCATCAACCACGCTTCAAGTGCCTGAACTGCGGCCACCGCGCTTTCAGCCTCGTCTCCGATCGGCGCCTGTCCAAACCCGAGTGACGGATCGTCCATGCTCGTTGCGAGACCTGGCGAGCGAACGGTGATCTGGGGACCACCGCCGCGACGTTAACCATCAAGAGGCATGACACGAGATAGCCAGGGCCGCTACCTGCCCTCGCCTGCTTTGACGCTGGCCAGGAACCTCCGCGCCATAGCGACGCTGGTGAAGGGCTGGAGGAATGCCCCGGGGCTCGAGCTCTGGCAGCGCAACGACGGGGAGTTCCGAGTGCTCCGGTACTGGCCGGAGCCGTGAGGGCTGTTGCGATCACCGCGAATCGATCGGGGGCGGACCCGACCTCACATCAGTTGAGTCACGAGGTCGCGTAGTACGCGATACCCTCTCAGCTGTTATGGCTCTGGGGATAGTCGCGATCATAGCCGGCGCTGCGGTGATCGTTGCGCTCATCGCTCTCGGGTTGATCGTCCGCGGGGTGCGAAGGTCGCGAGCAATGACGCAGCGGACGATCGACGAGACGCGCCGCGACGAGCGCCGGGCGGTGGCGTACCTCGAGGCGGCACTCGGCTGGCACGCGTACCTCCAGACCCTCCGGCCGCTCGCCTTCCCGGATGAGGCCTTCACCCCCAATCGGCAGCGCGACCTCGCGGTCGTGCTGCGGTCGCGAGCCCAGCTCGAACAGTTCGGCTCAGTGACCGTCCGCCAGCTGCATGAGAATGCCCTCGAAGAGGCGGTGACCCTGATCGGCGTGCTGCGCACGATGCCGACGACCCCGTCGACGGGGGCACCTGACCTGGCCGCCGGACGCTTCGTGCTGCGGTTCGTGCTCGGCGAGATCAGCAAGCGAGTCGACGTGCTCGAGCGCGAGATGAACCGCGAGCTCCGTACGGGAGCCGGGACTCCGGAGCCGATGGTCGAGCTCACGGGACGCCCACGGGTTGCCGAGACGGCTTCTCCGGCGTATGAGCGGCAGGTGAGCTGACCTAGGCGACGATGTCGCCGGGCGCGGCCCGGGCGGCTTCCGGGTCAGCCGGCTCCTCGGTCTGAGACCCTGCGAAGAAGGTGCCTCGGCGCATGACTCTGTCGAGCCACGCGCCGGCCATCATGGAGGTCACAAGCGCGAGCAGCACCAGGTCGACGTAGAACTTCTCCGAGATGATGTGCGCGTCGAACGCCACGGACGCCATGACAATCGCTGGACCACCGCGCGCGTTGAGCGCCATGGCCAGGTTGACCGCGCTGTCGCGTCGCTCCCCCGCAATGCGCGCGCCGAGGTACACGCTCAAACCCTTCACCACACAGGCCAAGACCAGGAACAGGAAGAAAAACGAGATATCGAACTGACGAACCAGGTCGAGCTTCAACCCCACGATCGCGAAGTAGATGGGAATGAAGAAAGCGAACGAGAAGCTCTGAATCGTCGCCTGAGCCCGAGCGGCGTCGAGAGAAACCGTGGTGGCGCCCACCTTGCTTGCGGTGAGCGTGCCGGCGAGGATGCCGGCGACGAAGGCGCCAAAAATCGGTGAAATTCCGAGGAACAGCGCGAGGCTCGTCATGACCATCATGAAGACGACCTGGAAGGCGAGCGCATTGCTGCGTCCGAGAACGTTGAAGCGAAACGCCCCTGCCCTCTCGACGAACGAACGGCCGAACACAAGCGGCAGCGCGAAGATTGCCACCGAAACGACCACGTAGTAGGCATCTGAAGTCGCCGAGCCGGGGTGCAGCGATAACAGGCTCGGCAGCGCGAAACTGTCGCTCGAAGCGGTGGCAACAAGTCCCACCGCGATGCTGAGCAACACATACAGAATCACGTCGTCGATGAGCGCGACGCTGAGGACGACGCGTGCGAACGATGTCCTCATGAGTCCGAGGTCGACCAGGATCCGGGATATCACCGGGATGCTGGTTACCGCGATACCGCAGGCGAAGACGATCAGCATCGCGGTGCGGTTTCCGGCAGTGCCGATCAAACTGCCCGGGTTGACGACGACCATGAATGCCGCGCCGATGGCGAAGGGAATGACGTTGCCGAACAATGCGATGAGCACCGTCGTCCGCCCCTCGCCCCGGCGGCGATGCGATCGCAGGGCCGCCCCGGCGCAATACATCAGGAGCAGCTGTCCAAGCTGGTAGATCGCCCCGAGCACCGCCGTGGAGGACGCGTTCCCTGCGAGCAGCTCGTGGGCCAGGTCGGGGCGTAGATACCCGAGGACGGTGGGTCCGAGAATAAGCCCAGCCACGATCTCGCCGGCGACTCTCGGCTGGCGCAGCTTGACGAACGCAAAACCCACGGCATGAACGGCCGCGAGCAGGATGCTCAGGGTCAGCAGCAGGTGCAGCGTGTCGCCATCGCTGAAGCTCAGGCTCGCGACCATCCCAGACCCTCCCCCACATGTCCCGACGACGTACGGATGCCTCAGGCAGATCCGGCGCGCCGCCCTCCCCTCGTGCCGGGTCAAGCTTACCTCGCACCGGCCGAACCGGTCAATCGCGCCATTTTAGCCGCCCGTCCTCGACGCGGTCTATGGCGGAGTCCGAGGAGATCCTTAACCCCTCCTTTCCTCGGGTCTCAATAGGATCAACGTACACACCGCAACCCACCCCCCTTTAGAGAGACCCCTGGCAGTGCGCTGGGGGTCTTCTTAGTTCCCGGTGAATCCTCGCGCTGCGAGATCAGGGATTGTGGTCGCGGAAGTTCAGACAGAGGCTGGGATTCGGTGCCTGCGGCACGACGATCTCGCCAACGAAAGACCAAGCGGCGTGCGCTGGGCAATGCATATCATCGCGCGTTGCAAGTCGCGGGCGCGAAGCGAGGCGAGACCATTGCTCAGGACCCCAAGGTGACCGGCCCAGCGACCGTTCCCGCCACGGCAGCAATCGCACCGTCATCGGCGCCTGTCGCACCCGAGGAGCGTCCCGACCCTCGACGCGTCGCGCTGCACCGCGCCGTGCGTGCGGCGATCATCAATCCCTCGATCTTCGCGATAACGCTTCTGGTCTTCCGCGACCTGCAGGTCGCCACCTTTGCAGTCTTCGGATGTTTCGGGTTGCTGGTCATGGCCGACTTCGGCGGTCCTCGGCGCCCGCGAGCTGTCGCCTACGCAGCCGCGACGCTCGTCGGGGCCGCACTCGTTGCTCTCGGAACCGCAGTCTCGTTCAGCGCCGCAGCGGCCGCGGCCGTCATGCTGGTGATCGGTTTCGCCCTGTCGTTCGCGGGCGTGTTTGGAGGCTACGTCAAAGCTGCGCAGACAGCGCTCCTGCTTGCGTATGTGCTAGCTGCCTCTGTCCCTGGAGACGTTTCTGCGATTCCCACCCGCCTGGCCGGATGGATGCTCGCCGGTGTCGTGTCGACTCTCGCTGGCGTGTTCTTGTGGCCGTGGTTCGAACACGCCTGGGTGCGCGCGCGCGCCGCCGGTGCGTGCATCGCTGTTGCCGTCCTCGTCACAGCGATGCGCGATGGATCAGCAGACGAGCAGGTCGCAACCGCCACGCGGACTGCACGCGCCGCCGTGTCAGCAGTCCGAGGTGAGTACGCGCGCGCAGGGATGCGCCCCGCGGGTCCGACGCGTCGCGATCGCGCGTTCGTCCAGCTCGTGTCTCAGCTCGAGCAGATCGTCGATCTCGCGGAGCGCCCGTTCCATGACCAGCGCCCGTCGATGCGGCCGTGCATCGAGGAGGGGGATGAGCTTGCCGCCGCGGTGATCACAGCGCTGCGCTCAGATGCGGCCGTCCTCACAGACGGGCCTGCGCCTGTACTTCGCGACCTCGAGCAGGCGCGGCGCGCACACCGCGCGGCACTCGATCGCTGGGCTGCGGTCGAGCTGGGCGCCGGACGAGCACCGAACGCGGTGCTCGACAGCATCGACGTCGACCACACCCTGCGTGTGATCGCATATCTGACGATCGCGCTGAGCACGAACGCGGTGATCGCCGCGGGTGGGTGGCCCGACGAAGGCGTGTCGCCGCCCGCAGGAACCCCACAGCTCGACGGTGCGCGCGGTGTGGTTGCGCGCAGCGTTGGGACGCTTCGCACTCACCTGGAGCCGAGCTCGACCATCCTCCACAGCAGCCTGCGCGTCGGCATCGGACTGGCTGTCTCCGTTCTGCTGGCACGAATCCTGGGCCTCGAGCACGCATTCTGGGTGGTGCTCGGCGCCCTCACCGTTCTCCGATCGAACGCCCTGGCGACGGGGCGGACCACCGTCGAGGCCATCGTCGGGAGCGTCATCGGGTTTGCCGTCGGCGGTGTATTCGCCGTCATCGCCGGTGACGATCGGGTGCTCATGTGGATCGCGCTGCCGGTTGTGATCTTCTTCGCGTCGTATGCCGCCAGCGCGATCGGGTTCGTGGCGGGGCAGGCGGCGTTCACCGTGATGGTCATCATCGTTTTCAACCTGATCTCACCGGCCGGTTGGCAGGTCGGGTTGGTGCGAATCGAGGACGTGGCGGTCGGTACCGGCATCAGTGTCGTCGTCGGAGTGCTGCTCTGGCCACGAGGCGCGCGACGCGACCTCACCCGGGCGACCGCGGGCTTCTATCGGTCGGTTCGCGCGTATCTGGCGCGATCGTTT
Organism: Candidatus Dormiibacterota bacterium; assembly: GCA_035948615.1. Lineage (GTDB taxonomy): Bacteria > Chloroflexota > Dormibacteria > Aeolococcales > Aeolococcaceae > Palsa-851. The sequence continues at coordinate 6,415 of DASZJB010000024.1, forward strand.
GACCTGGTACTCGGCGTCACCGGCGAAGCGGACATCGAACGAATCCGCGCCGAAGCCGCCCGGGCACGTGACCGGACCGGAGAAGCTTTTGATGCCTTTCTCATCGAGCGCGGCGCCAGGCCGCTCGATGCCGACGCCGCGGCGAGGGTTGTCTCCGCCGGGAGCCAGGCGCTGCTTGCCGGGGATCTGCTCGTCATGGTGGCCACCGACCTCGGGTACCGAGCCAATTCCTGTCCCGAGAGTGTCGCGACGGTCGAGGAGCAGGTGCGGGTTCTTTTGACCGGCGTCGACCGTCTTGCGGATGAACTCACGACGTTGCGCGACAACAACACCTCCGGGTCGCCATCGCCGGAGGCACTGCGCTCGGCTGCAGTGGACTGCATGCGCCGCTCAGGGACCGATGAGCGAGCGATTCGCGGGGCGATGGCGGTCGTGATCGCCGGCGAATGGGTGCAGAACCTCGCGCGCATGGAAGCTGACGTTGCTCAGCCGGTCAAGGCGGCGGTGACCGCCGCCCGGATTCACTGGTGGCGATGACAAGACGCTCGGTGATCGACGGTCATCGCCTGAGGGCGTCCGCGGTCTAACGACGGCGTCCTTGATGTTCGTCCTTCTGCGGCAGCTCGTCTGCGTGGCGTAGGACGACCTTCCACCGACCGTCCTCATGTCGGTAGACCTGGGTGCAGCGGAGTGTTCGTGGGTGCGGGCGCCCCCCGATGTGCCGAATCATGTGCTCAAGGTCAACCGTGTAGGCGACGCCATTGGTGACGACCGTCACAACGTTTTCCACCTTGCGATCTGTTGCGGCGATGCCCTTTGACGCCCAATCGAGCCGGCCGCTCACCTGCTCCCACCCGCACTCATAGCCGCCAAACGCGCCCATGATCACGACGTCATCAGCATGTGACCACAGCGCTTTGAAGGGCTCGGGTCGTCCTTCTACCAACTCTCCCAGCGCTGCCTGACACTTCGTGGCGAATTTGATCCATTCAGCGTCCACGGAGACAATGATGCCAAAGCGCTGTGTACTCGGCAGCGCTCACTCGAGGCTCCGGCAAGTTCAGAACGTGACGGTGGTCACCCGACTACGCTTCTCGGATGGATTCGCCGCCCACGTTGCCCTATCCGAGATGGAGTGAGGACACGGTCACGGTGCCGGTCAACTACTTCGAGGAGGGGCGGCTACCGGCGGTCTGCGTCGTGACGGGAGCGCCCGCTACATCCAATCTTCGCCGTCGGTACAGCACGACGCCCGGCTGGGTTGGCTGCCTGTTCTTCGTCAGTTGGCTGGCGCTGCTCATCGCCACGGTCGCGACGCGCCGAAGCTCCACCGGTTACCTTCCCGCGAGCAACGCGGTGGCGGTGCGTGTGCGGCGCCGTCACGATGCGACGGTTCGACTTGCCGCCCTTGGCGGCGTGGCCTGGATCGCCATCATCCCGGTATCGGCCATTCCCGTCCTGTCGCCGGTGGCGAATCCCTTGGGACTCGCGCTCGGGCTAGCCGGCTTGGTTGCGTTCATCTGCTCGGGGGTGGCGAGCATCATGGAAGGGGCGGCGCTCGGCGTCCAAGGACGCATCGTGGAGGACGGGTTCGGCGC
>DASZJB010000025.1:0-2875 GCA_035948615.1 Candidatus Dormiibacterota bacterium
ACGGCGCCAGCCGGTTCACGAGCGTGCCGCCACCCGCGCCGCTTCCGATCACGATCACGTCATAGTCACTCATGCACCCAGCTCCTCTAGACGTTCGGCGATGATGATCCGGCCGGCGGCCTCGACCAGCGCGAGGTGCGAGAAGGCCTGCGGGAAGTTGCCCAGGTGCCGACCACTTCGCGGGTCGATCTCTTCCGCGTACAGCTGGAGCGGGCTCGCGTAGGACAGCAGCTTCTCGCACAGCTCGCGCGCGCGGTCCAGTTCACCGATCTCGCACAGCGCTGAGACAAGCCAGAACGAGCAGATCGTGAACGTGCCCTCTTCACCCGAAAGGCCGTCGTCAGTCTGATCCGTTCGGTAGCGAAGCACCATACCGTCGACCGTCAGCTCGTCGGCGATGGCGAGCACCGTGGCCCGTACACGTGGATCCTCGGGCGGCAGGAAACGGACGAGCGGGATCAGGAGCACCGACGCGTCCAGCGCCTTCGTCCCGTAGTGCTGCACGAAGACGCCGCGGCTGTCGACGCCCTTCTCGCACAGGTCCGACTTGATCTCGTCCGCCATCGCCTTCCAGCTCGCCGCCAGGCCGAGGTCACCGTGCAGCTCGGCCAGGCGTGCGCCGCGGTCGCACGCGACCCAGCACATGAGCTTCGACGAAGTAAAGTGCTGCGGCTCGCCGCGCACCTCCCAGATACCGCGGTCCGGCTTCCTCCAGTTCTCGATCGCGCATTCCACCGCGCGCTTGAGGATCGGCCACACCACCTCCGGCAGGTAGTCGCGCGACTTTGTGTGCAGGTATACCGAGTCGAGCACGGCGCCCCAGACGTCGTGCTGCACCTGCTGGTAGGCGGCGTTCCCGACACGCACGGGCCTCGAGCCGTCATAGCCGCTGAGGTGATCGAGCGTCTTCTCGGTCAGCTCGGGCTCGCCGCCGATGCCATACATGATCTGCAGATCCTTCTTCCCTTTCGCCACGTCGGCGATGAAGTAGAAGAAGTCGTTCGCCTCGCGGTCGAAGCCGAGCGTGTACAGACCCCACAGCATGAAGGTGCCGTCGCGAATCCACGTGTATCGATAGTCCCAGTTGCGCTCGCCGCCGATCGTCTCGGGCAGCGAGGTCGTAGGGGCCGCCAGGAGCGCGCCCGTGGGGCTGTAGGTGAGACCTTTCAGCGTCAGCGCGCTGCGCTGCAGGTAGCTCTGCCACGGGTGCTCGGGAAACTCCCCACGGTTGATCCACTCGCGCCAGTAGTCGGCGGTCCTTTCGACACGCATGAAGGCTTCGTCGGCGGTCGCGGGGGCGGGGTGCTCCGCCCAGTACTCCTGGGCGGTCGAGTGGCGCGACCTGGGCCAGACCATCGCCACATACGCCTTCTCGCCCTGGCGCAAGGTCTTCGACGCATGCGCCCCGGGCCCCTCGAACCCCATGCGCAGGTCGGTGACCAGGCGCAGCGGCACGTCCATCTCTCCGCCGCTCGCGATCGCCTCGTTGTACCCCTGGCCCGCGTACTCCCATTTCGCCGCGGTGCGCCCGTAATCGAATACCGGTTGGCAATCGAGGCTGATCTCGACGTCGCCGACCACGCATCGCGCGGTGCGCAGCAGGATGTGCTCCGCCTCGTAGTCGGTGGGCGGCCGGCGGTTGGTTCCAGAGCGGCGCTGGTTGTGATACCACGGCCCGATGCACAGCGCGTCGCGGACGATCATCCAGCCCGTCCTGGTCCTCCAGGTCGTCTCCAGGACCAGCGTGCCCGGTAGGTAGCGCCGGCCGGCGGGGACCTGCACGCCCGTCGGCCCGAACCTGAAGCTGCCCGCGGCGCGGTCGAGCATGGCCGCGAACACCGAGGGGCTGTCGGGACGCGGGAGGCACATCCACTCCAGCCGCCCGCTGGGGGCGATCAGGCAGTTGACCTCGCAGTCGGACAGGAATGCGTAGTCGGCGATCGGTGGAAACGCGCTTGCGATGCGGGGGCGCGTAACTCCAATCTCGGTTTCGCGCTCGCCACCTGGTTCGAGGTGCGCTCGATCACCGTTGACGGCCGGTTTCATCGAGGGGCCCAGGTCGGACTCGCTTGCTTTTCTTGCCAATTTCCTTGCCACCGGCTACCCAGCTATCGAGAGGATATTCCGATGGCCCGCCGGATGCGCCCGAATACGTCATCGACATCCCCCATGCCGTCGACCACCTCGACGCGGACGCCCTTTTCGCGATAGTGGTCGAGCACGGCGGCCGTGAGCTTGTGGTATTCGTGCATTCGCTCGGCGATCGCATCGCGGGTGTCATCGGCGCGACCCTCGATCGCTGCGCGATGAAGGATCCGGTCGACCAGCTCGCTCTCCGGCACGTCCAGCGCGATCACGAAGTCCACCCGATGGCCTTCTTGAGCCAGCATCTCGTCCAGGGCCCGCGCCTGCTCGAGCGTGCGAGGGAACCCGTCGAGCAGCACGTCTGAGCTCACGTTGGGGTCGCGCAGGATGCGCTGGACGATGCGGATGATCACGTCGTCCGGCACGAGGTCGCCGGCGGACATGATCCGCGCGACCTCATGGCCGATCTCGGTGCCCCGCGCTACCTCCGACCGGAGGATGTCCCCCGTCGAGAGGTGAGTCAGGTGGAACCCGTCCTCGATCCGGGCGGCCTGCGTGCCCTTCCCACTGCCAGGCGGCCCAAAGATGATTCCAATCACGGCTCGGATCTGTCCTTCTGCCGCCGGTCGTGGATCTGGATCGCCCGGCGACGCCGCCACCAGTTGTCGGCGTGCTCCTCGAGCAACCCCAGCACGGCCGGATCGGGACCGGCGGCCTGGCCCACCTGGCTCATCTTGAGCCACCGGCGGGTGATCTCCACGTAGAGGTCCGCCTCAGTCCAGCCCGGGAG